>JANQWV010000052.1:43931-60521 GCA_030729695.1 Flavobacteriales bacterium | reverse complement strand
AAATACAATCTCACTGGAACCCCCGTTAAACGGAAATTCTCACGAAGCTTGTTCTCTAAAAAACGTTGATATGAAGAAACAACATTCTGCGGCGTGTTACAGAAAAATGCAATAGCCGGACTCTTCGTTGGAAGTTGCGTGATGTATTTAATTTTCACTTCCTTACCCTTCACAACCGGTGGCGGATAAGCTTGAATAATTGGCAACATAATGTCGTTCAACTTAGAAGTAGAGAAATGCTGTAGACGATTCTCATAAACCTCCATAGCCGCTTCCAATGCTTTCAGAATACGTTGCTTGGTAATGTTCGAAGTGAAGAGAATTGGCACATCGGTGAACGGTGCAATACGCTTCTTAATTTCTTCGGTCATGACATCGACACTCTTGTGATCTTTCTCTACCATGTCCCACTTGTTCACCAAAATAACAATACCTCTGTTGGCTTCTGTAATCTCACCAAAGATGGTTAAGTCTTGCTTAGTAATTCCTTCAACCGCATCGATCAACAACATACAAACGTCTGCGTTGCGAATAGATTTAATGGTACGAATTGCACTGAAGAATTCAATATCATCTTCAATTTGCTTACGCTTACGTAAACCCGCTGTATCAATCAACATCAACTCTTTGTTGAAGGCCTTGAAGTGCGTGTGAACAGCATCACGGGTGGTTCCTGCAACATCGGAAACAATACTTCTGTCGTTGCCCAACAAGGTGTTCAACAACGATGACTTCCCTACATTCGGTCTTCCAACAATGGCAATCTTCGGCAAGTCTGGCATTTCCGACTCGTCGATCTCAGGCATTTCCTGCAACAACTCGTCGAGCAAATCTCCAGAACCGTAACCGTTGTTTGCACTAATGCTGAACAACTTCTCTCCGAATCCTAACGCGTAAAATTCTGTTGCTAATATTTCTTTGTCTGAAGTATCTACTTTGTTACAAACCAAAAGAACTGGCTTGTTCGCTCTGCGAAGCATGTCTGCAATTTCTTCGTCCCACTCGGTCATTCCTTCTTTGGCGTCTACCATAAAAAGAATACGATCTGCCTCGGCAATGGCCAAGCGCACTTGACTGTTAATGTCTTGTTCGAACGCGTCATCGCTGTTCGTAACAACTCCACCGGTATCTACAACAATGAATTCTTTTCCGCCCCACTGACCTGTTCCGTACTTACGATCACGGGTAACTCCGGCTGTTGGTTCTACAATGGCGTCTGATGTTTCAGTAAGACGATTAAATAACGTTGACTTCCCTACATTCGGTCTACCTACAATGACAATAGTATAACTCATGCGGCAAAGATACGCACGAATGTAGCGTTTCAGCAATTCAAAGGCCTACAATGGCTTGTTGTTCCGCATCCAACAGTAGATTTTCTTGATTTGTGTGTCGGTCAATTTAGTTCCGTTTTTGGGCATAGCGCTATAACCAGCGTCGTGTTCTACCGAACCTAAAATATCATCGTTGTTAGCAGAGGCAGCCCCTGCATAATTACTCAAGTCAATTCCTGTAGAGTGATACTGCGAGTCGTGACAGCCCGATGTCGCACAATTCGCATCATATATTGGCTTTATATCGTTGTTGTATGTCGGAATGTTTCCCGTGCAATCATAACCCTTTTGATATTTGTCGCAACTCACAAATGCTATTGTTACAAGAGACAAGATCATTATTGACGAAATAAACTTTTTCATAATATATTTCTATTTTTTGGAAGACTCCTTTGCGTAAAGATAAAAAAAAGAGCTGTCTATTGACAGCTCTTTTCTTCGTAAGGAATAATCAACCTATTCTTTTACGAAAGGAACGCGTTGAATTTGATTGCCATTTTGAAGCGATAAGAAATAATATCCGTTGCTCAATTCAGAAACATTCAATTGGAAAGTGTTGTTAACCGCTCCGTTTCCGAAGTTGCTAGCGAATACTTCTTTTCCGTCTATTGAATAGATGCGAATGATTGTATTCTCGCTTGGATTCAATTGTGAAGCCTTCACAGCAACATTTCCTGAAGTTGGATTCGGGAACATGTTTACTGACGTTTGTGTTGAAGTCAATTCGTTCACATTATTCGGATAAGTACCTGTGGTGTTCAACCAAAATCCGTTCATTTGAGCTCCGCCCGGACCTGAAACTCCGTTTGCATCCATGGTGAATGTTACACAACTTGAAGCTGAACAGCCATCGGTAAAATAAACGGTCAAACATACCGTGTAAGTTCCAATTGAATCATAGAAGTATGCAGGGAAGAACTCGTTTGATGTTACACCGTTACCAAAGTCCCATGAAACAGAACTAATGTTGGAAAGATCCTGGTTCCAGTATATCATAACTGCATTCTCCATTTCAACCATAGAATCTGGGATAAGTTCAATATCGGTTGAACAAAGCACTGTGTCTTCAGAACACTCGGCATTAATTCCAAAAATCATGGATTGGTAGTTTCCTGTTGCCATATCTGTGCTCACCAGATTTACACCATTCACATTAATTACAATTCCTGAAGTTGCTCCGCCATCCCATCCGTCTCCGAATGAGTCGTACATATTCAGCGTATAGCAATTGTCTGTAAGACAACCATAGGCCATGTTGTTCGCATTGGCAACATTCACGGTGCTTTGCATAAGCATTGCTCCAGAAGAATCTGTAATGGTGTACATTGATTCAGCAGCAAACATACCTGGATTGAAAGAAACGACTACGGTGTTACCGGTTGTGCATCCTGTGAAACATGAACCGTCGTCAACAACTGCTAACGGATCAAAATTATAAGCTGTTGAATCTGTGCATCCATATGCCAGAATACAAGAACCATCATCAATTGTAGCCGCAGGATTGTAGTTAGAAGCTAACGTATTTGTACATCCGAATACATCTCCACATGTTCCATCTAAACTAAATAAAACAGATTGCGTTGTTTGATTGTCTGCAAGACTTGTGTGTATGACCTGACCCTGACCGTTGTTAATCCAAAAGTATCCATTGTACCAACCTGTTAATCCTGCGCTATTTGACATTACCGCTGTGTAACATTCTCCCGCTTGAAGACAAAGACTGGTGTAGTAGATTGCTACATTGCCTAAAGTTGGAGAGGTCCAAACAGTGTCACCATCCGAATTCAAGATAGAAAGAGCAACTTGCGCTCCATTAGAAAATGTGCAGATGTAAAGAGAAGCGTTCACACTTCCAGCACCGTTGCAATAGGTACAAGAACCATTGTCAACGTTTGCATTCGCATTAAAGTTAGTCGCAGACGGGTCGGTGCATCCTTCATACGAGCAGCCTACATTTACGGTAGCAATTGGATTGTAATTAGAGGCCGCTGGATCCATACAACCCGGAACTGCAACGGTTCCGCAAGAATCTACTCCTACGCCGAAATGATCTAAAGCGCTCATTCCTTGTGTAAATGTGAAAATATAAGACTCGGTATTGCTCACCGATACAGTTAATGCAGCTCCGTTCCAACCATCTCCAAAAGAATCCCACATTTGAACCATGTAGCAGTCATTTGGCAGACACCATACACCTGATGGCGTGGTTGCTGGAGTACCTGTAGCCACGGTTGCTCCTGCTGAATTTACAATATTGAAGCTCACTTCGCCCGCAAAAGTACCGCCGGTCAATGAGAATGACACTTGGGTGCAAGTTGTATCAATTTGCGCTTTCGCAACAAGGCCTGTCGCAAAAAGAAGAGCAATTAAGACTAAACGTAAAGTTTGTTTCATAGTTATAGGTTAGAGTGAGGAATATATATTGACTCGCTGTTAATCAGACATTAATCTCCGGTAAAAAGTTGCTTATTCTTGGAAATGTGGAAAAGTGGCCTATTCGAAAATGGCGCCACTGCCTATTAATTCCTCTCCTATATAGAATGCAGCGAACTGTCCTTTCGCTACGCCGTATTGAGTTTCGTGAAAAATCACATACGTGAATTCACTTCCAACCGAAACCGTCGCTTTGAATAAAGGCTGTCGATAACGTATTCGGCAATCGACTTCTAAAACTTGGCCTTGACTTGGCTTTAAATTTTCCTGAATCCAATGCGCCTCTGTGTTTCGAATGGCGAGACCTCTTCTTGCAAGTGCCGGATGAGTTTCCCCTTGAGCCGAGTACACTATATTCTTTTCCACATCAATAGCCACCACAAACAATGGAATGGCTTGTCCGCCAATTCCCAAACCTCTTCTCTGCCCTACAGTATAGTAATGCGCTCCGTTGTGCTCTCCAACATCGTCGCACATTTCGGGAGAAAAGACCTGCGGACGAGAAAGCACTTGAGGATCTTGAGAAGAATCTACTACCAATTCATTTAATTGTGGAAGAAACTCTTCCTTTATGCGCAGCACTCTTCCTTTTTTGGGAGCTAATTGTTGTTGAAGGAAAACAGGGAGTTTAACCTTCCCTATGAAACACAGACCTTGCGAGTCTTTCTTGTCTGCGTTCGGAAGTTGAAGTTCCGCGGCAATGACGCGCACTTCCGGTTTCGTTAATTCTCCAATTGGAAAAAGAGCCTTGCTCAATTGGGCTTGATTCAATTGACACAAGAAATAGCTTTGGTCTTTGTTTCCATCTGCGCCAGAAAGCAAATGGTATTGCGTAATCCCATTCTCGACTGTTTCCGATTTACGAACGTAATGTCCGGTTGCTACGAAATCTGCCTTGAGTTGCTCTGCGGCTTTTAAAAACACATCGAATTTGATTTCTCGGTTGCACAAGACATCTGGATTTGGGGTTCTTCCCAACTCGTATTCGCGGAACATGTATTCCACAATGCGTTCACGGTATTCAACGCTGAGGTCTAGCACATGAAAAGGAATACCCAAGTGCTCTGCTACGAGCATGGCATCGTTAGAATCGGTAATCCAAGGGCATTCGTTATTGATAACCACAGTCTCATCGTGCCAATTCCGCATAAAAACTGCAATTACCTCATAGCCCTGCTGTATAAGCAAGTGCGCGGTAACCGCAGAATCTACTCCGCCCGATAAACCAACCACTACCCTTTTCATGTCGCAAAATTAGGCGAGACAATTCGAAATAGCTTCAACAAAACAAAAAGAAAGAATTACATTTGACTAAAGTCCTTCGAGGCAACCCTCGAAATTAATCTCGTCTTAACACAAATTATTGGTGTCAACAGAACGCTCCCAACAAGAACTGATTGACGGCTGCCTTAAAGGAGACAGCCGAAGCCAACATGCTATTTATAAGATGTATTACGGGAAGATGAAGGCTGTGTGTTTGCGTTACGCAAGTTCAACAGACGAAGCGAAAGACATGGTGCAGGACGGATTCATTAAAGTTTTTTCGAGTATGGAAAAATTTGAAGGAAGCGGTTCTTTGGAAGGATGGATAAGACGGATAATGGTGAATTTATCAATTGACCAATACCGAAAGAAGAAACATCATGTAGATCTTGACTTAGAAAATTCGAAACACTTTGTGGAAGAAAGTGCAGATGAGGAAGACGAGCAGGAATCGGACATTTACGACTTTCAACCCCACCACATTGTGGAAGCCATGCAACAATTGACTCCTGTATACCGTACAGTTTTCAACTTGTATGTCTTCGAAAACTTTTCTCACCAAGAAATTAGTGAGAAACTGGGCATTAGTTTAGGGACCTCAAAAAGTAACTACGCGAAGGCCAAGAAGAACATGAAAAAGATATTATTAAAAAATAAAATTAACGCGGCGAATGAGCAATAACCCGTTGGATAAATTCGAACAAGGAATACAAGACGCTTATAAAAATTATGAGTTGCCTTATAGTTCTTCTGAGTTCACACAATTGAGTAGACGCCTACTTCGCAAGCGCTTATTTAGCGGCCTTGCTCTGTGGGGAAGTGTTGCGGCAGTTACAGCGATTGTAGGTGTTTCCGGTTATCTCGTGATTTCAAGCGAGAACAATACGGTGGCTTCGGCAACTCCAAATGCTTCAGAAGTAGCGAACACTGTTTCTACGCCAAATTCAGATGATGTTGCGAATGGCGAGTCTTCAAATGGAATTACTGGTATTATTTCAGACTTCAAGGAAGACGTCATCAACAACACTTCGACTTCAAAGGACAATTCAACCTCAGAAACTACTCCTTCGAAGGCCTCGCCGTTAACGAACACAAATACCAGTACAACTGCTGAGAACAATAACACAAACCTCACTGACCCTAACGACGGGCAAGGATTAGAGCGAATTGAGAATAAAAACAAGTCGTTATACATTGAGCCTTGCGTTCGCACAGCTTGTGCTGGGGCTGAAGTGAATTTCACTGCGAAGAACAGTCCAAAGAATGGAAGTTATTTGTGGAACTTCGGTGACGGTAGTTTCTCTAATCAGGAAAACCCAATTCACATATTCAAAAAGTCGGGAACATTCGATGTGTCTTTGTCTGTAACGAATCCAAACGACGGTCAAATTTCAACCATCGCAATGCGTGATTTGATTACGATTAATCCGAAACCTGAAGCAGACTTCGAGTGGTCTTACACGAACAGTCCCGTTGGAGAGCCTACAGCTAAATTTGTGAACACAAGTGTGAACGCGAACAGCTTTTTGTGGAAATTCACTGAGAACAGAACCTCGTCTGAGGTATCTCCAAGTGTGATCTACAACTCGAAAGGCAAACAACCTGTCATTCTTGAAGTACAGAACTCTTTCGGATGCAAAGACGAACAAGTAAAGATTGTTCAAGTCAATGCCGACTTCAACTTGGGTGCGGTCTTGAAGATGAGTGAACATGAAATCGCCTTCATGCCTGAAGCGCTCAAAAAAGGTGGAAATAAATTCAAACTTTCTATTTATGACGGAGAAAACATTATCTTCGAATCTACTTCCAAAACGAAAGTTTGGAAAGGAGAAATGAAAGGTGGAAAGAAAGCTACTGCTGGACAACAATTCCCTTGGATTGTTTTAATATACGGTGAAGATGGTAACGATGCTCGTTATTACAGCGGAACACTAACAATTGTACCTTAACCAAAACCTCATATACCTAATGCATCAGGGCCTTTTCGAAGGCCCTTTTGTTTGCCCAATTTCTTTCAAAAAGCTGAATGAAAATTTACTAAATTCGCATCGCCTTATTTTGTGACAATTCCGTGCAACCATTTGTTGTGCAAAAGCGTCAGTAAACTAAATCAATTGCAAGAATGAATAAATTCTTATCCTTAGCTTTTCTCTTTATTATTTCGTCATCGGCTGTTGCTCAATTGGATTGCGGCGTTCCTGGTAACTACTGCATGAGCACGACTACGATTTCAACGTGCTCTGGATCTTTGTTCGATGCGGGGGGAGGAAATCCTTATCCAGATGCTAACTACACCATGACTATCTGTCCAGATACGCCTGGAGATGTTATTCAACTTGACTTTTCTGCATTTGCCTTGCAGACTTCTCCAAATGGAAACAACAGTGATTACTTCACCATTTTTGATGGACCGAATACGAGCGCAGCACAATTAGGAAGCTATACTGGAAATACCTTACAAGGATTGCAAGTTACTGGAACAGTTAACAACCCTTCTGGATGTTTAACAGTTGTGTTCTCTGACAATGGAAATGCCAACGCAACTTCTCCTGGATTTGAAGCTGCAATTTCTTGCACTACCCCTTGCGCTCCACCAACACAAAACTCAGTTATTTCGAATCCTGCACCAGTTGGTCCTGAACAATCTGTTTCAATCTGTATTGGAGATGCGATTGACTTTAGTGGTGTTGGTTCATTCGCTGAACCTGGATTTACTCTTTCACAATACTTTTGGAATTTCGATGACGGCACCATTGACAGCTTATCTGGACAATTGACTTCACACACCTTCAACGAACCTGGTGAGTATGTTGTGACTCTTACTGTTGAGGATAACAACGGATGTCAAAGTTTAAATACCACTCCCCTTCAAATTTTAGTATCAACCATTCCAACTTTTCCTGAACTCAATAATATTACAGAAACTACTTGTTTCGGGGAACAGGTTATTCTGACGGGCTCTGCTCAGAGCACCCAATGGACAGCATTGCCTCCGCAAGTTGTCTCAGGTACAACCTACCTTGCCGACGGAGCGGGATTCTCCTACTCAACATCTTTAAATTTCGACTTTTTTGATCCCGGTGCTACGCTTTCCACCTGTGCTGATTTATACAGTGTCTTGGTTAACATGGAGCACAGTTACATGGGTGACTTGGGTATCTCTATTACTTGTCCGAACGGAACAACCGTTGACCTGGTAACCTGGGGAACCAATGGCGGAGGCGGAACATTTCTTGGAGAGGCAATCGATGACGGATCTACCAATCCTGGAGTGGGTTCTGATTACTATTGGGCACCTACTTCAACTACAGGAACGTGGGGACAAGCTGCGGCTGGTGGCTTAACAACTCCCACCGGCGGACCGACTCCAGGTAACTCTTTAACACCTGGAACATATTCAGCCTCGGGAAATATGTGCGACTTGGTGGGCTGTCCGCTTAACGGTGCATGGACCTTCACCGTGACAGATAACCTTGCCATTGACAACGGGTACATCTTCTATTGGGGAATTAACTTCAATCCTGCTTTGTTCCCTGGTATTACAACATTTACACCTTCGATTGGTATTGATTCAGACTCTTCTTATTGGACAGGTCCAAATATTGTGGTTATTGATGCCGACGCTGACATTGCGACCATTGATCCTCCGGGACCAGGAACATACGATTACACTTACCACGTGGTAAACAACTTCGGTTGTTCTTTTGACTCTACCATTCAAATTACTTTCACCGAACCTTTGACAATTACTGCTGGTCCTGATCTCATTTATTCTTGCGGTGACTTAACGCTTCAGGGTGGGTTTCAAGGCATACCAACGCCGAGTTGTGCACAAGATGGGGGAGTCTTTAATTATTGTTACACCAATGGTGAGAATTTCACGTGGACCTTCTGCCCTGACGTTCAAAATGATGGCGTCTCCTTTATGACCTTTGATTTTATATCGGGACAAATGGAAGGCTTTTTTGAAAACTTCAGTGTCTATGATGGGCCAAATACGGCCTCCCCACAGATTGGCACTTGGAATACTGGCGATGCAACAGGACAGTCTTGGACTGCGACAAATCCTACAGGATGTATTACAATTACATTCACTTCAGATGGATCAGTTGCTTGTTCAAGCGGTTCTTACCAACCTTGGACGTATGATGTTAACTGCACCAACGGAGGACCTCAGTATACCTGGGAATGGACTCCTTCGGCAAATTTGAACAATCCAAATATTCCGCAGCCAACCATGAGTTCGCTCGATCAGCAAACGATCTACACCCTGGTTGGATATCCTGTTGGACATCCAGATTGCGCTAGTACAGACCAAGCTATCGTGAGTATTGATCCTGTTGGTGATCCGGGAATAGATAATTCTATTAACATCTGTTCTACTGACCCTGCGTTCGATATGCTTACTCAATTGGGAGGAACGCCAGTAACTACCGGAGTTTGGACTAACCCAAGTAATGCTGTTGTTCCATTCGGAATTTTCGACCCGTTGACGATGCCTTCCGGAAACTACACTTACACCGTGACGCTTGGAACATGTGCTTTGTTCTCTACTCTTAACATCGCTTTTGCTGGTCCTACTAACATGACCATTGCCAACGATACCTCAATTTGCTACATGGGTGACTTGAACTTGGATCAACTGACTCAAGCATCTGGACAGGCTCCGTTTACTTATGAATGGACCTACAACGGCACAGTGGTAGCGAATACACCTGATGCATTGATTAATCCAACTGTTAGCGGGCAAGCTTGTTTAACCGTGGTTGACGATTGCGGATATACCATTACACAATGTTTTAACGTTGATGTTGCTTCTGATGTAACGGTTACGTTCACATCACCTGACCCATCGAATTGTTGGCCAGAGACCTTAACCCTTATCAATACTACTGACCCGAGTACCTATCAAAATATGGCCTGGGAAATTAGCGATGGGACTTATCAATTAAATCAAGATCAACTTGATTTAAACTTTGCTGCACCAGGAACCTACGATGTGACTCTTTCAGTAGTAACAGATATAGGGTGTACCTACAGTACCAGTATTCCAAACTTCTTGACATCGTTCGACCCTCCAGTGGCAGGATACATTGCTGATCCGCAGCCAACAGACGCGAACAACACTGTTATCAATTTCACCGACCAATCACTTGGTAACATTGCGACTTACGACTGGATTTTCAACATCGGAGCACCTCTAGGAAATTCTTCTGCTCAAAATCCTACCTTCACTTTCCCACAAGGAACCGGTGGAGAATATCCTGTTCGATTGACTGTTACAGATGTTAACGGATGTACCGACTTCATTGAGGGTTCTATTATCATTCGTAACATTTTCCAATATTACCTTCCAAATACATTCACACCGAATAACGATGGATTGAACGATGTGGTTATGATGGTTGGAAGTGACATTGATGAAAATCGTTTCAAGTTGGAAGTCTTTAACCGTTGGGGAGATATTGTGTTTAGTACAACAAATCCTTCAACTGCATGGACTGGCAACACTTATAACGGATCTTACTATTGTCCGGAAGGTGTTTACAATTGGACTGCAATAGTTGTTTCAAAGTCAACCGGAGAGCGCTTTGAAATTCAAGGTCACTTGAACTTGATTCGCTAATAAAATCTTTTTCAGCAATGCCCTCTAGGATTATCTTAGAGGGCATTTTTGTTTCAATAAAAACAAGACAGCAATCAACTTATGGCGGGTAATACAGTATTCGGTTGGGTAATTAAAAAGCGACTTCATCAAATGGAGTTGTTTAAGCAATACCCCATTGAAGTACAGGAAGAGATTCGCCAAAAGCTCATTGATGAGGCAGCTCTGACCTCCTTCGGTAAAGAACACAGGTTCGAACACATTCACACGCTTGAAGACTTCCGCAAGGCTATTCCTCTGCGTTCATACGAAGATCATTTTCCGTATATCGAAAAAATGATTCAGGGTGAAGGCAATGTACTTTGGCCGGGTAAAACCAAATGGTTTGCGAAGAGTTCGGGAACTACAAACAGTCGAAGTAAGTTCATTCCAATTTCAAATGAAAATTTAGAAGATGGACATTATAAAGGTGGAAAAGATTTGCTCGCCATATTCTACCAATTGCGTGAAAACGCCGATTTGTTTTCTGGAAAAACACTGATTGTTGGCGGAAGCACGAAGATGACTGAAGAGGAAGAAAACACCATTGGCGATCTAAGTGGAATTATTATTTCGAATTTACCGTTTTGGGTGGAAATGAAACGCGTTCCTCAGCGAGAGATTTCGCTTATGGACAATTGGGAGGAGAAACTCGATGCTATGGCGTTGAACACCATGAACGAAGATGTTCGTGTGTTATCAGGTGTACCAAGTTGGACGCTACTCCTACTTCGACGAATTTTAGAGTTGAAAAAGGCCAAACACATTCATGAAGTATGGCCAAACCTTCAAATGTATATGCACGGTGGAATAAGCTTCGCGCCGTATCGTGAGCAGTTCAACGCTATTCTTCCCAATGGCACAACAGATTATTTCGAGACATACAATGCCAGCGAAGGATTTTTCGGAATTCAAGATCAATTGAATTCAAATGAAATGCTTTTGATGTTAGATTATGGTGTGTATTACGAATTCCTTCCGCTTGAAGAATTGAATAATAAAAAACCTCGCGCTCTTTCTCTTGAAGAAGTAGAACTCAATCGCGTCTATGCGCTTGTCATTACAACCAATACAGGCCTTTGGAGGTATATGATTGGTGACACCATTCGCTTCACACACCTCTACCCTTTCCGCTTTAGAATAGTTGGTCGAACGAAGCAGTTCATTAACCTCACCGGAGAAGAACTCATGGTTGAAAATGCGGAGAGTGCTTTGCGCAGGACCTGCACGCACATGAACATTCATGTTGTGGAATATACCGTTGCCCCTTCCTTCCCGAAAGAAAATGAAACCGCAGCGCATGAATGGTTTATTGAATTTGAAAACAATGATTTCGATTTTGATCGGTTTTGTTTTTTGTTAGATGAAAATTTACGCGATGAAAATTCGGATTATGACGCGAAGCGAAACACGAATTTGAACTTGGGATTTCCCATTGTGCACAAGGGAAAAAAAGATGTGTTTTATACTTGGTTGAAGAAAAGAAACAAATTAGGTGGACAGCATAAAATACCTAGATTAGCAACAGATCGTCTGTGGCTGGAAGAGTTAATTGAATTGAATAAATGAGAACGTACTTTGTGATTTCAATGTGCCTATTTGCGCTTGTATTCCGCATACAAGCGCAACATCGCGTGCAGTGTGATGCGCTTGGAAACACCTACGAAATTTATTCAGATCACCTAACGAAGCACAGTTCCAACTTCAACCTAGATTTCAGACTGAGCACATTGCAATACGGGACTTCTGCGCAATTAGATTTAACAAATCCCTTGGTCCCCTTTCTTTTTTTTGAAGATCAAGGATCGCTCGTTTTTTTAGATAACACAATCAATGTTTTGGAAGAACCTGTGTTTTTGAACGAACGCTTTCAAGGGCAAATCACTTGTGTTGCGGGATCGAAAGGAGATGCCTTGTGGTTGTATGATGTGAACTCGAGTACGCTTACTCGAACAAACAGACAATTTGAAGTATTAAGTAAATCTGCGAATCTTTCTTATTTGACGAAGTCTACACTTCAACCCAAACAAATTATTGAAAGCGGTCAGCGTGTTTATTTGATTACGGAAGAAAAAGGAATTGTATTGTTTTCTTTGTTTGGCACACTTGAATCAGAAACCCCCTATTCCACCTCTGACCCCGTTTATCAGTGGAATAATTTTATTTATTTCCGAATGGGAAACATGCTTTTCTCATGGGATCACAATCAACCTAAGCCAGAGGTTATTCGCTATTTCGCTACGCCTGTATTGACGGGTGCAATTCAATGGATGATGTGTGAAGACAAACCCTTCTATTTCGAGCCATCTACGGGCATAAAACGAGAAATAGCTATTCTTGAAAACTTAGAGAAATAAGCCTTCGAAAATCCATATTTTTTCTCTACTTTCGAATCTGATTATTACCTAAACGAATTATGCATATAGCTATTGCCGGAAACATCGGTTCAGGAAAAACTACGCTCACGACTTTAATCGCGAAGCACTACAAATACACCGCTCATTTTGAAGAAGTAGATAACAATCCGTATTTAAGTGATTTCTACAAAGACATGCAACGTTGGTCTTTCAACTTGCAAGTATTTTTCTTGAGAAGTCGTTTCAGACAATTGATTGATATTAAGAAGAAGTCGAAGAAGATTGTGCAAGACCGCACCATTTACGAAGACGCCTACATCTTCGCTCCAAACTTGCACGCTATGGGTCTTATGACCACGCGTGATTTCGAAAACTATTCTGATTTGTTTGGTGTAATGGATGAATTCATTACTCCTCCAGATTTGTTAATCTACTTGAGAGCTTCGGTACCGACTTTGGTTCAAAACATTCAGAAGCGTGGACGTGACTACGAAGAGGCTATTCGCCTTGACTATTTAACTCGATTGAATGAACGTTACGAAGCTTGGGTAACCACCTATACCAAAGGGAAGTTGTTAATTATAGACATCGATAACAATCGCTTCCATGAGAATCCAGAAGATTTAGGAACGATCATCAGTGGTATTGAAGCCCAATTAAACGGCTTGTTCTGATTTAACGCACGAACACCAACGTATTCTCATCGCTCAATTTATCATTGAAGGAATAACCTTCTTTGTTGAATTGTTTAAGCGTTTCAAGCGAATTGGCATTGGACTCAATAACGAATCTCGCCATGCTTCCTCTGGCCTGCTTCGAAAAAGTTGGAATGCTCTTCATTTCTTTTCCCTTCAATTGAAAGAATTTGAAATAAAGAATTTTCCGATCAAAGTTCTTCGTGTCAATGATCTTGAAATACTCGTCAGACGATAAGTTGAGCAGATATCCTTTGGGCGTTATTTCGTTTTCAAGGTACTTCGTCACCGCTTCGCTCCAATAAGAATAAAGCGTTTTACCGGCGGCTGTTTTATAAGGAGTCCCAACCATTAATCGATAAGGCAGAGCTGTGTCTGTTGGCTTTAAAACTCCGTAAAAACCGCTTAGTATTCTAAGTGATTGTTCTGCTGTTTTCCAATTTGATTTTGAAAATGATTTTGCGTCGAGTGATTTAAATGCTTCGCCGCTGAAAAGTAACGCAGCAGGAATACCCTTCGACAAATCTTTCTTGTTCCATTTTTGAAAACGCGATTGCGTGTTCAACGCGAGTTCATCGGTTATTTTCATTTTCTGCTTCCACTCATCTGCAGAAACCTTTTTCAATTCAACACAGAGTGTTTCGGTTTCTTTCGTGAACGAAGGCAAGGTGGCCTCTCCTTTAAACTCTTGAAATGTTTCATTCATCAGTTTCGAAGGTGAGAGAATAGCAACAAAAAACGATGACATTAGAAGTTTGGTTTTAACAAATACTGCGAATAGAATTTATCGATTTCATCAACGGCTTCATCGGCGGTGTCTACCACAGAGAAGAGCATCATGTCTTCTTCGTTGATGTTATTCTCTGTCTCAAGTAGAACTTTTTGAATCCAGTCGACCAACCCTTCCCAAAATGATTTCCCAACTAGGATAATCGGAAAGCGTCCAATCTTATAGGTTTGAATAAGCGTTAACGCTTCAAAGAATTCATCGAGTGTACCGAAGCCGCCTGGCATAACCACGAAGCCTTGACTGTATTTCACAAACATGACTTTTCGAACAAAGAAGTAGTCGAAGTTGATGCTTTTATCGTAATCAATGTATGGATTCGGGTATTGCTCGAATGGTAGTTTAATGTTTAAACCCACGCTAGCGCCTTGTCCGTCCTTCGCTCCGATGTTACCCGCTTCCATGATACCAGGGCCTCCGCCAGTTATGACGCCGTAGCCTTTCTGTGTAAGTTTAAACGCTATTTCTTTAGCGGTTGAATAGTACTTATTGTCAGGTTTGGTTCGAGCAGAACCGAAAATAGAAACGCAAGGACCAATGGCCGCCATGCGCTCGTACCCTTCAACAAATTCTGAAAGAATTTTAAATATGCTCCAACTGTCGTTCGACTTTAACTCGTTCCAAGAGCGCGGGGTGAACTTCCGTCTTACACGATCATCTTTTTCCATGTGTCTTTCTTAAATATTATTTCTCTACCACGAATTGGAAACCCACTCCGTGAAGATTTATTATCTGAATACGGCTATCTTCTGCAAAGAATTTGCGAAGCTTAGCAATATAAACGTCCATAGTGCGTGCAACAAAATAGGACTCTTCTCCCCAAACTAAATTGGCTAAGTTTTCACGTGTCATTACGTTACCCTTTCCTTCACAAAATGCTTTCAACAAACTTGCTTCCTTATTTGTTAAATGCTGACGCATTCCGCTTGGCCAAATGAGGTAGTTGTTTACATTGTCGAACGAGTAACTGCCGATGGAATATAAAGCAGGGACAATCTTCTCTTCGTCTTTATTTGTTCTTCGAATAATATTCTGAATTCTTAAATTCAGTTCCTGAATTACGAAAGGCTTAGTTATGTAGTCGTCGGCGCCAATTGACAAACCTTTCAATCGATCTGACAGTTGTTGCTTCGCTGTAAGAAATATAAATGGCATTTCAGGAAATAGCTTTTTGATATCCTCTGCTAAAGCAAATCCGCTTTTCACAGGCATCATAACATCTAGCAAACAGATGTCTACGATTTCTTTTCCCAATGTTAGCAATCCTTCACGAGCAGACCTACAACGAATTACCTCATGACCAAAATCGGTCAATTGGTCTTGGATTACGAAACCCAAGTTCTCATCGTCTTCAACCAAAAGAATTTTACTCATTGTTTTTTGTTGCCACAGGAATCTTTAACGTAACCGTAGTTCCCTTGTTTTCTGCACTCGATACGAATATAGTTGAATTATGTGCATCCATCAACTGCTTCACCAGGTACAATCCCAATCCGAAACCTTTAATGTGATGCGTCTCGCCTAAAGGTACACGAAAGAATCTATGAAAGAGTTGCGTATGATAAATTTCTTCTATTCCAATTCCATTATCTTCCACCTGTATGACTAGATTTCCTTCAACAACCATACTGCGAATAACAATTAGCGGTTCTGCTATATTGTACTTCAATGCGTTGTCTATGAGGTTTGTTAAAATAAGTTCGAATGATTTTTTATCGAAATTAATTTCGGCTTCACCGGCTTCCCAAATAATTTCTGAAGACCCGTTGTAATTTTTGAATTGTAAATTCATTCTTTCGATTAAGGAATTAACCAAAGTCCTTGGGGCAAAGACCTCTTTATTCAAGTGAATTCCTATGTTCGTCATGCGAGAAACATCTAGCACCCGATCCAATTCCTCGCGCAGCCTCTCACCTTCATTTCGAATAATGGAAATATACTGATCTTGCCGAAACGGTTTGGTGTGGATATTTTCTTCAACCAAGACTTCTGCTGCCATAAGCATGGTTGATAGAGGCGTTTTAATCTCATGAGTTACATTATTCACGAATTCTTGCTGCATGAGCGTCATTCTTCT
>JANQWV010000052.1:20331-43831 GCA_030729695.1 Flavobacteriales bacterium | reverse complement strand
ATACATGGATTTATCCATACTTCTTTGGGTATAATTGAGATGTCTTTGGTTTAGGTTCGAAAGAGATTTACTTACTTTCGTATCAAATTTACTACAATAATGAAAGCATACGTTTTTCCTGGACAAGGTTCTCAATTTCCCGGTATGGGCAAAGACCTTTATGAAAGTTCTGCAGTAGCAAAGGAGTTAATGGATTCTGCAAATGAAATTTTAGGATTTCGTCTGACAGATGTCATGTTCAGCGGCACAGAAGAAGAATTAAAGCAAACCAATATTACGCAACCCGCTATTTTCTTGCATAGTGTAGCCATGGCGAAAGCAATGGGTGATTCATTTCAACCCTCAATGGTGGCAGGACACAGTTTGGGTGAGTTCAGCGCTTTGGTTGCAAACGGAACGCTTGAATTTGCAGACGCTTTGAAGTTGGTTTATGCGCGCGCTATGGCTATGCAAAAGGCATGCGAAGCGAACCCTTCGACCATGGCTGCAATTTTGAATTTGGAAGATGACGTGGTTGAAAAAGTATGTGCCGAAACTCCTGGAGTGGTGGTTGCAGCAAATTACAACTGTCCCGGGCAATTGGTTATATCTGGAGAGAACGAGGCTATTGACAAAGCTTGCGAAGCGCTTCTTGCTGCTGGTGCAAAGCGTGCGTTGAAACTTCCTGTTGGAGGCGCTTTTCACAGTCCGCTTATGGAGCCTGCTCGCGTTGAATTAGAAGCTGCGATTGCTGCTACTCCTTTCCACACACCTATTTGTCCTGTTTATCAAAACGTAACAGCATCTGCGGTTTCAGATCCAGAAGAAATTAAGAAGAATTTAATTGTTCAATTGACCGCACCTGTGCGTTGGACGCAAACCATGAACGCCATGATTGCAGACCAATGCAGCGAAGTTGTTGAGGTAGGTCCAGGCAAAGTATTGCAAGGACTGTTTCGAAAAGTAAGTCGCGATTTGCCTTTGAGCAGCGGCGCTATTTCAGAATAGAAGAAGTTATTTCTTCCAACCAAAATGTTCTTCGGCCATTTGTAGAATATCTCCACCAATGGCCAAGCATGCGGTTGCCGCAGGAGAAGGGGCATTCAGAACATGAATGCTCCTTTTTGTATATTCTATTCTGAAGTCGTCGCGGGTATCTCCGTCTTCGCGAAGTAACAAGGCACGCACACCTGCTCTTCCTGGTTCAATGTCTTCCATTGTCAAGGATGGAACTAAACGTTGCAGGGTTTTCAGGAATAACTTCTTGCTAAATGCTCTGCGATATTCGTCGATTCCAAATTTCATGTTGGAAAAGAAAAGCTTCCAAGTTCCTTTGTATGTTAAAGCATCCCAAGTATCTCGGAAGCTGAAATCGGTCTTGCCGTATCCTTCACGTTTGAACGTGAACACAGCATTAGGCCCGCATTCTACAGAACCGTCTACCATGCGCGTGAAGTGAACGCCCAGGAATGGAAAATCAGGATTCGGTACAGGATAAATAAGGTTTTTAACTTTGTGCTTTGCGTTTTCAGTCAGCTCGTAATAATCTCCGCGGAAACCAACTACCTGTTCCTTCAAATCTATACCGTCTTTGCGCGCCAAACGATCGGCTTGAAGACCGCCGCATACAATTAGGTGAGCGGCTTCGTATTCCGATTTGTTCGTTATTACGATTGTGGCGTTTTCCAAATGCTCAAACTTCAATGCTTCCTCTGAAAGGTGTACCTTAGAAAGTGGATTCTTCTCCAAGGCCAATTCAGCCATTTTATTGGTGGCGCCTCGAAAGTCTATAATTCCAGTGCAGCCAACAAATAAACCGTCTATTCCAATGCAATGAGGTTCTATTTGTCGAATTTCCTCTGCTGTTACACGACGTAAATCTTCAATGCCATTGTCTATGCCATGTTGTTCAATTTTGTTCAAAAACGGAAGTTCAGACTCATCAACGGCAACAATTAGTTTTCCGCATACATCGTGCTTTACATTGTGCTCTTTCGCAAAAGCAACAAGCTCTCTTCTTCCATTTACACAATTGATCGCCTTCTTTGAACCTGGTTTGTAGTATAGTCCAGAATGAATCACCCCGCTGTTGTTTCCCGTTTGGTGATCGGCCAGTCCGCTTTCCTTTTCCAACAATAGTATATTCTTGTTCGGATAAGCCATTTGTATTTTATACATGGTAGCTGCACCTACAATTCCTCCTCCAACAATTATGACATCGAATGAACTCTTCACGCTTTTTTGATTTTGATTGCAAAAATAAACCTCGGAGAAGTTCCGAGGTTTAAACAATTCGTTTTTCTGAATTTTATTTTTCTCCTGCTTTTTTGCAGCAGTCTTTCTTCTCTCCCTCTTTGCATCCCTCTTTTTGACCGCTTGTTGCAGCTGCATCTTTAGAGCAACACTCTTTTCCTTTTTTCTTTCCTTTTTTAGCGTCAGCTGCTGCGCTCTTGCTGCAACACTCTGATTTGCCTTCTGCTTTAGTTGCAGAACACTCTTTCTTTTCAGCGCTTTGAGTAGCGGCAGATTTGCTGCAGCACTCTTTCGATTTTGAACACTCAGTTTTCTTTTCTGAGGTGGTTGTTGTATTTTCAACTTGTGCAGAAGCTACTCCTGCGAAGAAGATAGACATGGCTACGAATGCGATTATTTTTTTCATTTTGCTTGTAATTTGAATCAAATATAGTGAACCAAGGAATTAACGCAATAGAAAATAATAAAAGTCTTATTTTCGTTGCAGCAACATGATAAAACTTCACCCCAAGCAATCGAACACCTGGACCTCGTCTATCATTATAGGCGTTTTGGGTTATGCTTTCGTGATGTTGTTTGGTTATTTCATTAGCTCTACTCCGGACAAACTTATTGTAAAGCCCATTGTTCCTGTGGTTCAAGAGATGGAAGTTGAGTTGGAAGCCCCACCGGAGGAGGCTGGCGGTGGCGATGATGCTGGCAATTCAAAAATGAGTGAATCGGTTCGGAACCTCATTGCTTCAACCGAATCGGCTCGAGTAAACGAGGAGGTAAATTACACTGGGAATGAAAATCGGACCGGTAATGCGGGTGCACAAGGTTCACAAAGTGCCTTGAATTACGCCAAGCAGATGAGCGATCAGCTGTTGACCAGTCACGCCGATCATTCTGCTGGTGCTGCTAATCCTACCGACCGTTCTACTTCCAACAATAACAACAACGCTACAGAGCAAGGTGGGAATACCAGTTATTCTGGGCCTGTTACAGCATCATTTACTTTGAGCGGAAGAAGCATTAAGCAAGCGCCGAAGCCTACGTATAAATGCAAAGGAGCCGGAACGGTTGTGATAAACATTACCGTTGATGAATGGGGAAAAGTAGTGAGTGCGAAATTGGATGAGTCGCGTTCTTCCAAAGACGCGTGTTTGTCTTCAGAGTCTGTTGCGTATGCGCAGCGTTGGTTGTTCAGCGGTTCTTCAAGTAAAGCGCAATCAGGAACCATTTCATTCACCTTCAGCGCGCAGTAGCCACGTAGTCTCTCAAGTATTCGAAGTGCGGAGTTAAGGTTCCTTCCAAAGTCGTTTCCGTACCCTTCCACAAAATTCCATCTGCATCGTTATTCAGCAAAGCAGGTAAAATACTTTTTACGATTTCATTTCCGAAATCTTCACTTGCATCTTTCGGAAGCTCGCATGGAAGATTATCGATGGACATGACAGCCACTGCGTTTTCATTTCGAAAATCAACTTCTGTTCCTGTTGTTGGGTCATAGCCAAAAACAGAATCGCTCACTTTGCTCGCTTTAATGGTGCAGGCAATGGGACCGTTCAAATCGCACGACACATCGGCAACGACTTTGCATCGCGTGTGTAGTTGGAAGAAGGACTGGTCTAGTAATATTGGATTCTTCGCGTTCCAGAGGTGACAAGCGAAGTAGATGTCTGCGAGCTTCACGTAT
Organism: Flavobacteriales bacterium; assembly: GCA_030729695.1. GTDB lineage: Bacteria > Bacteroidota > Bacteroidia > Flavobacteriales_D > Sanyastnellaceae > CAIZGX01. Next base: position 39,921 of record JANQWV010000052.1, on the reverse strand, counting down.
TCTCCTAGAGCGCTTGTATACAAATTCGGATTCGCGTAGAAATCTGATTTATTGAAAGGTGTTCCGTCTATTCGCGCGTACATCTCTGGGGTGTCTATGTGCGTGTACACTCCGTTCTCGTTTGGGTTCTGAAGGAACTCTTCCGGAGAAACTCTTTTCAGGTTTAGCAGGTCCATCATTTCTTGCGCGCCATTCCCTACTCTACCCCATCCCGTTAGAACAGCGCGAATATTTCCAAGATCGGCACCTTTCAAAATAGCATCGAACTCTTCCCTTCCACTTAACGTGATTGGTGAAGGAATGTTAAAGCGGTTGTGTTTCAATCCGAATGTTCTTACTCCTTCGTAAACACCAACTATTCCTGCGTAACGGCCGAAACCTATGATTCGTTTTCCATCGGCACCTTTGAGCGCTTCGTAATCGACTAATGAAATTTTCTTTTCTAAAATAGCTGCTAAGAGCTTCGCATTGTATGGCTGCTTTTTCAGTGTATGTGAAAAGAAGAAATATTTTTTATTTGGAATTAATGCATCTGCAGGCACTTCCTTCACACCGAAAAAGACTTCACAGTTAGAGACATCGTTTGAAACAGAAATTCCTTGATTCGTATATTCTTGATCCGTGAAGCAGCGGTGCGGGCTTGATTCAACGGTTATTTCAATTTGCGGAAATTGTTCCATGACTTGCTTGCATTGCGCTGGAGTCAGTGGCACTCTGAAATCGGGTGGTGATTTCCTTTCTTGAATAATACCAATTTTAATTTTCGTCATTGAATTGAAAATGGGTTTGCGAAGATAAGTTGCAAGTTCCTTGCAATCGCCTTTGAAATAGACTAATTTTGCAGTGCAATTCTGTGCTACTGTTTAGGGCCCGACCTTGGATTTGACAGCAAGAAGAAGCAATTTGTAAGCATGCAGAGCGCTTGGTATTCTCGCTCTTAAATCTCGGGGTATCAGTCATAACTGACAACAATTCATACGCACTTGCTGCCTAATCACTGTATGTGATTACGCTTAATCTAGCTCAAGGAGTTAGACAAGTAAGTCTCGCCAACGACCCCGCTCCTGGTAGTTGGTAATGAGGCTTCGCCGAAGGGAGATCGCCAAAGACAAATTCTGTAGTCGGAGGTTAAAAACACAGGATAAGCAAGATTTTGGATGTTATTAGCCTGCGTCTTGTCGAAAACCACTAAATAACTAAGCATGTAGAAACCCTTTTGATTCCTTGTTTGGACGCGGGTTCGAACCCCGCCGGGTCCACGAAAAAAGCCTCGAGAGATCGAGGCTTTTTCTTTTACCTATTTCGCGAATTCGACCTTCTTGAGTTTGTTCCAACTACCTCTCGTGAAATCTGGAATTTCGACTGGAGCGGAATTGTTGTTCAATGAAATTTCAGTGAGTGGACCTAAGCACGACCATTCTGCTAAATCGTAAACGTCCATGTCTAAAGGCAATCCATTGTGAAGGCAATAGATCAATCGGTAATCCATGATGTAGTCCATTCCGCCATGTCCGCCTACTTCTTTGGCTTTTTCTTCAATGTCAATGACAATCGGATGCTTGTACTTCAACATTATTGAATCTCTCATTCCATCTGAAACATAATCGTGTGCCGTGAATTTCAAGTGACTTGGATTCAATTCATCGCTCAAAAGTTTTGAATCGAGTGCATAGCCTTCAACTGGATATTTATTTGCGAATCCTTTTGTTCCGGTGAGCTGGTACATGCGGGTGTACGGACGTGGCGTTGCGACGTTGTGCTGTATCTCGATGGTCTTTCCCATCTCGGTGCGAATCATGGTTGTGGTGTGATCACCGTTCTTGAAGTCGATCAATTCTGTGTTTGTCGTTTGCTTAATGTGGGCCGGAATGTTCACCACTTTCGTGTCCATGGAAACGAGGTAATTCATTTTATCTCCGCGATGAATGTTTAAGGCGAAGCAAGCGGGCCCCATTCCGTGTGTTGGATAAATGTCTCCTCTGTGATGTTGGTTGTAATCCAATCGCCAGTTGTTCCAATAGTATTTCCAGAACGGTTCAAGGTTGTGAATGTATGAACCTTCCGCATGAAGAATTTCTCCAAAGAGCCCTTGCTGCGCCATGTTCAACGATGTTAATTCAAAGAAGTCGTAAACACAGTTCTCGAGCATCATGCAGTGTTTACGCGTTTGCTCAGAAGTGTTGATTAACTCCCAAATCTCACTCATGGTTAAAGCTCCGGGAACTTCAACCACTACATGCTTTCCGTCTTTCATTGCTTGAACACTCATCTTCGCATGGTTCAACCAATCGGTGCAGATGTAGATCAAATCTACATTCGGTAAAGCTGTTACTTTCTTCCAAGCATCTTCACCAACAAATTCTTGTGCGGCGGGAAAGCCTCGCTCTTTCAACGTCTCGTTGCAGGCCTTCGCATTTTTTTCAACCATATCGCACAACGCTACGATTTCTACTCCGTCTATGTAAGTCATACGACTCACCGCTTCAGAACCGCGCATGCCCAGCCCTATAAAAGCAACACGCACTTTGGGAATAGCAGGACAAGCGAGACGAATGACATCTTGCTGTCCTTTCGGCCGTTTGGGGGTTTTTGTTTTTATTGTCTGTGAAGTTGATTGCAATGAAACGCTGGCAAATAGGAGAAACAAGACAAATGTTCTAAAGATATTGAATAACGATAGAGTATAAGATTTCATTCGACTAAGTATGAATTGGTTTTGGCTGAAGGCGATTAAAAGTAAGAAATTTTAAGATCATCGAGGTGAAATACCCGTTCCTTTTTCCCTAATTTCACTGCATAATTGAATTCCATTGAAATTAAGTACTTCTCTTTTAAAGGTTGTAGTTATTGCATTTTCACTCACCAGCTGCTCTGTATATTACACCACTTCTGAAGTAGATTCAAGCTTGAAGTCGACGGTGGATCAGGTGAATGCTACTATCCAAAAGCTCGACGAACAAGTGTCCACAATGGAAAAAGAATTCAACGAAATTCAATGCGAACAAAAATCTCCAGACTTTGTTCGGGCATATGAAATGCTTTCAGGTATTGATGCGGAGATGAAAGCTATAGATGAAAAAAGACTGTTTGTAAATCAACTCTACGCGCAATTCAAAGATTATACAAAAGGAAAGGACAAAATACAATCAGGCACTCCCGAATGGGAAAAAGTCAAAGATGCTAAAGACGCTTTGAAATCTACTCTTGAGAATATTCAAAACGATGGAAACGCTGTTGTAGAAAATGCAACTGCTTTCAATGCGTTTGTAACGAAGAGTATTGTTCCCACAATACAACTTTGCGATGTCGCACAATACACAGCACAATTCGAAAAAGCCATTTCAGATTTGACTGCAAATCAGAAAGAAGTCGGAAATCAATTAACCCAGTATCAAAAACAAGTTGCAGAATTGATTGCGAAATACTCAACGACTAAACCCGCGCTATGCAAAGAATTAAGCAATGATCTTCAAAAGATCAATACCGATGTTACGCAAATCAGTCGCATTAAAATAAACCTTCAAATGGCTGTATCTGCATTTAAAACTGGGACTCAAGGCAAGACGAAAATTTATTCGTGCAGCAACGTTTGGGAAGTTGTAACCGATGCAGAGACTGCTGTTAAGGCACAGCAGAAAGAAGCAAATGCGTTGCAACAATCTATTCAGACTACTGCAACGCATTTACAAAGTGTTGTTCAGGCCCTCGGGCAATAAACAGTATTAGTGTTTCACTAAGAAGCTTACGCTTCCTACTTTTCCAGCCTTTTCAGATTTCAAAGTATAAACTCCTTCCGCGTAATTTTTCACGTTAAGTGTTATCACATCTTTGTTTACTTTCGAACTGTAAACCAGTTTTCCTGTAGCGTCGAACAACTGAATGGGTGCACCTAACTCAAGTCCTGTGAAAGACACGTTTTCGTTTGCTGGAGAAGGATAAGCTACAACCATTGACAAACTGTTCTCCTCTACTCCTTCGCATGTCTGAACCTCGACCGTCACCGTTTCAGTTGTTGAGCAGCCGTTCACATCATAGGTGTATGAAATGTTATAAACTCCATCTCCGATAGTTGCTGAATTAACTTCTCCCGTGGGACTTGCTGGCGCGCCAAAGACGCCACCCGCAGGTGTTCCGGTTAATTGTCCCACATCTAGGAAATTGGAACATAAGATATCAGCCGAAGTAGTTAATGTCACAACCGGATATTGAATTACATTCACTGCAGTTGTTACTGTGCTGTCACATCCATTTGCTGCAATCAACACGTCTGTGTATACCCCTGAAGAATTGTAAGTGTTGCTTCCAACAACAATTGACTCACCTTCGCACAATGAAATGTTCTGCTGGATTGTTACTCCATTTGCGTCATCAATCAATCCATTGCAATTATCGTCAATGTTATTACCACACAACTCCATTGCAATCGGATTCACTGCAGCTGCATTGTCTGAACAGTCTGTGTTATTAGCAATGTACCCAACCGGTTGTGCACAATTGCTGACAGAAGCATTTGGATTTCCAAAACCGTCGCCATCTAAATCTGCGTAATAAACAGTCGTAGCAATTCCTTCATCGATCAAACCGTTACAATTTTCGTCGGCCGCATTACAAATCTCTGTTGCGCCCGGATTAATTCCTGCAGTAGCATCATTGCAATCTGTATTCAAGGTAACATATCCCGCTGGAGCAACGCATCCAGTTTGAGTAACTGCATTGTTACCAAAACCATCGCCATCTGCATCTGCGTAATAAGTCACTGCTGCTTGAACAACAACTGTTGAAGTTGTTGTATTATTTCCTGCCGTATTCGTTACCGTTAATGTTACAGTAAAAGAGCCTGATGTTGCATACGTATGCGTTGGGTTCGCCAAGGTCGAAGTTTGACCGTCACCGAAATTCCACAAATAAGAAGTTGGAATTCCTGTTGAAGTATTCGTGAAAGATACCGATGTATTCACACAAGCTGAAGTTGGTGCCGAAAAGCTCGCTACAGGAGCAACCGGTGCAGAATTGTATATTCCCATACCGAATCCAGAGAATCCATTGGTGTATGTTGAAGTGAACGTTACATCGGCTCCGAAGGCACCAAGTGTGGCAGGAACATCAGTAATAGTAAACGTCCCAAAGTTCGCTGGAGTAACCGCCGCAATTGAGTTTGCGTTACCGTTTACTTTAATCATTTCAATGTTGTTGCGACTGTTACCTGTAGCGGTTTCCCATGCAGCAACTTCATTCTCTTTGTAGTAAAGTGTGATGGTGTAGTTACCCGTTGCTGAATTGTTTGTTGGAACAACTTTGAATGTCTTCGACATTAAATAATCAGCAGTGTTGTTGGTGGTGAAAGCTGCGGTTGTTGGAGTAGTTCCTTGACGATCTACCATTACGTCTACACAACCGTAATCAAATGAAGAGTTGTTTTGAATCTTCATCATCACTTTCGAAGAAGCTGGATCGAAGAAATGCACTGTTCCATTTGGACCTAAATACGCTTGATCTGGAGCAGCTGTATTTACAGCCGTTTGAATTCCTGCTGCTGCTTGTCCGGTTACCACAACGTTGTCAATAGAACATCCATATAACCACCCTCCACCATCGCCGTAATTGAAAGCAATCATAAGATTTGCATTCCCAACGTAAGGTGTTAAATCAACCGTGTAAGGCGCCCATGCTGTGTTTCCAGGAAGGGTGAATAGATTAGCGAAAGTTGTTCCTCCGTTGGTCGATATTTTAACACTTGCAGATTCTGGTACGTTCTGGTACGTATTTCCCAAAAAGTATGCGTCGAATGTCAACGAAGCCGCAGTATATCCAGCCAAACTAAACACCGCAGATCTCAAATCCACATTCGCCTGTGTGCAGTCGCATGCATCGTCATTAATCCAAGCAAATTGCGTTGCGTTTGTTGTCGGAACTATGTATGCGCCATTGGCACCTGGAGTAGAAGCCGCAGCCGCTAAGCCCACTTGCCAAGGTGTATTTCCTGAAGGATTTACAGTTGTAAATGGAGCAAGTCCTGTGTTGAAGTTTTGCGTGAATACTGTTGTTGGAACGGTAACTCCTGAAGGTGCTACATCATCGTCGTTAATGGTTACCGTTACCGCTTGATTCAAGGTACCCGCTTGCGCGTTTCCTCCATTGGCATTCAGGGTATAACCTAACGTAATGGTTTCGTTTCCTTCAATGTAATCATCGTTGTATACATGAATAACAATGTTTCCTGATGTAGTGGTTGAGTTGAAAGTTACCAATGGAGTGGCCACTACATAGTCAACGTTGTTGGTGGCCGTACCACCTGTTATGTTAACCGTTGCTGTTGTTGTTTGTGTAGGAGCTGCGCCTATTGATATTGGGATATTCAGTACGGTATAATCCAAACAGTTGTTGTTCACGTTGGCAGCACTTTCATTCACTGATGCTGTGCTATTCGAGAATTGAACCGATGCAGCGCAACCTGGGATTGTGAATGCCGCGACACGAGTAGACCAACTTGCAGCAGGATTGTACATTCCTGTGAACCAAAAAGTCTCTCCATCTGCTGGATCTAATCCCAATTGATTGTAATCGCCATAACGATTGCTGTTGTTCGAAGCAGTTCCTGCAACGATCACCGTTTCCGGCTCTGTCATGGTGTTCAATGGATCACAAGCTCTGCGTCCTGTGTAACGCAACGATGGAAACACCGTAGAGCTCGAAACATTGTACGCCAATCCTATGTTTCCTGTCGCTGAAATCCCGATTGAAGCCATCCAGCGGTGGTTGGCATCTGGTGAATAGGTCGCTTGCTGGTAGATAGACCACGTACCCGATGTTCCACCCGTTCTGCGCAATTCGTACCAACGAATACCCGCTTTATCGTTACCATCCACGTCGGCAGCATGACAGCAAACAATGCTCTCATGTGTACCGAAATTTCTATAATGAATGCGGTTCATCAATACTTCGCGAAGCGGATCTAAAGTCGTTGCAGAGTTTGGCTGAGGCACGCATGCAAAAGATGTATATCCGCAAAGTGAAGAGTTAAATGCTGCAATGGGCAGTGTCGCTACTTGCGTAAGTGTTGTATTGGCTGGTGTTGTCCAGTTAATGTTGAAAGCCCACATTTCCAATGCATCAGATGTTGTTCCCCATGAATCGTCGCGCATGCGCATAACGTAAGCTGGCGTTCCTGTCGGAGGAAGTGTTGTTCCGTTCAAACTAACTGGAGTGGCTGCTTGGAATCCAATGGTTCCGAAAGAGTTCAGCGTGAAACGTTGCGCTGTTGTTGAAGCCCCACCGGCTAACATGGTGGTGCGATCTATGGCATAAACGGCAGGGCTGTTTTCGTTTGAAGTGATGATGTAGGCATTGTTCCAAATTGCGTACTTCGGATAATCTGGAAAATTAGGAGCCGTGAAAATATACTTGTACCAAGTGCCCAATGGATCTGGTGTTGAGGAAACCGCAATGGAAAATCTATTTCCTGTTGCCGTGAATTCACTCATGAACCAACGATTCGCCAATTCATCGTACATAACAATGGGATCTCCTGCTCCGCCCGGTTGACCGAAGAAGGTATCGAAATAGGTTTGCGCTTGAACTTGAGTTCCCGCCTTGTTCCAAATTCTAAAGTATGCACCAGAACCTCCGTTAATCATTTGAATCACGTGGTTTGGTCCGACGTCCAACGACGGGTCGGCAGGGCTAACATTCGTGTTACCCATTCCGTTGAAAGAGAGTGTAAGCCCGCGATCGTCTGTTGCTGGATGTGGATACTCACTCTGAAGAGCGGGGTCCATTCCCTTTGGCAATGCATTCGGATTGATTTCCGGATAAAGCGCCCAACGTTTTTTCGGATGATAACCGATTTTATTTTCCTTGGTAATTTCATTTGGAAAATTAGGATCTGCTACAAAGTCACGCAGGGCAACAGTCTCACCCAAATATTCAACTTGAATAACAGTTGGCTTCAACAAAATTGTTTGCTGCTTGTCCTGAGCATTCATTCCAAGGAATGCCGTAAATAAAAATGCAGTGGTATATAGTTTCCTCATGAAATGAAATTTTCGACAAGATAATTCAGAAGCATATGAACCAACAAAAAATAGTAGACTTATCTTTGAAACGCTAAGCCATAATAAACAAAACAGGACAACAATTGTCTTTTGCACTATGAACTTCGAACATCATATTCAATCCATAGAAAAATCACTTGCCCAGTGGGAGATTCCACAAGAGTCTGCCAATTTGGTTGAACCCATCCGTTATTTATTGTCTTTGGGTGGAAAACGTATTCGTCCGGTATTGACTCTTTTGGGACATGAACTCTTCAACGGTAATGCTGAAAACGTTATTTCACAAGCCCTTGCGGTGGAAGTGTTTCACAACTTCACGCTTATGCACGACGATATTATGGACAACGCTCCTCTTCGTCGTGGAAAGCAAACAGTACACGAAAAATGGAATGTGAATGCGGCGGTACTCAGTGGAGACGGCATGATGATTCAGTCATATGAGCTACTTCTGAAAAATCAAGAAGTCAAGTTTGTTGAATTGTTCCGCTGCTTCAATCAGACGGCTTGGGAAGTGTGTGTTGGTCAGCAGATGGACATGGACTTTGAAAAGCGTGAAGACGTGAGTTTAGAAGAGTATCTTGAAATGATTCGCTTGAAAACAGCGGTGCTGTTGGGATGTGCATTGAGACTCGGCGCTATTGCAGCCAACGCTTCTGCTGAAGATCAAGAGCATTTGCGATTGTTCGGAGAGCATCTTGGACTTTCGTTCCAACTTCGCGACGACTATTTAGACGCTTATGGAGATCCTGAAAAATTTGGAAAGCAAGTAGGTGGAGATATTCTTTCCGACAAGAAAACGTATTTGTATTTGCACACCGCCAATCACGAAGATGAAAGCATTCCTGCTGAATTAAAATCACTTCACGGAAACTCAGACAATCCGCACGCGAAAATTACTTCCACCCTTCACCTCTTTTCTAAATCGAAAGCAGATGAAGTGACCTTGGCCAAGAGCGAAGCGTATTATACGAGTGCGTTGAATCACTTGAACGCCATTGCTGTTCATGAAGAAAAGAAATTGGCGCTGCGAAAACTGGCGTCTTACCTGCTCGAGCGCGAGTCGTGAATCTTCCTTCCAAACAAATAACGGAAGATGTTTTTCTTCAAATGCTGAAAGACTTGACCCTGGCGGGATATCAAATGAACGATGCGCCAGGATTTGAAAACGGATATGACTATCTATTTAACTTCTTTCAAGTACAATTGAAATTGGCGCCTTCCAATTTGAGAAGATTTCTGTACACTGCAGATATCACAGAAAGCACAATTGCGAACAACGTGACCTCGCATGTTCCCGCAGAAGCTGCTGCGCAATTACTCGCCCTTGCGCTCGAACGCATGCAAATAAAAATTGACCTTCGAAAGAAATACAGTTAGTTGATTTCTCCGGTGATGTAGATTTCCAACATTCCCCATACAATCTGGGTGAAGAAGGCAACTAACAAAAATACCACGTAGACGTTAAGAATGGTGCGTTTTGGTTTTTTGATTTTATCGTATTTCACAATGTGATCTACCGTAATGGATGCGACTCCCAAGAAATTCAAAAACATGAATAACGCCCAGTGTGCGCGTACCTCAGCGTATGCATTCAACCAAAACGTACTTGTTTCACTTAAGAATTTCGAAACGTAAAAGTAGATGTTGAAGAATGTGCAAGCGAGAAATGCAAACGGAATTAGTACTTTACCTGGAATGTCGTTCATGCCGCTAAATTAATCACGCTGTGAAGAACAAAGCAATAAAACTTTCCGCTGCGCGATGGGCTGACAATTCTTTTGAAACCACGCGATTCAAAGTCGATTCATACCTCTCCTTGAAGTTCGGTTTATTTTGAAGCTGATGCAAAAGGACATTCTGTATTTGCTCTTCGAAACTACTAATCAATTGACGCTTTCGATTCTCTTCCTTCCATCCGTTTGAAATACTCCAACGATTGAACTTATCTATTTCCTTCCACACAACATCAATCCCCTTCGCTTCCAATGAAGACGTTGTAAAGACTTGCGGCATCCAATTGTTTTCGCGTTGCGGAAACAAATGCAAAGCGGAAGTGTATTCTCCTTTGGCGCGATCTGCCTTCAGTTCATTTCCACCATCGGCCTTGGTAATAACCATGGCGTCTGTCAGTTCCATGATGCCGCGCTTAATTCCTTGCAACTGATCTCCAGCGCCTGCAAGCATGAGCAACAAAAAGAAATCGGTCATGGCATGCACAGCTGTTTCGCTCTGCCCCACGCCTACTGTTTCAACTATGACAATGTTGTATCCCGCTGCTTCGCAAAGCAAGATACTCTCACGTGTGCTTCTGTTCACGCCGCCGAGGTGTGAGCTTGATGGTGAGGGACGAACAAAAGCATTCGGGTGCAGCGACAATTCGTTCATACGGGTTTTGTCGCCTAGAATGCTTCCTTTGGAAATAGGACTCGAAGGATCTATGGAGAGGACGGCTAATTTATTTTCTTCATTTTGAAAAACTTCGCGCGCTAGCGCTTCAATGAAGGTCGACTTCCCGACTCCAGGAACACCGGTAATTCCAATGCGCAAAGAGTTTCCAGTGAATGGAAGAATCTTTTCAATGACTTCGTCCATAAGCAGCATATGCTCTGCCTTGTTACTTTCTAAAAGTGTTAAGGCCGAAGCCAAAGCCAAACGGTCGTGCGCTAAAATTCCGCGAACCAACTCTTCCGATTGAAAAGATGCTTGACGATCTCTTAATCTATTTTTATATTGAAGTTGGGCGTTGTTCTTAGCATTCATGAGCACTTCAAAGAAAAGAAAAAATCTGCAGACGAAGAAGATTATTTTTGTGGAATGGAATACGTTTTCATATTACTCATTGCAACACTCGGATCTGGACTGAGCTTCTTCAGTGGATTCGGTTTTGGCACTATGCTCCTTCCGGTTATGGCATTGTTCTTCGATTTGCAAACGGCAGTGTTCGCCACGGCCATCGTTCACTTCCTGAACAATGTTTTCAAGTTGACTCTAGTTGGAAAATATGCGCATTGGAAAACTGTTATTCAATTTGGAATTCCTTCGGCGGTTGGTGCATTCCTTGGCGCTGAAGCGCTGAATTATTTGGCGCATTTGCAACAGCCTTTGCATGTTGAGTTCTGGATCATAGAAACCAACACCACTTTCCTTGGCGTGACGATGGGATTCGTTCTTATTCTTCTTGCAGCCATGGAATACTCGAATGCCTTGGTTCGTGTTAACGAGGCTCCGCGCATACTGTGGCTTGGCGGTGTGTTCAGCGGTTTCTTCGGCGGATTAAGCGGACAGCAAGGCGCTATTCGAAGCGCGTTCCTCATGAATCATTTCGAAGACAAGCAAGTGTTTATTGGAACGCGTGCAGCACTGGCCTTCATTGTAGATGCTGTTCGCATATTTACTTATGCGGCATCCTTCCAGTTATTCCTTCAACATGAAATATATCTACCCATGGCCGTAGCACTGTTGGGTGGAATGAGCGGTGCATTAGTTGGCAATAAATTCCTTAAGAAAACCAGTATCGAATGGATACGAAAAACAGTTATGGTATTCCTATTTGCTATGGGAATACTCATGATTGCCGGTTTAGTATAAACTCAATCGAAGCGCATGTGCTTCACCGACTCTCCAGAATCGCGCAATTCATTCAATGCCTGAATGCCAATTGAAAGTTGAAGGGCAACGTAATTCACAGTAACACTTTCATCGCTTTTTGAAGTCTTCACTCCTTCTGGAACCATGGGGTTATCTGATACCAACAACAACGCTCCGCGTGGAATCTTGTTTGCAAAACCTACGGTAAACAACGTAGCCGTTTCCATATCAATGGCCGTTGACTTAATGTCTGTTAAATACTGTTTGAATTTGTCGTCGTGTTCCCAAACTCTTCTGTTGGTGCTGTACACAGAGCCTGTCCAATAGTCACATGCATGTGCGCGAATCGCTGCCGAAACAGCCATTTGCAATCGGAACGAAGGAAGCGCAGGTACTTCTGGAGGCATGTATTCGTTGCTCGTTCCTTCTCCGCGAATGGCGGCAATGGGAAGAATCAAATCGCCAATGCGCGTCTTCTTCAACCCACCACATTTTCCTAAAAACAAAACTGCTTTGGGTTGAATAGCAGAGAGCAAATCCATGATGGTTGCGCACATGGCGCTTCCCATTCCGAAGTTGATGATGGTAATGTTATTGGCAGTTACCGTTTGCATAGGCTTGTCTTCACCTATCACCGGAGCGTTGTTTTCCTTAGAGAAAATATCGAGATACTTGTGGAAGTTCACCAACAAAATGTATTCTCCAAAACCTTCCAAGGGAGTGCCCGTGTAGCGCGGCAACCAGTCTTTTACAATTTCTTCTTTTGTAACCATAATCTTAAAGATAGATGAAAAACGTGCTGAAACAACAAACGCCCGATGAACGGGCGTTTGACTATTTTTATTTGAATGGAATTATCCGTTCAACATAACTGGCATAACCAACATTAAGATGTCTTCGTTTTCAAACGACTTCTCAACTTCGGTAATGATACCTGCTCTGTTTGGAGCACTCATTTCAACGTGAACGTTGTTCGCGTCTAAGTTGTTTAACATGTCTTGCAAGAAGCGTGAGTTGAAACCAATCTCCATGTTGTCTCCAACAAACGTACAAGCCAATTGCTCGTGCGCTTCGTTCGCGAAATCTAAATCTTCCGCAGACAATTGAATTTCACTTCCAGTTAATTTCAAACGCACTTGATTCGTAGAGCGGTTTGCGAAGATGCTCACACGCTTAATAGAATTCAAGAAATCTAGACGATCGATCGTTAGTTTGAATGGATTTTCTTTTGGAATAACTGCTTCGTAGTTCGGGTATTTCCCTTCAATTAAACGACACATCAATGTTACGTTTTCGAAGGTGAACATGGCGTTGTTCTCTGTGTACTGCATGTTCACTTCAGACTTCAAAGAAGAAAGAGCACCTTTCAATAAGTTCAACGGCTTGCGTGGAACAATGAATGCTGCTGACTCTCCGCCAATGTCTGAACGCGTCATGCGAACCAATTTGTGTGCATCTGTTGCAACGAAGCGAACGCTTTCGGGCTCGATTTCGAAGAACACTCCTGACATAATCGGACGCATATCGTCGTTACCTGCAGCGAAAAGAGTTTTTGAGATGGCTCTGTTCAACACATCGGCACCAATTAACAATGCTTTTGAAGTTCCCATTGCAGGGGCCTTTGGAAACTCATCGCCATTTTGTCCGGTTAATTTGTACTTACCATTGTCGCTGGTGATTTCAATTCCGAAAGTTTTTCCGTCTACATCGAAAGTCAACGGTTGGTCTGGAAGACTCTTCAAGATATCTAATAACAATTTCGCTGGCACAGCGATCATTCCCTCTTCCTTGCATTGAATAGCCATACGCGTGGTCATGCTTGTTTCCAAGTCAGACGCTGAAAGCGTAAGTTCATCTTGTTTCATTTCGAACAAGAAGTTATCGAGAATAGGAAGGGTATTGTTCGAGTTCAATACGCCGTTTAACAATTGCAATTGTTTTAAAAGGCCAAGGCTGTTGACAATGAATTTCATGTGTTGTCTTAATTCTAGTTTACCTGACAAATATAAAGCAGTCCGATTCGAAATAAATTAGGGGATGAAGATGAACTTATTCACTATTCGCATCTGATAAGGTGGTCTTTTGCTCTTTTTCTTGAATCGTTTCCAACCAAAATGGATCTTCATCGCTGAGCTCTGGCTCTACTTCGTGTCTATATACAGGCTCTGGCGGACCTTGCTTCCGGAAGTACCAAGCGAGCATAATTCCGCAAATGAATCCGCTTATGTGTCCTTCCCACGAAACTTGCTGTTCAATGGGAAACATGTACCAAACGGTATATCCGTATACAAATCCAACGGCCATGGAAATTCGCTTTGTGTTCAGATTCCTTCGGAATATTCCACTGAAAAAGAGAAAGGCGAATTCGGCATAGATGAGCACGCTCGCGCCGACATGAACGTTATCTCTTCCAATTACTAAAAGAATAATTGGAGAGAATACCCACATGATTAAGAAAGTAGGTATGGCAATATCGTAATAGAAGAAAAAGATTGTGGTTGTTAGAATGAAGAAAGCTAGGGTATTGTTCCAAAGGTGTTCTGTAGAGGCGTGAACGAAAAGCATGGTTGGCATATTAAGTATACCTTTCCATGTGCGTGGCTCAACACCTAAGTTTGAGAGCGACACGTTCAGATAGCGCGAACCGTAAAATGAGATTATAAAGAGTAAAATGAAAATGCTAGACCACAAGAGTGCATCTAATAATTTTTGTTTGTCTTGCGGTAAAATCATGCTTCAATAATACAACAGCTATTCCAATGTGAAGATTCTCCGTGGAATTAGACAAGCTGTCAGTTCTATTGACACTTACTAAAAATTCAGTGTGAATAAAGAGTTAAATGATGTGTCTAAAAGGTTAAAGCGTAAAATAGATTTGGCCTTGTTAATTACACACCCAACATGAGTCGAACAGACATTCACGCTTTGATACAATTGCTCGAGGATCCCGATGAAGTTATCTTCAACACGGTTCGTGAGGCAATTACTGAGAAGGGTGAGGAAGTATTGCATACGTTAGAAGACCACTTCATTATTGGAAGCGGTGACCCGTTGGCGCTTCAGCGCTTATCGGAGATCATTGCGAACATTCAATACAAGACAACTTATGTTGCTATTAAAGAATGGCAGAACGGGGAGCAAGAGTTGTTAGAAGGCATGTTGATTTTGAATAAGTATTATCAACGTAATGTTACGAGTGAAGAGATTACGTATTTATTCTCGAGACTGCGTCAGGATATTTGGTTGGAATTAAACGAGCGATTGACAGCACTGGAAACAGTGAATGTTGTGAATCATATCTTATTCAAACTTTGCGGTTACACCAGTGTGTCTGGAGAAATTCAAAATGCTCCGCATTCGTTGTTCGATGTCTTGAACACGAAGACTGGAACATCGTTAAGCATTGGCACGCTGTATTTGTTGTTGGCTCGTAGTTTAGACTTGCCTATATACGGCGTGAATTTACCCGGACATTTCTTGTTGTGTTATGTTGAACAAATGCCTGAATGGTTATTACCTGAAGGCGAAACCAACACGGAAGAAATTTTGTTTTACATCAATCCAGCTGCGGGCGGTTCTATCCTCGAT
This sequence comes from Flavobacteriales bacterium, assembly GCA_030729695.1. Lineage (GTDB taxonomy): Bacteria > Bacteroidota > Bacteroidia > Flavobacteriales_D > Sanyastnellaceae > CAIZGX01. The sequence continues at coordinate 24,694 of JANQWV010000052.1, read as the reverse complement.
CGCGAGGAAATAGAAGAGTTTATTACCAGTCAGCACTTGACTTTGGATCAGCGTTTCTTCGATCCATGTTCAAACGCAGATGTTGTCACTCGCAACATCAACGCGCTCAGTCATCATTACATCTCTCAGAACAATGCCGATAAGGTAAGGGAGTTGCAGGTTTTGCTGAGTGTTCTCTTGGAAATTGAGGAGTAACACTCACCTTTGGTGATCAATTCTTCGAATCAATCTTTCTGATCAATCACTAAGTGATTGATTGCGGAGCAATTGATCTGACGAAGTCAGATTGATCTGAAAGATTGATCATCGAAGATGATTGATCCGCAGTATTGATCTGTAGACTTACAGATAATAAGAACTCGCAAACTCCCCATACTCCTTCGTACGCGTCCCATCTTCATTCATAAGAACAAGAGAGGTTTCTTCCAACGGTAGTTCAATTCGATAAAATTCTAAAATGAAACGAATGGCGGGTTTGTCTGTGCGAGAAAAGACTTCGCATTTCTTCACCAAGAAAAAATTCGACAATTCACTTTCGCGTTTCCATTCGTCAAAAACTTCAACAGGGACAATCACGTTAACCCTTCCGGTTAACTTGTTTGCACGTTCCCAAAATCGTTTCACCCAATCATTAACGGCATGACGCGCAGCATTGCGCGCATCGTCGGGAGCTTGTAAACTGTTTTGAAAAAAAGGCGGATTCGAAACTATGCGATCGAATTTCACAGGAGCTTGAAGCTTGAAAAAATCTATCTCGTCGGCAATCAACAATGACGCGAAAACCGAGTTACTGAAATTCTGTTGCGCTTCTTCAACCGATGGCGCATGAATATCAATGGCTAAAACACGATTTCCTTTTTGTGCCAGCATGAGGGCAACAACGCCACAGCCCGTTCCTACTTCTAAAATTTTTTCTTGCTTCTCTGTTTGAATGAAAGCACCCAACAACACCGCGTCTGTTCCCACTTTCATGGAAGACGATTCATGCGATACAGAAAATTGCTTGAACTGAAAACTCATGACTTCCGCTCGTGCCAGGCATTGTAGCCCTTCGTATCTTGAACCTTTCGGTCTGCTGGAATTTCACGAAGCGGTTCAACAGCGCGTAAGGTGTTGCGACATTCTTCTGGCAAACGCTGATACCATCCCGTTCCTTCCGTTTTCCATTCCAACATTTGATTGCTCACTTCCTTCACCTTCTTGGCCGGATTTCCAACCATTACACTTCTTCTTTCCACAACCGTCTTCGCAGGAACGAAACACAACGCGCCAATGATGCACTCTTCTTCCACAACAACATCGTCCATTAACACCGCATTCATTCCAACCAACGTGTTCGCGCCAATCTGCGCGCCGTGCACAATAGCTCCGTGACCAATGTGCGCGTTTTCACCCAAGACAACGGTGGTTCCAGGAAACATGTGAATGGTGCAATTCTCTTGAACATTGCATCCGTCTGAAATAATGATCTGTCCCCAGTCGCCGCGAATAGCAGCGCCAGGGCCAATGTATACGTTCTTTCCAATAATCACATTGCCCGTTACCGTTGCATTCGGATGAATGAACGCCGACTCGTGAATGACTGGAATGTATCCGTTGAATTCAAAAATATTCGCCATGATTACACGCGTTCTAAAACCACTGCATACCCCTGCCCTACGCCAATGCACATGGTGCATAACGCGTACTTCTTGTTTGAACGAGCCAACTGCATAGAGGCCGTTTGAACCAAACGTGCTCCGCTCATACCTAGCGGATGACCCAACGCAATGGCGCCTCCTTGCGGATTGATACGCGCGTCGTTGTCTTCCAATCCAAGTTGACGTGTGCAAGCCAAAACTTGCGCCGCGAAAGCTTCATTCAATTCTAAAATATCCATCTGATCTAGCGTCAATCCCGCGCGCTTCAACGCCAACTTAGACGCTTCAACAGGACCAATGCCCATGATGCGAGGCTCTACTCCGCTTACTGCAGAAGAAACCACGCGCGTCAACGGCGTAAGGCCGTGCGCTTGCAATCCATTCTCACTCGCCATTAACAACGCTGCAGCACCGTCGTTTAATCCAGATGCATTTCCTGCGGTAACGGTTCCTCCGTTTCTGAATGAAGCGCGAAGTTTCGCAAGACCTTCCAAAGTCGTTTTTGCTTTCGCAAATTCATCGGTATTGAAAACAATGGAATCTCCTTTTTTCATTGGAATATTCACCGCAACAATTTCTTCCTTCAACAAATCAATGGAAGCTGCTGCTTTTTGCTGAGACCAAAGCGCGAAAGCATCTTGATCGTCTCGCGAAATATTGAACATCTCTGCTAAGTTCTCTGCTGTCTCTCCCATGGCATCTGCGCCATACATTTCCTTCATTTTCGGATTCACAAAACGCCATCCGAAAGAAGAGTCGAACATCTGCGCATCTCTTCCGAAAGCCGAACTTGTTTTCGAAATCACCCACGGTCCGCGCGTCATGTGCTCTACCCCTCCTGCTATAAAAACATCGCCCTCATTCGCATGTGCAGCGCGAGCAGCCGTAGCAACAGCACTCATACCTGAAGCGCACAAGCGATTCAAGGTTTCAGCTGGAACCGTATGCGGAAGTCCAGCCAACAACACAGCCATACGCGCCACGTTGCGGTTGTCTTCACCCGCTTGATTCGCGCAACCCATGAACACGTCAGATATTACTGCCGGATCAAGGCTTGGGAATTTCTTCATCAATTCAGCCAACACAACTGCTGCTAAATCATCGGCTCTTACAGGAGCGAGCGTTCCACCAAAACTTCCAATTGCGGTGCGAACACCACCTACTACGAATGCATTCATATGTTTATAAATCTTGGGCAAAGATGAAGAAATATTCATGAATCTGAGGCAAGTGATGCTACTTTTCAAGCTTATGTTTGCAGTATGAATTCTGAACCTTTGATTTTAGTTGTGAACGACGACGGCATTACCGCGAAAGGTATTCGTTCGTTGGTGGAAGTTGCGAAGAAATTCGGACAAGTAGTTGTGGTTGCTCCAGACAAAGCGCAAAGCGGAATGGGACACGCGGTTACCATTAACGGTATCATTCGCGCGCAAGAACAAAACATCTTTGGTGAAGGGGTTCAAGCCTATTCATGCTCGGGCACTCCGGCCGATTGCGTGAAGTTCGGCATTTCACAAATCATTAAGAAAAAGCCCGATCTCATTTTAAGTGGTGTGAATCACGGGAACAATTCTGCCACCAACGTTCTCTACAGCGGAACCATGTCTGCCGCATTGGAAGGAGCTATGGAAGGAATTACATCTATTGGATTCTCACTTCTAGACTACGCAGCAGACGCCGACTTCAGCGCGTCTATGCATTATGCGGAAATTATCGTTCGCAATGTTTTGAACGACGATAAACTGCCTGAAAATTTCTGTTTGAATGTTAACATTCCGAAAGGAAGCATTGAAGAAATAAAAGGCATTCGCTTCGGTCGTCAGGCTGAAGCCTTCTGGGACGACTGGTTCGAGCACAGAAAAGATCCAGGTGGAAAAGATTACTACTGGTTAACAGGAACCTTCCACAACCACGACAAAGGAGAAGACACCGACGAATACGCACTAGCAAACATGTATGTCTCTGCTGTTCCTGTTCAATACGATTTAACGGCTTATCACACGCTTAAACATTTGCAACAATGGCCACAGTAAAAAAAGGAAAACTAGACACATTCGCCTATGGCGTTGCCGCTGGGATTCTTGGCGCTGCTGTTGGATTCGTGGTCTTCGGATTTTTAATTGCTCAGATCAATGGACAAACTTTCTCAAGGTTTATTGAAACCTTGGTTCAAGGAAGTGACATCTTCCACGACAAACTCGTGACGGTTAGTATTCTGTTCGACGTAATCTTGTTCTTCGTTATGATTCGTCAAGAATATTACAACTTCTGCAAAGGACTCTTAGCCGTTGTCATTGTTAGCGTTCCTGTAGCCATCTATTTGTACTGATGCAAGAGGGAAAGAAATTCTTTTTCATTGCCGGAGAAGCATCAGGCGATTTGCATGCAAGCAATTTGGCCATGGCCTTGTTGAAACAAGACCCTTCACTTCAACTTGTAGGTTGGGGCGGAGATTTAATGCAGCGTGAAGGCGTGAAAATTTCAACACACTTCAAAGATTTGGCCTTCATGGGTTTTTGGGAAGTGTTGAAAAACATTCGAACCATTTTCAAAAACATTCAACGCTGCAAAGATGAAATTTTAAGTGAACGTCCAGATGCACTCATCTTAATTGACTACCCCGGTTTCAACTTGCGCATTGCTGCATGGGCCAAACAGCAAGGTATTCCGGTTTACTATTACATTGCTCCGCAGATTTGGGCATGGAAAGAAAATCGTGT
>JANQWV010000052.1:0-20231 GCA_030729695.1 Flavobacteriales bacterium | reverse complement strand
TCCCTTCCAGAAAATCTTTACAAGGAAATTATTGGAAAGCACAAAGTAAGTTTGTTTTACAACGTCACTTACGACTTGCTGGAAGCCAGTGAGGCGGCATTGGTCACAAGCGGAACAGCAACTCTTGAAACAGCTTTACTTGGGACTCCTCAAGTGGTTTGCTACAAAGCGAACGCAGTTTCTTTCGCCATTGCGAAGCGCTTGGTGAAAATAAAATTCATCTCGTTGGTGAATTTATTATTGAATCGCGAAGCTGTTCGCGAGCTTATTCAAGACGAATGGAACGTTACCCAAGCCGAAGAAGAATTGCGCGCAGTTATCGTGGGCGGAAGCAAACGCGAAGCTGTTTTGAAGTCTTATGCTGAATTGAAAGAGTCGCTTGGAAACGGTGGAGCTTCAGAGTTAACGGCAAGCTTGCTGTTGAAAAATATTGAAGGTCGATCAAAAGCCTAATTCTTCTGAACGTAGTTTAGCACTTGTGAAAACGAGTGTTATATTTTTCTGCACAATACTCTTGTCTCTGCATCTGCACGGACAAGTTGTTCGTTTGGAATTGCTCTCACAAAAACAATGGACCTATCTCTACGTGCAATGCACCGACAGCTTCCACATACAATGTGACACCATTAATCTTCACATACCGAGTAAACATACTGTTGTGTTTATGTTGAATGGGAAAAACATTCAAGTCAAGACAGATCCATACAAAACCATTCAAACTGCGAAGGCCAGTTTTTCTTCATTGAAAAACGATGCGCTTTTCGCTTTGATGCAAAATTCAAAATCATTTGTTTTCAAGTACGAAGGTGAATTTTCCATTCAACCCAAAGATCAAAAGATTCAGGTGATTAATTCACTGCCGTTGGAAGAATATGTGGCTGGTGTAGTTGAAGCCGAAGGTGGCGCGAACAAACCGCTGGAGTATTACAAAGTGCAATCGATCTTAAGTAGAACATATGCGCTTCGCAATCAGGATAGACATACTGAAAGCGATGTTTGCGATGGGACGCATTGCCAAGTCTATCATGGTATTTCGAAAAAAGACATCGACATCTTCACCGCCGTAAAACAAACCGAGAAACTCGTCATTGTCGATAGCACCGCAAACCTCATCACCGCATTTTTTCATAGTAATTGTGGCGGACAAACACTCAGCGCCCAAGATGTTTGGAAAGCGAATTTGTCTTATTGTGTTGGGAAGAAAGACCCTTATTGTTTAAGCATGTCGAACAGCACTTGGGAAAAGCACATACCTGCAAACGATTGGAGAACGTACTTAAAAACGAAGAACATTGCTGTAAGTGATTCTGAAGAATGTATTGCGGGAAGCATGAATTGCAGTGCGAATAAACGACCACTTTACTACCTGCATAACAACACCTCGCTTGCAACCAAAGACATGCGCACCGACTTAAAATTAAAGTCGGCCTATTTTCACATTGAAGAATTAGACAACGAAATTATTCTTCACGGCAGAGGCTTCGGACATGGAGTTGGACTTTGTCAAGAAGGGGCCATGAACATGGCGAAGAAAGGAAAAACTGCGGAAGAAATTATTCACTTCTACTACTCAAGCGTGCACATTGTCCTGTTCGATAAGCAATGGCTTTTCAAGGAGAATTTACCCGTTACTCCGTAGGTCCGGGGGAAGGTTCTGCGAAAGGTCCGAGGGAAGGTTCTACGAAAGGTGCTTCGCAAGATTTTCTGCTTTCAAAGAGTTTAATCGCAGGTCTTTCAAGACGCTTAATAATTGAGTCTCCACTTCTTCTTTGATGGCAATTTCAATGGTGAAATCCATTTCAACACGTGTATTCAATTTTCGAAATGAAAGTCTATTCAACGCGTTCATGAGCGCGGGTGTTTCTTCGTGACTAACAGAAAGTGCATATTGAACTTCCACTTCGCATTCCTCTACTCCACTTGATTCTAACGCAAGCTTCGCAGCATTTTTGTAGGCGTCTATTAATCCAGACACACCCAACTTCGTTCCGCCGTAATAGCGAATAACGGCGACTAAGACTTCAGTGAGCTTAGCTGATTTAATCTGATTCAAGATTGGTTTTCCGGCAGTACCACCGGGCTCTCCGTCGTCGGAACTTCGTTCTATCTTTTCATAAACGGTTAAGACATAAGCGAAACAAATGTGTGTGGCTTGCGGATGTTCCTCCCAAAGATTTTGAATGATTTGTTTGGCTTCCTTTTCTGAGTGAACACGAAAGGATCTGCCAATGTGTTTACTTCCGCTTACTTTGTATAATGACTCGGAAGATGCAGAAACGGTGCGGAAACTCGCCATGATTCTTAGTTGTCGAGCAACGAAAACTCTGAATTGTTGCTCTTGAATTCAGGAACAATCTCTTTCATAACACGAACCATTTCTTGGTTGTTTTGAAGATTCATTTGTTCTTCCAAACGAGACAATTTCTCTTTCAATTCGGAGGCTTCAACGTTGCGCACTTTCGCAGAAAGGATCTTCTCGTTGTGCGTAGGAACCGTGTTCTCCTCTGTTGCAAGAACCTCTTCGTACAATTTCTCTCCAGGACGAAGACCGGTGTAATGAATTTCTATGTCTTCTCCAGGCTCTAATCCGCTTAAGCGAATCATCTGCTCCGCTAAATCGGAAATACGCACCTGCTGCCCCATATCGAAAGCGAAGATGTCATTCCCTTTCCCCATAGCGCCTGCTTCTAAAACCAACTGAACTGCTTCAGGTATGGTCATGAAGAATCGTGTGATATCGCGGTGGGTTACAGTCACCGGACCGCCCTCTTCAATCTGTTTTCTAAATACAGGAATTACTGAACCGTTACTTCCCAATACATTTCCAAATCGCGTTGTCACGCATATTAGTTCAGTGTCTTTCGATTGCACAATCATTTCAGCAATGCGTTTGCTTGCTCCCATCACATTGGTCGGATTCACAGCCTTGTCGGTGCTTACCATGACGAAACGCTCGGAGCCAAACTCTGTGGCTATGTCTAGCACCTTCAAAGAGCCGAATACATTCGTTGCAATGGCCTCTGCCGGATTGTCTTCCATAAGCGGAACGTGCTTGTAGGCGGCAGCATGAAAAACTATTTTAGGTTGAAACGCTTCAAACATACGTCGCATGCGCAATTCGTTTCGCACGTCGCCAATGACCATTTCCAACTTCCCTTCATCGATGTATTTCGACAATTCATTTCCCAACAAAAACATAGGAGTCTCTGCAACATCGCATGCAATAACTTTCGCTGGACCCAACAGCAAACATTGGCGAACCAATTCGCTACCAATGCTTCCGGCTGCGCCTGTTACAAGAACGACTTTGTTTTGAATAATATCTTTCACCTCGTTCGAACTCATTTGTATCACGTCTCTTCCAAGAAGATCTTCAAACTTCACTTCACGCAATTGCTTCGCGCTGAGCTCTCCGTTTATCCAGTTGTTCGCATGCGGAAGGTGCTTCAAAGCCACCTTGTATTTCAATGCCAACTCTACCAATTGACGTTTACGCGCGATGGCTATTTCAGGAATTGAAATAATAAGTTCTTCAATGGGATTGGAAGCCAAGAATTCGTCGAGTTTCTTCGAACTTAAAATTTCTACACCTTCTAACTTCTTTCCAACTTTTTGTTGATTGTCGTCGAAGAAAGCCACAACTTCCAAAGCTGAATTACGATCGCGATCAAGCGTTCTTTTCAGCAACAGTCCGCCTTCTCCAGCACCGAACACCACCACCTTCGTTCTGCTTCCCTTCGGTGATTTCAATTCCATATAAAGGAATTTTATTGAAAGTCGAAAGAAAACGAGCAACGCTGCGCTTACAAGAAATTCAAGAATAACAATGGAAATTGGAACGAGATACGCTCCGTTGATTCCTTTCCGAATGAAATTAATAAGTATGAAAGCAAGGCTTCCTTGCAACAAAACAAAACCCAAACGTATAGCGTCTTGGGTGCTTGTAAACCGAATGATTCCGGAATAAGATTTTCCAACATAAAACAACACGGCTCTCACCACAAAATAAAATGGAGCGAAGAGCAGCAATAGATCCAGTTCATTTTTCGGAATAGCAAATTCGAAACGAATCAGGTAAGCCGATATGAAAGCAAACGCACACAGCGCAAGGTCTATCGAGAAGATAAGCCAGCGCGGTGTGATCTGCTTTGGAAATACTAATTTCATTTATTTGAATTATACCGCTTCAACAACAACAGCGCTTGCGCCACCGCCACCGTTACAAATACCGGCACCACCTAATTTCTGATTGCGATTTTTCAATGCGTGAACCAACGACACAACAATACGTGCACCGCTGCATCCGAGTGGATGACCCAATGAAACAGCACCGCCGTTCACGTTCACCTTCGCCGGATCTAAATTCATCCTTAGGGTATTCACAATTCCAACTACGCTGAACGCTTCGTTCAATTCAATCAAGTCTAGGTCTTCCAACTTAACACCTGCTTTTGCAGCCGCTTTTGGCAATGCCAACGAAGGAGTTGTGGTGAACCACTCTGGCGCTTGCTCTGCATCTGCGTAGCCTGTAAGCTTTGCCAATGGGGTAAGTCCAAGCGCTTCCATTTTCTCTCTGCTCATTAAGATTAACGCAGCAGCACCGTCGTTCATGGTTGAAGCATTCGCAGCGGTAACTGTACCGTCTTTCGCGAATACCGGACGAAGTCCAGGGATTTTACCGAAGCTCACGTTTTTGTATTCTTCATCTTCAGCGAAAAGAACCACGTCGCCTTTTCTTCCAACTACTTCAACTGGAACAATTTCATTGTTGAAATTTCCAGCAGCCCAAGCAGCGGCAGAGCGCTTGTATGATTCAATAGCGAATTCGTCTTGTGCTTCGCGAGAGATGTTGCACTCTTTTGCGCAAAGCTCCGCTGCATTTCCCATTGGATAATTGTGATACACGTCGGTTAGTCCGTCTTTCGCCAAACCGTCGACCATGGTCACATTTCCGTATTTATTTCCCCAACGCAAATTCTCTGAATAGAACGGAACGCGACTCATGCTTTCCATACCACCTGCAACCACCACATCTGCATCTCCGCATTGAATGCTTTGCGCAGCCATCATGATTGCTTTCATTCCTGAAGCACATACTTTATTCACAGTGGTGCATTGCACGTTGTCTGAAAGTCCGGCAAATTTCGCAGCCTGACGAGCAGGTGCTTGACCTAGGTTTGCTTGAAGAACAGAACCCATGATTACTTCTTGAACCTCCTCTGGATTCAAGTTAATTTTATTCAGTGCTCCCTTTATTGCAGTAGCACCCAATTGTGTAGCAGAAACGCTAGCTAATGATCCGCCGAAACTTCCCATTGGAGTGCGTACGGCTGAAACGATAAATACCTCTTTGTTCATTGCAAAAGTGATTAGGCCGCAAAGGTACGAAGTCTGCTACGAATTTGGCACGATAATCAGGAGTGGCTTTGTTGAAAATATGCGCCTTTTTCGAACCGTTCAGAAAATGATTCGTCGGAAAAATGCGTTAACCTTGTAATGGAACTAGACCTGCGACAATGAAGAATTTAATTTTCCTGTTTTTCACACTATTCATGAGCCTTGCTGTTTCTGCTCAGAAGGGCGAGAAATTGCCTGAAGACGATGAGAAGATGCTTGGATATCTTACCAATCTTTTTGAAGACCAACGTAAAGATTATGGTAAGAATCAGATAGAAAAAAAATTATCCAAGATGTGGTTAGAGGAGAATGCTTTTTCTCAAGGCCAAAAGAATCAGTTCCGCGCAACTTTGAACTTGTTCATTGAAATAAAAGCGAAGGTTTTTCCCGATTACGACAACTACATTCAGTCCTTCATCAATTTCTCTAATTCCGGAAAAAGCGAATTAGAATTGAAGGAATGGAACGACCTTGTGGTAAAACTTTATTCAGATAAAAAATTAAAGAAATACGGAGCGGAGTTTGTTGAATCGAGTTTAGGACTCTTCCGCGATTTAACCTTTTACAAAAACGAATCGCTTCAATGGAAGACTAGCAACAACTCATATCGTTTCGTCTTCGATTCGTTGCCGCACATTACTTTCGACGAAATGAATTTGAAGTGTCTGAGTCGCGGAGACAGTTCGGTCATCTACAAAACAACCGGAAATTACTTTCCAACGCTGGAAAAATTTTATGGAAATGCCGGACGTGTGACTTGGCAGCGTGCAGGATATGATCCTGAGAAAACCTACGTTTCATTCAATCGTTACAACATCAAAATCAAAGAGACTCGTTATGTCATTGACAGCGTGATGTTCTACAATGAATTTTTCGATAAGCCTCTTTCTGGGAAGCTTACGGAAAAGATTATTGGCAACAAGACCGAAGAGACCGCGACATACCCCATGTTCGAATCGTATTACCAGCGATTGGAAATTAAGAACATTGTTCCGAACGTTGACTACGAAGGTGGATTCAACATGTCTGGAAAAAAACTGGAGGGCACAGGAACAATGGATACTCCTGCCAGTCTCATTTTCTATCGCGAGAAAAAAGCCTTTTTAACGGCACAGAGTTTACTCTTCGAGATTCGTCCAGACAGAATTCAAAGCAGCAGCGCTTCTATAAAAATGCGATTGGATTCCGACAGCATTTATCATCCCGAGTTATTTTTCATGTTCACGAAAAAGACGCGAAATCTAGAATTATCTCGAACTGAAAATGGCATCTCTCCTTCACCGTTCGAGAACACTTACCATGAAGTTGAGATGTATTTCGAATCTGTTCAATGGAACATTGATGCGCCATACATGAACTTCGGTACATTCGGTTCTGTTCCGGGAGGAAATGCTGATTTCGAATCGGTAGATTATTTCAAAGAAAAAAGATTCTCAACACTTGCAGGCATTTCAAACGACCACCCTGTTTATATTTTGTACCGAACAGGTAAAGCCATGCAGTCTGACTATTTCAACGCTATTGAATTTGCTCGACAAGCGAGAACAGGTGTTGAGCAGTGGATACCGATTTTGATTGACCTCACAAACAAAGGTTATATTCAGTATGACATTGAAACGCGAGACATTGTCTTGCTTCAAAAATTATATAAGCACATTGAGAACAATAGAGGGAACTCCGACTACGACGCCATTCAATTTATTTCGGAAGTTGACCGTTCTGAAAATGCTCGCTTCAGCCTTCTTACAAGAGATATTATTATTAAAGGTGTTAACAGTGTTCTCTTGAGTGATTCTCAGAAAGTAATGATTTATCCGACGGGTGGAGAAGTTATTCTGCACAAGGATCGGGACTTCAGTTTCAGCGGAAGAATAAATACAGGAAATTTCGAGCTAATGGGAGCGAAATACAATTTCATTTACGACCAGTTTAAATTCGAAATGGCTGAAATTGATTCTTGTGTGATTTATGTCGATGATTTCACTCGCGCACCTGACAACTACGGTAACTATCCGAAAGTGCGCGTGAAGAATGTCCTTTCCGGATTATCTGGCACCTTAGAAATTGATCATCCGACAAACAAGAGCGGATACCATTCGAAAGACTATCCGCAATATCCTATTTTAACCTGTACGAAGACTTCGAATGTATTTTATGACTCGTATTCGATTCAAAAAGGAAAATACAAACGCGATGGATTCTATTATGAAGTAGAACCGTTTCAAATTGATTCGCTTGACAACTTCAACAAAAAGAATTTGAAGTTTCAGGGAACGCTCGTTAGTGGTGGAATTTTTCCAGATATAAAAGAGCCGTTGGTTCTTATGGAAGACAACAGCTTAGGTTTTCAAATCAACACAACCGATTCAGGCTTCCAAGCATACGGAGGGAAAGCGAAAGTAACAGGAGATTTAACCTTGAACTTTTCCGGATTGAAAGGGAAAGGCAAACTCGATTACTTAACCTCTACCTCTCTTTCGAACTCATTCACCTATGTTCCTGAAGAGGTATTTGGATTGGCATCATCCTTCACAAATAAGAGTGATAAAAAAGCCAATGTGCCCGATGCGCAGGCGAGCAAAATGGACTTGCAATACTTCCCGAAAAAAGATAAATTAGAAGTTACTACTAACGACGATTTAGTTGAATGCTTCAATCAAGAAGCGAAGTTCAAAGGCACCATGCGTCTGGAGCCCACGGGGATGTCTGGGAACGGCTCTACCGATTTCGTAGGCGCAAAGCTCTCTTCGAAACATTTCAAATTGCGTAACAGAAAAATGTTAGCAGACACCTCTGCTTTCGAATTAAAGTCAAATTCGGGTGATGTTGGACTTGCTTTTAAAACAGATAACGTAAGTGCCGATGTGGATTTCGATGCACGAAAAGGACAATTCAAGAGTAACAGCGGTGAAACGAAAATTGAATTCCCAACAAATCTTTACGTCTGCTTCATGGATCAATTCACTTGGTTTATGGACAAGTCTGAAATGGAATTGTCTTCTTCTCGTAAAGCAGACAACGATCTTGTTATTGATACCGACGCTGAAAAGAAACGAAGCAACTTCTACTCCATTGACCCGAATCAAGACAGCTTGAATTTCCTCTCTCCGTATGCGAAATACGATGTGAAAAACAACCGTCTGACCTGTAAGAAAATCGACTACATCATTGTTGCCGACTCCAAAGTTCAACCCGATAGTAACTACGTAGTGATTGACAAATGGGCGAACATGCGCAAGCTCGAACGAGCACAAGTAATAAGCAACTTCGTGACCCAGTACCACAAGATTTTCAATGCGAGTTTGAAAATTGAAGGCCGCATGAAATACGAGGGAAGCGGAGACATAATTTACAAGGACGAGAATAAGAAAGAGCAGAAAATTCACATCAACACCTTCCGACTCGACTCCACATATCAAACGGTTGCCTTCGGAGATATTAAAGAGACTGATCAATTCTTCTTATCTCCCGCTTTTGAATATTATGGAAAGTTCGAAATACATGCCAGCAATCCGAATTTAACTTTTACTGGGGGTGTGCGTATTCTTCACAATTGCAATAGCATTGCACGCACCTTCTTCAAATTCAAATCTGAAATAAATCCGCTTGAAATTTATATTCCTGTTGATAGCACCTTGCGCGATATGACCATGTCGAAATTGGGAGTTGGCGTTATTGTAAAAGATGAACCTCCTATGAAAATATATCCTGGATTCTTGAGTGCGAAGCCTAACAAGAAAGACCATGGACTTATTGAATCGACCGGGTATTTGTATTACGACAAAGGAAAGAAAACGTATTTCATTGGATCGAAAGAGAAGATTCGTCAACCGAAATTGCCAGGTCAATTGCTTGGTTTAAACACAACAAACTGCGAACTAACTGGGGATGGCGTGATGGACTTCAATGTCGATTACGGCATGATGACCATGAAGTCTGTGGGAACCGTTCGTTTTCAATCGAACGACTCAACCCTCAATGCACAGAGCACAACGTTGTTGAACTTCCCATTTGATGAAGGGGCGCAAAAACATTTGACCGAGAAATTTATCAATGCCCCTAATTTAGATCCGATTGATTTAACCAAGACTCAATTTGAAAAGAGTTTACTTGAATTCCTTGGCACTGAAAAATCTGACAAGATTATTGCCGACATGGCCTTAGATGGAACATTGAAAAGATTGCCTGAGGAGCTTCAGCAGTTCTTTTACTTCGGTGACCTCAAATGGGTTTGGAATGAAGAACTAGAGACCTTCTCTACAACAGGCCCATTGGGCGTTGCGAGCATGGGTAAGAAACAAATTTTCAAGTATACCAAAGGACTCATCGAAATTGAGAAACGTAGAAGTGGTGACATCTTCCGATTGTATATTGAAATAGATGGCGCAACGTGGTACATGTTCGAATACAAATTAAATATTCTGACAGTGATCAGTTCAGATGCAGCCTTCCTCGAGATTCTTACCGCAGTAAAAGACGAGAATAGACGATTCGAAGATGGTAAAAAGAAATTCTCCTGGTCAATGCTCGCATCAAAGAAAAAGCGAGACGACTTATTGGATAGATACCCAGCCCTGAATGAATAAAATTAAATGCGCAGGGCCTTTGCTGCTCGTGAGCTTTTTGATGGATTCCAGTTGTCGTTGTAGGAAGCCTTGAAAAAGAACTCCTGCAAATACGCACGTGTTCGTATGATGCGCAAAAAGTAACCGAAGTAAAACACCATTAAGGGTGTATAGGGTAGCAAATAAATGATGGCTTCTTTTCTTCTCAATCTGAATAATCCAAATATCAGATACTTAAGAATATTGTAAGTCGCGTAAAGAAGAATGTTCGCAATGAAAATGAACGGCAAAAAAGACAAAAAGTTAATGAACATGTCTCCCAAATAAAAATACCATTTGAAATTTAAAAAGACATTGTAAAACACATTTTCCAAAAATGAAAAGAAGTTGATCCATAAAAAAGTCTTGGTTGGAAAAAAAACATCGTTGTGCTTTCGCAAACGGAATCTTATCAAGGATTTGTCCCAACGCAGTCTTTGTTTCGCAAGTTTTTTAAATGTACTAGGGGCATTCGTTCTGCAAATAGCATCGGGTTCGAACTTTACCTTATAGCCTAATTTTCTTAGCTTTACAGAGATATCACCATCCATTCCCGGACCAACATCCCAGCCTCCGATTTTCTCTATTGCCTCCTTTCGAAATGCGCCAAAAGCTCCACTAATAACGCGATAAATTCCCAGTTCGGAGCTAACAATTCTTCCAACCGATATGGTATCGAAATATTCGATGGCCTGAAGCGCTGAAGCAACAGAATCATCGAAATTATACACTTGCACACTTCCACCAACTCCACCTATCATTTTGTCGTAATAAAACGGAATTAGAATTCGTTCAATTGCATCTGGTAAGTAGTTACAGTCAGCATCCAAGGCCACTATAAACTCACCTCTCGCATAGCGTAATGCTAAGTTCGCTGCAGAGGACTTGCCACCACGTACGTCGTTCCTTAAAAACAAATCAACATACCCTCTGCGCTCCAGATTCCTTCCAATAACGGCGGTATCATCGTCACTCCCGTCGTCGACTACAATGATTTGTGTGTTCGTATAGGTTTGCTTCCGTAAAGACTCTACCAATTTGAAAAGATGTTTCCCTTCGTTTCTACCAGGTATGATTATAGACACCAGCGGACGTCTATTCATAAGTTCAAAGTGAGCTTCTTCCATTGCTGGACGTCTGAGGCGCTTTGCTCTTACCCAATAAACCAGTACCAACACCTCGAGAACGAAAAACCTAAAGAATTCGAAAATGACAAAAAAATAAAAATAACGAAAAAACTTCTCTAGCCCGATGTTGCTTATAAACGAAAAAAAATCGGTTAGTAGATTCATTCCACAAGCATTTTTTTCTTTAGATCAATCATACACGCATCTGCAGAAGAAACAGCCTTGAGGTGGTTGTATTCAAAAATAATTGAGAGCTTTACTGAAGGCAGATTTCGATCTATTAGCTCTTTAATGTCCTTAACCAAATTCTCTAATGCCTTCTCAATATTCTTTACATCGTGAATAACAATCCAAAACAAATTGCTTTGCTCCAAGCAGATGTAGTCTAAGTCGTTGAGTCTTTGCTGAACGATTAATGCTATTTCGCGCATGAGACTTTGTCTACGAAATTCACCGAACTGGCTAGCGAAGTCATTCAAGTTCTCAAAATAGATTCCAGTCAACACGTCGTCACCTAACTCTCGTGATTCACGGATAATATCATAGCGCAAAAGTGACAAGAACGAATCCATTGAATGCAAGGTAACGTCCATTTGCTCTTCAATACCGTCGTAACTATAGCCCTTCGTTATTGCTTGTCTGCCCTTCTTCGTTAATTTGTAAGAATTGATATTTCTTGATTTCAAATATTGGACATCCATATCCGTTTCGCAATTCATGCATTTCGCCTTTACGTATACATCTTGAAATATGGAATCGCAATTGTTGCAATGATTAATCACTGAAGGCTTATCGTAATCTACACCAATATGGTGCAAATCTTTGTTGCACTTCGGACAATTCAATACGGAAGAATCCTCCAATTGAAAATCGCTCAGAGGTCCTATGTAGGCGCATGGAAAATGATGAACGAGATCCTCGCCATCAATATTGGATGATTTACAATGCGGACAAACTTCTCTAAAACTTAAGAAACCTCCAGAGCAAGAAGTACATACATAGATGCGTTCCTGGAAATCAGGCCATATCAACCCCTCCTTGTCTGCCCATTCTAATGCATCTAATACTTGTGGTTCTTCGTTCTCGTCGAATGAAACACTCAGCTCAGGATAATTATACCCAATTATTGAATGCGTATCGCGAATTGGAGACAATGTTTTATTCTGACGCGTATACAATAAGTCAAAGGCCTTTTTAATAATTGAACCGTACACGCCTTTTGGCACGCTTGTATGGATATCTAACGAACGTAAAAAGTATTCTTGTGCCCGATTTGCAGCCATATTCAAATCCTCTTCTCCAAGAATAAACCCGTCGATTAATGAGTAAACCGCTCTATTCTTCAACTCTGGATTTCCCATTAGGAAGATTCCTTTCAAATAAATCTCTGGTTGGTGATGGCCTCGAATTTCTCTAGCAACAGAGCGAATAAAAACTGCATTGCTCGAGTCAATTATAAAACCGTCATATGCCATTAAGGCATTCCAAAAGAAAGCAATGCGGTCATTGATTTTGTAAAACCTTATCTTACCTACGGTTACTACCGAATTTGTTGAATGAAGATTGGTGTCCATTGCGATTAGTACTTATATTTTGAAACATCGACACTCATCTTATAAAAATCCTTCCAACGTGACGCTTCTTCAATATTCACTGGATAAATATCACCTACAACGGCTCTAGACACAGGCTCGTAACGTTTTTGGAACTCCTCTGGAAGTGGGATAGTTGAGTAATAAAAACTCTTCAGCACACCTTTTGAGACTGTTCCGTCTGGGAAGGTCACTGTAAACTCTTCACCAATTCCAATTTGATCCAAATCTTTTTGATCGAAATAAGCGCGTACAAAAATTGGTGATTTCTTATGAACCGAAAGTACAACCTCGTCGCGAAGGGCTGTTTCAAATTCCTTTGTGAAAATCTGATTAATTGTTCCCGCTATTGGACAAATAAAGTACTGCTTCTTCTTTTCTAACTCGGCAAGTCCGCCATTATCGCCATCTGAGTTGTTTTGTCCTTTCGCACCACTACCAGACTTAATTTTCACAGTGCTATTACCACCATTCTTTTTAGAATTACTCTGAGCCAAATCGGATCTAAGCTGACCTAGAATTTTCTTAAACTCTGAAATCTCTTCTGAAATTCTACTATTCTCTGCTTTTAGTTGTACTATTTCGTTTTGACGAAGATCTAATCTACTTTGAGGCAATACTCCCAAAACCACCGACGCGCGAATGCGTTCTAGCTCTGCTTCATAAGATTTAATCAAACTTAGGTTCTCTTTTTTCTTCGCTTCAAGTGTCCCTATTTTTTCTTTCTTGTTCAAGATTTCTCTTTCGATCCAACTGTAATCATTTCCACCACCTGCATTTACAGAAACCGAAACGTTCCCGCCATTCCCATTGTTACCGTTATCTATATCATCATTGTCATTAATATATTCAAAAAGAGTATCACCTACCCGCACTGAATCATATTCATGAACGAAATATCGCGTTACGCGACAATCGTCTAACAATCGAATATCTACATTCTCATATAATACTTGTCCTTGAGCTCGTGTGTAGAAAACTTTTGATGAAGCGTAATAAATTCCTAAACCTAAAAGCACAATTAAAATTAAGATATAAGTTATCCTATCCCACTTTCTCCGTGCAGTCCTGTTCTCTTCTGGAAGGGTTCGTATTTCAGTACCTCTTCTTTTAAAATTGACGCTTTTCAATCCCCTCTTATTGGTTTAATATCTTATAAGTCTGATAATCATGAAGCACAGTATTCTTCACTTTTATCAATCCTTTCAATTCTCTAAAATCATTTTCCATGGAAGCTTTAGAAACATAATCCTTTGCTCTAAGGGCTACACTTATTTTATCCTTTCCAATTATTAATTCTTCTGCAATGCGATTTTGAATTTGCTTAGGTCCTTTCGTTTCGTATGCCATAACAACAATCTCATCGCACAACATTTCCAATTCTTGAATTACTTCTGCAGGATATGTCAATGGAATAGAAACCTCTAATCTGAGGTTGTGAATCTTACAAAAAGCACTTGCCTCGCGAACACGATTCATGTACAACAAGAAGAATGCTTCAGGACTATCTTTAAATCCATCGAATGTGTGAACTTCTAAATCAAGATGAATGCCTTCAATAGGAAGTTCAGCAATCTTGCTCCACACACTGTCTAACTTCGTAGTCATGTTCGAAGACAACCAACGGTTGTTTCCAATCAACAACTCACATTTCAATTCGTTACGTTCTGCCATGTTCACCATCTGCTTGAACTGCGGCCAGTGTGCTTCACTTCCTCCAGCAGAAATCAGAAGCTTCTGAACATTCCAAATACGAACGTTTGTAATAATCTCGGTAGAACTCTTATCCATCCATGCCTTCGACCACAAATACATAGATCTGTTCTCGGCAACATAAGCCGAGTCTTCCGTTCCCTCTATAATGCTCATATTTCCATTCCATGGAACGATGTACTGGCTAATGGCTTCGTTAGGAATTTTCTCTTGTATCTCTCCTAACTTCAAATACATCTGTTGAAGCAAATCAATCTTCTCAATCTCCATTGCCCAAAACTCATCTAATGCGTTCAGCCCTACAATGGGCTGGAAAGACGGGTCGTCTATTTTCTTTAGGCCTTGGAAATTCTTTAAGAGATCGTGATGAAGCCTTTGTTTTTCAAGCATATTCGAAAACTGCTTCTGCTTGTATCGAAGTTCATAAACCAAATTAGAAATCTCCAACCACTTCAATTCATCTTCTTGGCGCATAGTCAACTTCACTTCTTCTTGCTGAAGTCTCGTCAATGCCAAATAATCCATTTGGAAAATTCGCAGTGGAATGCGCGCATTGAGATTCGCTGACATGAACCCTCTGTCGAAGCCATCACCCAGACGTTGGTAATAGTTGTACCTAACACCAGTAGTCAAGTCCACTTCATTCAACCAGTTGTAACGAAGTTTGTCGTTCTTCGCTTGCAACTCCATCTTCTTGTTCGGATTGAACTGCATTCCGGAAAGAGCTCTAAGAGACACCACGTTCACGTCGAAAGGAGGCAATAAACGCTTGGTTGTAATGCGGTTCGTGTCCAACATAGTTTTCAGACCGTCGTTGAATGACGCATACAAATTGAATTGACCGTTAATCTCAATCATTTGCTTATGAGCCTCTAGCAACATGGTCGTTCTTATTTCACCAGACTCGGCTAAGTCTGTTAAAATGTCCATCTTGTTGTTGCTTATCTCCAAACGCGCTTTTAAGACTTCGACTTTCTTTTTGTTGAAGTAATAAATAATCTGATTTCGATTCTCGTAGGATATCTTTCCGCTATTTGAATTCTTGTTCTCGAGCAACTTCATTTGGAGTTCATTCTCCAAGATTTGAGCTCTGCGCTTGTTCTCTACTAAACCGCCAGAAAGAATATCCCATTCAATACCGTTGATGTATCTCGCACGAAACCAGATATCATCTTCATCGTATTGCGTATCGAAATTATATTGGTTATTTGAAACTACCGACAAGCCTTTGTCAGCGCGCATTATGTTCGTTCGAAGTGTGTACGACTCGTAAATGTGCTTCTGAATATCTACTGAAGTTTGATCAACAATTACGGGCCAAGCTGCCTCCGCTGTTTTGAAATCTGACCAGGTTAATTGCTCTTTCGATTGCGCGTATCCCTTCTCCCATAGGGCGTAGAGCTTGTTAATTGAATTCAGGGTACTGTCTAACACCTGGGCTTTCACTATTGAAAACCCAGACACAAAAGCTAGAATTAATATGTATTTGGCGCGCTTCATTCCTTCTAACAAATATTGCTTTGAACGAAAAAATTTCGGAAAATGAAACAGCCACATACAAACAGACACATGTTACTAAAGCTTAGCTATAACAAACATCAAGTTGTTCATTACTCGATAAAAAAAAAGGAGGACCGAAGTCCTCCTTTCAAAATAGATCTGCAAATGTTATCTCAAGATACTTTTTCCAGGGTAGTACGCCATCTTACCTAACTCCTCTTCAATGCGTAATAACTGATTGTATTTTGCAATACGGTCAGAGCGTGAAGCCGATCCTGTTTTAATTTGTCCCGTGTTTAACGCAACTGCCAAATCCGCAATTGTGGTGTCTTCAGTTTCGCCACTTCTGTGCGACATCACTGATGTGTAACCCGCTCTATGCGCCATGTTCACAGCATCAATGGTTTCTGTCAAAGAACCTATTTGATTCACCTTAACCAAAATGCTGTTCGCGATACCTTCTTCAATGCCGCGAGAAAGACGATTTACATTGGTAACGAATAAATCATCGCCTACCAACTGAGTTGTATCGCCCAACTTCTCTGTCATCAACTTCCAACCGTCCCAATCATCTTCTGAACATCCGTCTTCAATTGAAACAATCGGATAACGCTTTGTCCAATCCGCCCAATAGTCAACCATTTGTGTACTGGTTAAATGCTCACCTGTAGATTCCAAGTGATACAATTTCGTTTCTGGATTGTAGAACTCAGTCGACGCACAATCTAGACCCAACATAATATCCTCACCAGCTTTATAGCCAGAAGCTTCAATCGCTTGCATGATTGTTTGAAGCGCTTCTTCGTTGCTGTTGAAATTCGGAGCGAATCCACCTTCATCACCAACGTTGGTCATGTGTCCTTGCTTCTTTAAAACCGCTTTCAAATGATGGAAAATTTCGGCTCCCATGCGCAAAGCTTGACTGAATGTCTCAGCTCCTACCGGAAGAATCATGAATTCTTGAACATCAACTTTATTGTCGGCATGAGCGCCCCCGTTAATAATGTTCATCATTGGAACTGGAAGCGTGTTCGCACTCACTCCGCCAATATATCTGTATAAACTTAATCCAGATGTTTCTGCCGCAGCTTTCGCAACCGCCAATGAAACACCTAAAATTGCGTTGGCTCCTAAAACACTTTTATTATCCGTGCCATCAATTCCGCACATGGCCATGTCAATCAAGTTCTGCTCAAAAATTGAAGCACCTTCCAATTCCTTGTTCAATACTTCGTTTACATTTTGAACAGCGCGCATAACGCCTTTACCCAAGTACTGAGATTTATCGCCATCGCGAAGCTCTACCGCTTCGTGCATGCCTGTGCTGGCTCCTGAAGGAACGGCAGCGCGACCAACAGTGCCTTGGTCTGTTATGACATCTACTTCAATTGTTGGATTACCTCTCGAATCGAGGATTTGTCTAGCATGAATGTGCGCAATGTTTGCCATAAAAAAATGTATTTACAGCAAAGATAAACAAGATGAATGAATTACTTAGTGTAATTTTTACACTAAGTCTTATCTGCCTGTTCTTTTAGCTCCTCCGCGACTACTCTTACCTGAATTCCCTCTGCTGCTGCTTCCCTTACTCGGACCATTTCGGAAGGTGCGCTCGCCTGGCTTGGCGTGTGACTTACTTCCTGCCTTGAAACGAGGTTTCGACGAAGATGGAGAAGCTGATGAAGAACTCGCTCTCGGCTTCGGTCTTGGCTTCGGTTTTGACTTTGGCTTATCTGGATCAGCAGCAGCCTTCTTTTCAGGAGCTTCCGATTTCGATTTCTCCAAATACTTATTCAGCAACCTCAACTCTTCCTCTTCCAACGGTCGGAATTCACCAACCTGAAGTCCTTGCAATCCAATGTGCATAATGCGTGTTCGCTCTAACTTCGTCACATTGTATCCAAAGTGCTCGCACATTCTTCGAATCTGTCTGTTCAGTCCTTGAATAAGTGTTATGCGAAAGACAAAAGGCGTTTCTACAACCACTTTACATCTTCTGGTTTGGACACCCAAAATAGGAACCCCCTGACTCATCTTTTCTGCGAACTCTGCGAACAACGGACGATCTACACTCACCAAATACTCTTTCTCGTTCTTGTTTCCTGCGCGAAGAATCTTGTTCACCAAGTCGCCATTGTTGGTCAAAAGAATAAGTCCTTGTGAATCCTTATCTAATCTTCCAATCGGGAAAATACGTTCGCTGTAACTTATGTAATCGACAATGTTGTTCTTCTCTACTTTATCCGTAGTCGATACAACACCGATTGGCTTGTTGAAAGCCAAAACCAAATCTTGCTTCTCTTCGCGATTAAGCCCTCGACCGTTCACTTTCACCACGTCTCTTGGTCCAACTTCAGCGCCTAGTCCAACTTTTTTTCCATTAATAGTCACAAGACCGCGTTCAATAAACTTGTCGGCTTCTCTTCGGCTACAAAGTCCCGATTCACTTATGAATTTGTTTATACGCATGGGTTCAGATTAGAAAGCGAAGTTAGTTATGGCATAAACAAATTCGTTGCTTTCCTTTTCTTTTCTTAATTTTAGACTCTTATTGAAAACCTATGCCAGCACTTAGCGAAAGAAAGATTGTAGAAGTATGCTACGCCCCAAGTCACTTTCCGTTGTATGATAACGGATTCGACATTGTGGTTGTAATAGACGTGTTGCGTGCTACAAGTGCGATTACCACAGGACTTCATTGCGGAATTAAAGAAATTATTCCGATCAATTCAGTTGAGAAAGCTGTTGACTATAAATCGAAAGGATACATCACAGCTGCCGAAAGAGATGGTCAAGTGGTTGAAGGTTTCGACTTTGGAAATTCTCCTTACGCCTTCATGAATCCAGATTTAGTTGGAAAAACAGTTGTGCTTACCACTACAAACGGTACAAATGCCATTGAAGTTGCGAAAGAAAAAAGCACAGTTGTTATTGGTTGTCTGAACAACCTCACCTACCTCAGCAAGTGGCTCATTGAACAAAACAAAAATGTACTTGTGCTTGCTTCCGGATGGAAGGAAAAAATGAATCTGGAAGACACCATCTGCGCGGGCGCCATTGCCGACATACTTTTGGAAAGTCGCAAATTCGTTTCCAACGAAGACAGCACAATCTCTGCTAAGTTCTTATACCGCTCAGCACGCGATAACTTCTATAGCTTCCTGCGCGCTAGTTCACATCGCAAGCGTCTTATGAAATTAAAAATTCAGAAAGACGTAAAGTATTGCCTCACGCTAGATACCGTTCCGTGTATCCCAATTCTTCGCGATGGAAAATTGGTGAAGTTGGAAATAGACAACGCGTAAACCCTTCCACATGAAAACGAAGTCCTTACTCCTTTGGATACTTTGTTTTCCATTCTGCACATTCGCTTCAGAACCCGAGCCTCCTATTTGTTTAGATTGGGGATTCTTCGGACACAAGAAAATCAACGAGCTTGCTATTTATACGCTACCTCAGGATCTTTTCGGATTCTACAAGTACAACATGAATTACTTGATTGAGCATAGTGTGGATCCCGATAAAAGAAGGTACAGCGTGAAAGGTGAAGCAGAATGTCACTTTCTCGACGTTGATCGTTATGTAACAGAAACTTCTTCCTCCCCTTTTGAAAATTTACCCGAACGATGGAACGATGCTGTTTCGAAATACGGAGAAGACAGCCTTCGGGCACATGGCATTGTTCCGTGGAATCTGTATTTCGTTTATTCAAAATTGGTGAAGGCATTTGTGGAAAAGGACGTCAACAAAGTGCTGCGCCTTTCCGCTGAGATAGGCCATTACGTTGGCGACGTGCATGTGCCTCTTCACTCTACTTCCAACTACAACGGACAAAAGACAAATCAAAAAGGAATACACGGCTTTTGGGAAAGTCGCGTTCCTGAAATTCAATTTCCACAATACGATTTCTTTGTTGGACAAGCCGAATACATTTCCGCACCGCAACATTTCATTTGGGAACGTCTAAAAGAAAGTTATGCTGGAGTAGATTCGGTTTTAAAGTTTGAAGAACAACTGACCGCGCGCTTTCCTTCCGACAAAAAATACGCATACGAAATGCGCAACAACATTGAGGTGCGGACGTACTCCAAAGAATTCTCTGAAGCTTACAGCGCACTTTTAAACGGTCAGATTGAACGAAGAATGCGTTCAGCTGTTTACTCTTTAGGCTGTTTGTGGTTAAGCGCTTGGTCAGATGCCGGACAACCGAATTTGGAAGGATGGTATGTGAAGGAAGAAGAAACCACGGATGAACCAACAGAACACGAAACGAAAAACATTCGCGAACACGAATAACA
>JANQWV010000051.1 GCA_030729695.1 Flavobacteriales bacterium | reverse complement strand
GTTCGCAGTGCAACACCTGCGCGTGTACCTTCGTTCTGGGTGAGTCAAATTTCACAACCTTTCTTAAAGCCTTTATCAACAGAGGCTTTGGAAGGTCTTAGCCATTTCTGCTGGTGGTTCCACATTGTAGGTATCCTTGGTTTCATTGTGTACCTCTCTTATTCGAAACACTTGCACATCCTCCTCGCCTTTCCAACAACTTATTTCAGCAAGTTGCAATCGCCAGGAAATTTATCGAACGACAAAGCAGTTACCAACGAGGTGAAGCTTATGCTCGATCCGAACGCTGTTGTTGAACCGGTTGAATTCACTCGCTTCGGGGTGAAGGATGTTTCAGACTTAAAACGCACACAACTCTTAAGCGCCTATTCATGCACCGAATGCGGAAGATGTACTTCTGCTTGTCCTGCAAACCAAACAGGCAAATTACTTTCTCCAAGAAAAGTAATGATGGACGTGCGCGATCGTATGGAAGAAATTGGAAATGCGAAAGCAGCGAACAAAGGTGTTTGGGTAGATGATGGAAAGAGTTTGATTCGCGATTACATTTCGGAAGAAGAAGTGTGGGCATGCACAACCTGCAACGCATGCACAGATGCTTGTCCGATTAACATTAACCCAATGGAAGTACTTGTAGATCTTCGCAGATATTTAATCATGGAAGAATCTAAATCGCCCGACAGCATCACTTCTATGTTCAACAACGTGGAGAACAACGGAGCGCCTTGGGCTATGAGTGCTATGAACCGTGCAGACTGGACCACCGAATAATTCGAACAACATGGATTTCAAGATACGTACAATGGCCGATTGCATGGCCGAAGGAACAACACCCGAAGTGCTTTTTTGGGTGGGATGTGCAGGAAGTTTCGACGACCGCGCAAAGAAAATTACCAAAGCCATTGCAAAAATTCTTCACCACACAAACACCTCGTTTGCAATTTTAGGTTCGGAAGAATCATGCACTGGTGATCCAGCGAAACGTGCAGGAAACGAATTCCTCTTCCAAATGATGGCTATGCAAAACATCAGTGTTTTGAATGCTTACGCAGTGAAGAAGATTGTAACCGGATGCCCGCATTGCTTCAACACATTAAAAAACGAATATCCTGAATTGGGCGGAAACTACGAAGTGGTTCACCACACCCAACTCATTCAAGAATTATTGAATACCGGAAAATTGAAGATTGAAGGTGGCGAATTCAAAGGAAAAAAAATCACCTTCCACGACCCGTGTTACCTCGGAAGAGGAAACGGAGAGTACGAAGCACCTCGTCAACTAATTCAAGCACTCGATGCGGAATTGGTTGAAATGAAACGTTGCAAAACCAACGGATTGTGCTGCGGTGCTGGTGGCGCACAAATGTTCAAAGAAGCAGAAAAAGGAAACAAAGAAGTTAACGTTGAACGCACGGAAGATGCGCTGGCTGTGAAGCCTAGCGTTATTGCAACCGGATGTCCGTTTTGCAACACCATGATGACCGATGGCGTGAAGCACTTCGAACAAGAGCATACCATAGCAGTGAAAGACATTGCTGAATTAATAGCAGAAGCAGTAGATTTGTAAAAATAGTTTATCATGAAATTATTAGAAGGAAAAGTCGCTATCATTACTGGCGCATCTCGCGGAATAGGAAAAGGAATCGCTGAAGTGTTCGCCGATCAAGGCGCTACAATCGCATTCACCTACGCATCATCTGACGAAAAAGCGCGCGCATTCGAAGCTGAACTGGCTGCGAAAGGCGTCAAAGCAAAAGGATATAAAAGCGACGCTTCAGATTTCAACGCAGCACAAACGTTGGTAGACGAAGTGGTTGCCGAATTCGGAACCGTAGACATCTTAGTGAACAACGCGGGAATCACACGCGACACATTGCTTATGCGCATGAGCGAAGAGCAATGGGACGAAGTACTTC
The DNA here is from genome assembly GCA_030729695.1 of Flavobacteriales bacterium. Lineage (GTDB taxonomy): Bacteria > Bacteroidota > Bacteroidia > Flavobacteriales_D > Sanyastnellaceae > CAIZGX01. The sequence continues at coordinate 14,295 of JANQWV010000051.1, read as the reverse complement.
GCGTGAACTTGAAATCTGTATTCAACTTAACGAAAGCAGTAATTAAGCCTATGTTGAAAGCGCGCAGCGGTTCAATCATTAACATGACTTCTATTGTAGGTGTTACTGGAAATGCTGGACAAGCGAACTACGCTGCATCGAAAGCAGGTATGATTGGTTTCACGAAAAGCGTTGCGCAAGAATTGGGTTCTCGCAACATTCGTTGCAATGCCATTGCTCCTGGATTCATTGAAACTGAAATGACTGAAAAGTTAGATCAGAAGGTGGTTGAAGAATGGAGAAACACCATTCCATTGAAGCGCGGCGGAACTCCGACAGACATTGCAAACACAACACTTTATTTAGCATCTGAACTAAGTTCATACGTTACCGGACAAACGCTTCACGTTTGCGGTGGTATGCACATGTAAGCTATGGCGCACTTAATCACTCAAGCATCTCCATGGCTTTTGAGCCTTTGTGTTTGGGTAGGATTGGCCTACGCTACGGCACTATACTTTTTCGGCAAATCGAAAGAGTCTTGGTCAACTCAATTTAAATTTCTTTTAGCAAGTATGCGATTCCTAGTGGTATCGCTACTTGTTCTTTTGTTGTTGCAACCGCTTCTTGAAACCATTGAAACACGCGTTGAAAAACCCGTCGTGGTTTTGGCGCTTGATAACAGTCAATCTGTTGTTTCTGCCAAAGACTCGAACGAGGTTCGAACAACTTTTTTAAATAATTGGAAAGGTCTTTCCGAAAAACTAGGTGCCGATTACGAAGTGGTTCCTTTGCTTTTCGGAGATGAGGTTTCGAACGGAAACGACGCTACTTTTTCCGATCAGATTACACACTTCGGAAAGTTGCAGCGCGCATTAGACGCCCGCTTCAGCGGAAGAAATCTTTCGGCATTGGTTATAGCATCAGACGGACTCTACAACAAAGGTCCGCATCCGGTTTCCAACTTGAAACAACTCAACATCCCTGTATTTACAGTTGGTTTAGGAGACACTACTCTTCATCGCGACTTACTCATTTCGAACGTTAGCGCGAACAAAATTGCTTACCTCGGAAACAACTTCCCTATTCGTTTAAATGTGGAAGGAAGAAAAGCGCAAGGAACCAGCACCGTCATTACCGTTTCGAAAAACGGTGTTCAATTGGCTTCGCAAAGTGTGAGTTTCACTTCCGAAAGAGAATTTAAAAATGTTGAATTTTCATTGCCTGCTGATCAAGTTGGAATTCATGCCTACACCATTACCATTCAAGCCATAGACAACGAAGACAATGTTCGAAACAACACCGAACAAGTGTACATTGAAGTCATCGACAACAGACAGAAAGTATTGATCCTAGCAAATGCTCCACATCCAGATATCACGGCCATTGCCGAAGCGCTTCGCCTTCAAGAAAATTATGAAGTGACGGTTCAAACCGTTGACCTATTTACAGACAACGTGAACAATTTCGATATGCTCATTGCCTATCAAATTCCGTCGTTGGGAGGAAGAGGAAACAACGTAGTGCAGGAAGCTTTCAAATCGAAAATCCCTTGTTGGTTTATTCTCGGTGCGCAGAACGATTTCAACGCCTTCAATGCATTAAACGGCGGCTTCTCGTTGAACGGATATCAGTCGAAACTTTCAGACATCAACGCCTCACTGAATCCTTCATTCAGTTACTTTTCTTTGTCGAATGAATTCACACAAGCCCTACCTCTACTTCCGCCGCTGGCCGTGCCTTTCGGGAATTACGCAGTAGCACCGGAAGTGCAAGCGTTACTTAATCAACGCATTGGGAAGATTGCAACCGATGTTCCGCTTATGGGATTCGGAGGAACACCTGAACACCGCGTTACCGTGTTATGCGGAGAGGGAATTTGGAGATGGAAAGTTGCGTTGTATCAGATGGAAGAATCGCACGAAGTCTTCAACAATTTCATTCAACAAAGCGCACAATTTATTGGTGTGAAAGAGAACAAAGAGAAGTTCAGAATTCAACACAAAAAGAATTTCGCCGAAAATGAATTGGTCTTTTTCAATGCAGAATTGTACGACGAAAGTTTCATGCCTGTTTTAAATCAGCAAGTGAATCTCGAGTTGAAGTATCCAGATAATTCAACGCAATCACTTCAATTCTCTCCTTCGAACACCGGCTATCAATTGAATGCTGGATTGCTACCTCCTGGCGCGTATTCATACACTGCCAAGGCTTTCAACGGCACCACAGAGTTCACCAAGTCAGGCGGATTCAGCGTGAACAACATTTCAGTAGAGACGTCAAGAACAATTGCAGACTTCCAGTTGTTAGAACAATTGTCTTCCAGCACCAACGGAAAACGATTCAATGCAACAGCGCTTGATGAGCTCGTGAACGAAATCAAAAGCAGAAAAGAAATCACGAGTGTTTCTTTCGAAGAGAAAAAGGTGAGAGAACTCATAGATTGGGCGCCCCTTTTAGTTGCACTTTTGTCGTTGCTCAGCATTGAGTGGTTCCTGAGGAAGTGGAACGGCAGCTACTAAAATGAAAGATAAAATTACGTTACGTATTGGAGGTGTTCCTGAACACTTCAACTTACCCTGGCAACTTGCGTTAGAGCAAGACGTTTTCAGTGCCTTGAATATCCAAGTGTCTTGGACCTACTTCGCCGGAGGAACAGGCGTCATGACCGAAGCCCTTCAAGAAGGTGACCTCGATGTTGCACTAATGCTAACGGAAGGATTTGTAAGCGCGTTCCATCGCGGACTCGATGCTCGCATTGTGAAAGTTTATACGAAGACTCCACTTACTTGGGGCATCTACGGCGGATACGCTGACACACCTAAAATCACTTCAAGTCACACTCGAAAATACGCCATCTCTCGCAAAGGATCGGGTTCTCATCTCATGGCGCGCATTCACGCGAAGCAGTTGGGCTTCCATCCGACCGATGATCAATACGTGGAAGTTGCCAATTTGAACAACGCGATTCAAAGTTTGAAAAACCGGGAGAGCGATTATTTCTATTGGGAAAAGTACACGTCTATTCCATCCGTAAAAAAAGGATACTTGTGTTTCTTAGATACATTTCATGCGCCGTGGTGCGGATTTGTAGCGGTCGCGAACAACAACGCCATTTCACAAAAAAGCGACGCCATTCAAAAAGTTTTGCAGTTGATGAACGACCGTTGTGCGGACTTCATGAGCAACAAGGAAAACATCTTCCGTGTATCGAATCGATTTGAAATTTCAACCGCTGCTGCAACCGAATGGTTCAACACAACGGCTTATCAGAATAATTTCGAAATGAAAAAATCGGAACTCGATGCTGTTCACGAAGCACTGAATTTAGAAGTACCCTCCAACTACTCCAACATGCTCGGTGAAAACATTATCTTCGTGGAATAATTTCTCAGGTTGAACATTCAAGACAAGCAGACATATACTTACTTCCATTCACTCATTACGCTGAAGCAACTTCGTCGTATTTGGAAGTATGTTGTTTTGGCGTTGACCGTCGCCTTTTTCATTTCAGTATTCATCTATCGCCATGCTATTTTAGGTGGAATTGGTCATTTTCTCACAGTAGCCGAATCGAGCGCCGTTACCCCTTCCAACCAAACATTTTTTGTTTTAGGTGGGAACGGATACGAGCGAGGAAAAGGTGCTGCGCTGCTTGCGCAAGAATTTCCTTCTGCTCAATTTATTTGCACGGGTGCTGGAGACACCTTGAATGAGATGCGCGCCATGGGATTGAACCTGACGTCGGCTCAACTGACACGAAAATGCATGATTGAAACAGGGGTTGATTCTCTCCGTGTTTTCGAATTGGGAGAAGCCACCAGCACATATGAAGAGTCGGAAGAGATCTTGACTTATTGTACAAATCACAATTTGAAAGAAATTTCTGTGGTCAGCAGCGACTTTCATTTGCGCAGAATGAGCATGGTCTTCGGAGAGAAATTCGAAGAAAAAGGAATTGTAGTGCACTTCTTCGGCACTGGAACCAAGGACTTTAAGGCAGAGTCGTGGTGGACCTTCGAAGCGGGACTCATTACCACCTTCAACGAATACATCAAAATCGTGTATTACGTGTTCAAATATTAATCGGAAACCCCGCGAAATATTGGTTATTTTTGACTTGAACTCTGAAATTACTCAATGAGCGAAGACCCATCAGATTACCACAACACAGGAGACCTTATCTCGCGTTTCGAGCAAATGATTCAGCAAAATGAATCATACTACTTCGATGTTGAACAACTCGAAGCGATTATCGACGGGTATCAAGCCAACCTGAGTTATCAAAAAGCCATTAAAGCTCTTGAATATGCGTATTCGCTGTTTCCTGATAACACGGCTTTAATTATCAAAGAAGTGCAACTTCTATCAGGTATTGGTCAATTGTCTAAAGCACTTTCTCGATTGAAGGTGTTGGAGAAGTTCGAGCCGAACAATGAGGAAATGTTATTGACCATGGCTGCTGTATACAGCCAATTGCGCGAGCACAACAAGGCTATTCAATATTACAAGCGAGCGCTACAGATTTGCTCGGAGGAAGAGATCGACGATGTGTATTTAGAGATTGCCTTGGAGTACGAAAATTTAGAGCAATACGAAAAGGCGATCAACACCTTGAAAATAGGAATCGAACGCAGTCCTGAAAACGAGACCTTACTTTACGAAATCGCATATTGTTTCGAACTCGCCGGACTGCCTGTCGTTTGCGCAACCTACTTCCAACAATTCATAGACGAACACCCGTATAGTTTTGCCGCTTGGTACAACCTGGGCAACGCTTTTCAAAAGCTCGATCGCTCGGAAGAATCTATTGAAGCTTACGACTATTGTTTAGCCATTCAAAGCGACTTCGCTCCAGCTTATTACAACAAAGCGCACGCGCTTTTCAAATTAGAAAAATACGCCGAAGCATTGGAAGTCCTTGAGGAATCTTATGTTTACGAACCTCCTCAAGCTCCAATCTTTTGTCATGTTGGAGAATGTTTCGAGAAGTTGAACGACTACGACAAAGCGCTCTTCTATTACCACAAAAGCATTGAGACCGATGAGTATTGGGCCGACGCTTATTTGGGAATAGGCGTGGTTCTAGACCTTCAAGGAAAACTAGCAGAGGCTATTCCTTTCTTAGATAAAGCCATTGATCTCGAGTCGAAGAATCCAGACTATGCCATATACAAAATGGAAGTCTTGGTGAAGATGGAAAAATTCGATGAAGCCATTTCCCTCGGAGAAAAACTAGTGAAAGAGTTTCCTGAAAACGAAGAAACGTGGATGGCCTTGGCCGATGCGTTTTTCAAATTGGGAAACAACGAAAAAGCTTTGGAGATCATGCTCGATGCTACGTTGGTGCATTTATCGAATCCCGACATTGGATACCGCCGTGCGGTTTATCTGATTGAATTAGGAAAGATTCAAGACGCACAAGATCTTTTGCACTACCTTATGCAAAACGAAAGTGCTCAACTCTCAGAGTTGGAAGAGTACTATCCGAAAATTCTTCAATTACCGTTTTACATTCAATTAAAAAGCGACCTAGGGTTAGTGTAATTTTCACACTAAGTAAATTTAACCGATATTCGCACAAAATTAGCAACTATGAACATTCAACTAAGCCACATGCCTAGCCGCGAAAAGAAAGAACGTCAGTTCGGTCTTACGATGGTTATGGACAAAGGAATCTCTCTTCGTCAAGCCGAAGAAATGATCGCGAGCAGTTCTGAATATATCGATTTAGTGAAACTTGGATTTGGAACCTCTGTGTTTTCAACCCAAGTGAAAGAAAAAGTGAAGTTGTACCACGATGCGAAAATCAAAGTTTATTTGGGAGGAACCCTTTTCGAAGCGTGCTATGTGCGCGGAGAACTTGACAAGTACCGCAAATACATCGACAGTCTAGGAATAGAAATGGTTGAAGTTTCTGACGGAAGCATGGCATTGGATCACAAAAAGAAATGTCAGCTTATCACCGAATACGCTAAAAACTACAAAGTCCTTTCTGAAGTTGGATCAAAGGAAGAAGGGATTTTAATTAGTCCAGCTAAATGGATCAAGATGATGCAAGCTGAATTGGATGCTGGCTCATGGAAAGTTATTGCTGAAGCTCGCGAAAGCGGAACAGTTGGAATCTATCGTCCAAGCGGACAAGCACACGTGATGCTGATCAACAAAATCCTCGCTAAAATCAACGGAAACGATATTATCTGGGAAGCACCGAAGAAAGCACAGCAGGTTTATTTCATCAAACATTGCGGAGCAAACGTAAACCTTGGAAACATTGCAGAGAATGAAACCATTCCATTGGAATGTCTGCGCATGGGGTTGCGTGGAGATACGTTCTTCGATTACCTTCCTGAAGACATTGTTTCAAAAATGAAAGGATAATATGCAACACCTGCAGCCTGAAGAATTACTCATCTGGAAAAACGAAAACAAACCACATTTGCTAGTAGATATTCGTGAAGAATATGAAGTGGCTATTTGCACGTTAGATGGAATGCATATTCCAATGGAACACGTGATTGAAAAGTATCCTTCACTTCCAAAAGAAAATCCAATTGTCTTCCATTGCAACAGTGGAAAACGTTCAGACGCTTTGGTGTATATGATTGAAAAGAAATTCCCTGGAGACGTTATTTACAGCCTTGCCGGTGGTGTTCAGGGGTACGCAGAACAATGCGCACCCGAAATCAAGTGTTCGCTTTAATATGGAAATGATACAGTCTTTTTTGCACTTCGTTCTGCATTTGAATGAAGAGCTTCCTCTCTTGTTGAATGAATACGGCGTTTGGTTTTATGCCATCTTATTCCTCATTATTTTTGTTGAAACCGGATTGGTAGTCATGCCATTTCTTCCCGGAGATTCGTTGTTATTCGCAGCAGGTGCGTTGTGCGCGGGACAGAACAACTTAAGCCTTACCATGCTTTTTGTATTGCTCATCGTTGCAGCTATTCTCGGAGATCAATGCAACTACTTCATTGGAAGATTTTTCGGGTCGAAAATCGTTGCAATGAAATTCAGAGGCAAACCACTTATTGCACAAAAGCATTTAACAACAACCGAAGAGTTCTTCACGAAGCACGGAACAAAAGCCATTATCATGGCGCGCTTCGTTCCTATCGTACGCACCATCACTCCGTTTGTTGCTGGAGTTGGGAAGATGGACTACAGAAAGAAATTCCTACCTTATGACATCTTCGGTGGTGCGCTTTGGATTGTAAGTATGACGCTAGCCGGTTACTTCCTCGGACAAATTGAATTTGTTCAGAAGCACTTCGAAGCGGTTGTTATTCTGATCATCTTGATCTCTCTTACTCCAATGGTTTTTGCTTACCTGAAAAGCAAATTCGGCTCGAAGGCATGAGAACGTATGGGCTTCTCGGGAAATCATTAGCGCATTCTTTTTCGCAAACATATTTCATGTCTAAATTTCAAAGACAGGATATTGCGAAAGATGTTTCACAAGATGCTTCGCAAGATTCTACGAAAGATGTTCCACAAGAAGAGCGATATATCAATATTGAATTAGATTCTATCGTTGGGATTCGAAACTTGCCGCAACTGCAAGGACTCGCCGGATTCAATGTCACCATTCCCTACAAACAAGAAATTATTCAGTGCCTCGACGAGCTTACGCCAGCAGCGAAAGCCATTGGCGCTGTGAATTGTGTGCGTATGGAGAACAACCGTTGGATTGGTCACAATACCGATTACATCGGCTTCAAACGGACGTTGCTTCCACTTATTGAAAACAGAGTAGAAACCGCCCTCATACTCGGCACCGGAGGAGCATCGTTAGCGGTGGCTTTTGTGTTGAAGGAATTAGGTATCCGTTATTTTTTTGTCAGTCGAAATCCGCAAAACGATCAGACTTGTTCTTACGACCAGGTAACACCCTTGTTGCTCGAGAAGTGCAAGCTCATTGTGAACACCACGCCTGTTGGACAGTTCCCTCACAACGAAGAAAAACCAGACTTGGATTATTCGTGTCTTACAGATCAGCATGTGTTGTACGACTTGATCTACAATCCAGAGAGAACAGCCTTTCTTCAAGAAGGCATCTCGCGCGGCGCGCGCTATTGCAATGGCCTCAGCATGCTTGAAATTCAAGCAGAAGAGAGTTATAAGATCTGGAAAGGAATCACTTCCTAACCACAATCTTCTTCCGAACAGCAGTTCCGTTCAATTTCAGAATATAAATCCCTTCGGAGAAATTAGAAAGATTCACAAGGGTGGTTCTCGCATTCAAGCGTTCAGACCAAACCTTTCTTCCACTTAAATCATACAATTCTAAAGCTGAAACAGTGTTCCAATTCGAACCGGCGTCTATGGTCAGTTGAGTGCTCGCGGGATTCGGATATATCTGAACATCGTTGAATAGCGATTCATTCACTGAAATAATTGTATCGCTAGAATAAAAACCCAGCCCGCCTCCTATTTGTCCTATGAACAAATCGCGCTTCCCATCGGCTGTAATGTCTTCAAACCAAACCGCGCAGCGTTCACCTTCATTAATTCCTTCGAAGTCTGTTGTGTCCAAGGTGAAGTCGCCCAAAAGATTTCCAGATACATTCGAGAAATGGTTCACCTGTCCGGTTTCCGTTCCCAACAAAACTTCCCATTCGTTCGCTTCATTCTTGAAAAAATGCGGAACGCTGTATCCGAATATTCCCAGAATATTCGATGCTACCATTCCACCCAAAGTATCTTCCTGAAAAACATACGAAGCCGCTGTTGAACTTCCGTTGTTCGCATAATAATTCACGTTACCGTTCTTCTCTCCTACTGCTAAATCTAGCAGTCCGTCATCGTTCAAGTCTACCCATTGCGGAGTTGCGAATTGACCAACATCTATCGTAAGTCCGTTATTATCCTTCAGTAATTCACCGTTGTCAGAAAAGGCATATCCCGTCGCTGTTGAAGCCGCATTTTCATAGCGAACGAGATATCCGTTTTGAACACCAATTAAAAGATCTCTGTCTCCATCTCCATCGTCGTCTCCGAAAGCGAGATACTTGCTATCCAACGTATCCGTAGCCAAAGGCAGCCAGTTGTTCGAATTGAAATCGAATGAAGGAACTGTTGGTGTTCCATTGTTGTAATAACAAAAGATTCTCGAAGTATGGTTGTTACTCGGAGTAATTGGATCGAAAGACTTTCGATTTGTAATAAGTAAATCTTTCAATCCATCGCCATTCACATCTTCCAAAACAGGGTATGCACCGGTCCCCAATTCAATCATGTCGTGTTGAAGAAAATCGTCTTGTATAAATTGAAAATCCGGAGTTGATTCTCCACCAACATTCTGATAATACCATAGGCTGTTTACATCTTCCGCTGTTGCGTATGAATTCGGAGAGACCAGCAAATCGCTCACTGCATTGTTGTTCACGTCTTCGTAATATGCGCATGGAAACAGCGGTAAATTGACAGGAAGAGAGTTTCCAACTTGTGCGGGAAAATCGAATTGAACGGTGGTTGCACTGTCGAGCCCATTCACTGCATTTTCAAAAAAGATAGCACCCAAATTATTTTCAGAAACATCTCCGATGACAAAATCTTTAATCCCGTTGTTATCGAGGTCAATGGAACAAATCGAACTACCCGTATGCAGGCGCTCACTTGAGCGTGGATCGCTTACGTTGAATCCGCAATCGAAATCGGCTCCTTCTAAAATTGAAAAACTCTCAGGACTTTCTCCGAACATTCCGTAACATCTATTTCCACAGATGTAGTTCGTTGTTTCGCAGTTGCCCGTTTCCGATTGCATTGACTTGAAGAAATAAACGGTAGTGGACTGTTCTGTGTATGAGAATATATCCAAGTCTCCGTCTCCGTCGTAATCTGTGATTGAAGGAACATCCAAACTCACGGTATATATCGGCGCCGAAAACGGACTTCCGAAATCATAATCCGACTGAATTGTCGCTCCATTATCAACTGGTTCAAAAGACAACACACCGTTCGAGGAGGTGTTCTTCCACAATTTAATTCCGCTATAATAATTCGCGAAAATATCTTCCTTCCCATCACAGTTGTAATCGCGCAGAAGTACCCAATTTGTTAATCCTGTTGGAAAAGCCGCATTGTATTCAAGCGTGTATCTGTAGAAGGTATCTCCTTGCACATCGCCCATATTTATGAAAATAGAAATGCGCGAACCAATTCGATCGAAAATAAAAATATCCTTGTTCCCGTCACCGTTGGCATCAATTCTTGAAACCTGACAAGAATTTAATCCGCCTGCCCAAGGGTTCTGAAGATAAGAACCGCCTGCACTAACTGGAGTGGTATAGGAACGCAAAAGCGGTTGTCCGAATACCTGAATGGATGCCATGCACAGAAGCAGAAGAAGAAGAATATATTTTTTCATACATTCAAATATACCATTTGCACCAACAACAATTAAGAAGTTTCTTTGCAATATGAACGCATCTCTTACATTTCTATTGGTCGCCCTAAGTTTGATCATTGCTGGGACAATTATTTTCTTCCTTATGGAAAAACAACATCGTCACAATGAACAACGTTGGCAGTTGGAATTGCGCAAATCAAATGCAAGTGCGCTTGCTTCCTTGCGTCTTTCAGCCTACGAGCGACTGATTGTTATGTTGGAAAGGTCACGTCCAAGTAGCGTCGTTTTGCGCAGCAACCGTCCGGGTATGACCTGCACCTTGTTGCAGTTGGAAATGATTCGCAACATTCGCGAAGAGTTCGACCACAATGTTTCATTACAGATGTATGTAAGCGAACATACTTGGGCGAACATTCAGCAAGCGAAAAGCGACATTCTTGAATTATTTAAAGTGTCTTATTCGAAAGTCAATCCGAACGACAACGGCATGTACTTGAGTAATTTCGTTATGGAAATGGAAGCGGCAGTAGGCAATCCGGCTATTGAGAATGCGTTGAGGTTGTTGCGGATTGAACTCATGAGCCATTACGCTTAAATCGCCGATGGCGATCAATCTGACTTCGTTAGATCAATTCTTCGAATCAATCGCTTCGCGATCAAACCTTAGGTGACAGAAAACGCAGTTCAAACAACGTAGTTCCCATTACAAAGTAGGAATAAAACCGAAGGTTTTCCCATTACATAGTTCCTATCGTACTCTAATTACTCGCCCTAACTTTAAGTCCCGCTCAACCGCTGTAATCTCAAACTCCGAAAGTCTTTTGGAAGAAGTACTATAGATTAAACTCTCCCCATTCACATTTTTCAAAACGGTGTCAGGAAGATTCGTAAATGATATGCGCCCTGGAATCAGGTGATGACCAATTTCTTTATTCAATTCAGCTCTATTGGAAGACGGTACAAGAGCCTGATATTTATCCAACCCTTTGTTGCGTAAAACCGCATCTGAGGGGACAAGCAAGGTGTACTCGTTTTTCTTCAACGAATCTGCCCAGGTGCTTAATTCAACTAAGCTTGCCCAAACGGTGGTCTCGTATTCCGAATTTAGAAAAGTAAGAATATTCTCTTCGCTCTTCGAATAAACCGAACGTTCATTCGCCTTCGATGCAGAAACTGAATTTCCTGGATCAGAAGTAGAACAGGCCTGTAGCAGAAGAATTAATCCAATGCAACAGGCCTGTTTCATTTCGATATAAATTATTACGCTTTGGCTTTCACCTTTGGTGAAGCAGAAAGTAAGGCTTCACTTGCGTAGTCTTCAAACTTTTCAAAATTCGCAATGAACTTACTTGCAAGCTCATTCGCTTTCGCGTCGTATGCGTCTTTGTCTGACCACGTGTTACGCGGATTCAACATTTCTCCTGGAACTTCCGGACATGATGTTGGCATAGCCAATCCGAAAACTTCATGCGTAGCGAATTCAACATCGTTCAACTTTCCTTCCAACGCAGCAGTAATCATGGCACGAGTGAAACTCAACTTCATGCGACTTCCTACTCCGTAAGAACCTCCAGACCAGCCGGTGTTGATTAACCACACTTGAGCACCGCTCTCGTCGATCTTCTTACCTAACATCTCTGCATATGCAGTCGGATGTAACGGTAAGAATGGCGCGCCAAAGCATGCACTGAAGGTAGTAGTTGGCTCGGTAATTCCAGCTTCTGTTCCAGCAACCTTAGCAGTGTATCCGCTAATGAACTGATACATCGCTTGCTCTTTCGTTAGTTTGCTAATTGGAGGCAATACACCGAAGGCATCGCAAGTCAGAAAGAAAATATTCTTCGGAATACCACCCACACTTGGATTCATGGTATTGTCGATGTGCTCCAATGGATAGCTTACACGTGTGTTCTCTGTCTTCGCGCTATCAGCGTAATCTGGAGTAACTCCGTCGTCTTCAAAACCAATGTTCTCTAGCAACGCACCAAATTTAATGGCGTCGTAAATCTGAGGTTCCTTTTCGCGTGACAAGTCGATCGTCTTCGCATAACAGCCACCTTCAAAGTTGAAGACAGTGCTATCAGTCCATCCGTGCTCATCATCACCAATCAGTCTTCTGTTCGGATCGGAAGATAATGTTGTCTTACCCGTTCCAGAAAGTCCGAAGAACACAGCAGTGTCTCCGTCTTTACCGACGTTCGCTGAACAGTGCATAGACAATACATTCTTCTCGTGTGGAAGAACGTAATTCAACACCGTGAAAATTCCTTTTTTAATCTCTCCTGTATAACCGGTTCCGCCAATGATCGCCATCTTCTTGGTGAAGTCGATGATTGCGAAATTGTGCTGACGCGTTCCGTCGATTTCTGGATCGGCCATGAATTCAGGTGCACAGATGACATGCCACTCTGGGGTCATGGTTGTTAATTCTTCAGCAGTTGGACGCAAGAACATGTTACTTGCGAACATGTTGCTATAAGGGAATTCTGTTACTACACGCACGTTCATGCGGTAGCGAGGATCTGCGCAAACGTATGCGTCGCGCACATATACTTCTCGTCCGTTCAGGTATGCGCACATACGCTCATACAAGCGTGTGAATTTATCTGAATCGAATGGAATATTGAACTGGCTCCACCAAACGCTGTTTTCGGTTGAGGCATCTTTTACAATAAACTTATCTTTTGGAGATCTTCCGGTAAATTCTCCGGTGTCAATGGCTAAAGCGCCCGTATTCGTGAGTGTTCCCTGAGAAAGGAGGATGGTCTCTTCAACCAATTCTGCAGGAGTCATGTTCCAGTATGCGGTGGAAACATGTTTAAGTCCAAGGTAGGCCAATGTTGCGCCTTCGGGACGTGTACCGATGTTTGTCATGAATAATATTTTGGTTCGACTGTCATTGAATCGTTTGGCAAAGGTAATAATAAAAAAAGGGGTGAGAATCCTTGAAACTCACCCCTTTCTCAACCATAAACGGTTTGAAATGTTGATTAATTATTCTAAGTACAACTCTATCAGTCCTTCAGGAGCTGCCGTAGATATGGTTTTGCTCTCGTCATCTATCTCCAAAACGAATTCAGGTTGAAGGGGAAGCAAAATAAGTTTACCAGTATTGTGACGAATCTCAAGTTGTGGATTCTTTCTGTTTTCAACCACCTCTTCCACTACTCCAATGTTTCCGTGTGTTTGATCGAATACCTCGTATCCAACCCAATTCACCATGTCTCTGCGGTCTTCGTCTTTTACTGAGAGTTCGGTTAAACGAACATAGACCATAGATTTCAATAACGATTTCGCTGTGGCTTCATCGTTTACTCCGGCCAGTCTAACCTTCACCGAATCATTCGTTTTCGGCTCGAATAATTCAATCTTATAAGGAACAAGACTTCCCTTTATTTCCAAAAATAAAAACTGCAAATCCTTGTAATCTGCCACCTTCGCGGTATCTAGAAAAACCGTCAACTCGCCTTTGTATCCATGTAGCTTGGTAATCTTCCCCAAGCAGTGCATTTCGTCTTTGTTCATGGTGCGAAGATAATGATGTAATTTTGTAGCACTTATGAAAAGAACACTTCAATCCATTATACCGCCACCGCCAACAAATTTCGTTGGAGATGGCTTCAAGGTTCATCACTTTATTCCCGATTATTATTTGAGCATGGAGCGCATGAATCCGTTCATTATGCTCGATTATGCTGCACCGCATTACTTCCCTCCGACAGATGTGCAAAAAGGTGTTGGAGTTCATCCGCACAAAGGTTTTGAAACCGTGACCATTGCTTACAAAGGAAAGGTTGCCCATCACGACAGTGCTGGAAACAGCGGAGTTATTGGCGAAGGAGATGTACAGTGGATGACCGCAGCTTCGGGTGTTCTGCATAAAGAATACCACGAGCAAGAATTTTCTAAGGCCGGTGGCATTTTTTCTATGGTTCAATTGTGGGTGAATCTTCCCGCCGCAGAT
>JANQWV010000050.1 GCA_030729695.1 Flavobacteriales bacterium | reverse complement strand
CTAACAACGCTAGTTCCAACAACGCTAGTTCAAACAACGCTAGTTCTAACAACGCCAGTTCTAACAACGCCAGTTCTAACAACGCCAGTTCTAACAACGCCAGTTCATTTACCAGCATTCCGAAGATTGTACAAAGAACATTGTATCAAAGACAAACTACATCTGTATACAGCGACACGAATCCTATTCCAATTGGATTGCCTCTCCCTGAAGGATCTTTCTACACCATTCAAGTCGGAGCATTTCGCTTACCTGTTGCAAATAACACATTCAATCAATTCGCTCCCGTTTACGCAGAGCGCCAAACAAACGGATTCATTCGTTATAGAACAGGATTTTTCACTTCATACACCGAAGCCATTCAGGCTCGAAATGACATTCGTCAAATGGGCTATGCCGATGCATTTATTGTTGCCTACAAGAACCGCGAACGCGTTCGTTACAGTGAGTTAATGACAGCAGCGGAAAAGGCTTCTACAACCGGAGGCTCAACAACTCCACCTGTCAACACCTCAACTAATGCAGCTAATGCAGATGTTACTTACTATTCTGACCCGTTGGCTGTTCCTGCCAACCTTATTGAAAAGACAGAAGGTGTGTTCTTTACTGTTCAAGTAGGTGTTTATGGAAAGCCTTCGCGAAATACGATACTGAACACCTACTCAGATCTGCACGTAGAAAAACTTCAGAATGGTCAAATTCGATACACAAGTGGAAAGTTCCAAACCATTCCTGATGTCATTAAGCAACGAGATTTCTGCAGAGCTAACGGCATTCCTGACGCATTTATTACCGCTTACAAAAACGGAAAAAGAATTACAGTTCCCGAAGCAAAAAAAGAATTAGGAATTCAATAAAATCGAAAGGAAAAACTTTTGAAGGAATTGATTTCAAATTTCCCGACTTAACTTTGGGGTAACAAACTTTGTTATGAAAAAACACCTGATGCTCTTGAGCTTGATGGTCGCTCCTTTCCTGGGACAGACTCAACTTCAATTGAATGAAATACTCGCTTCGAATAACACCAATCAAATGGACGAGTTTTTCGAGTTTGACGATTGGATTGAAATATACAACCCAGGTGGAATTGTAAATTTAGCAGGCTACTATTTATCCGACGACCCCCTTAATCTTATCAAGTATCAAATCCCGGCAACTGATCCCGGCGCGACTACCATACTTCCGGGAAGTTTCAAAGTTTTTTTTGCAGACAATGACAATCTGACTCAAGGAGCACTTCACACAAACTTTACATTAAGCAGAAACGGAGAAAAAGTATTCTTAACCGCCCCAGATGGTGTAACTATAATCGACCAAATCGACTATCCTGAAATGGCACCCGACATTAGTTATGGACGGGCATGTGAAGCATGTTCCACTTGGCAATACTTCAATTCCGTTACCTATTCAGCTCCAAATGTTGAATTAACGCCTGTGGCACAATTACTTTTTATTAATGAGGTTCAACCAGAAAATACTGGCATTTATCACGACCCTGAATTTGAATACGACCCATGGATTGAAATTTACAATCCAAACACTTTTCAAGTCAATTTAGGTGGTTATTTCTTGAGTGTTAACGGCACTGGCACTCAGTGGCTCATTCCAACCAACGAACCGTTTAACACCGTAATCCCACCAAATAGTTTCAAGGTTTTTTGGTGCGACAACGATCTAGCTTTTGGCGCAAACCACTCTCCTATTGTTTTGAACCCCGCAGGAGGCACAGCTACGCTCACTGGGCCTGACGGGACAACTCTTGTAAGTTCATTAACCTGGGGAGCTCTTTCACCAGGAACTAGTGCTGGTTGTTCAACAGATGGCGCACCAACTATCACCACCTTTAATCCAGCTACTCCTATAAACACCAATAGCCTAATTTTTATTACTCCAGAGCCTGTTGTAATAAATGAGGTTATGGCTGATAATGTTTTAACATTCATTGATAATTATGCCGAATTCGATGATTGGGTTGAAATTTATAACCCATTGAACTACGATGTAAGTCTCGCTGGCTATTTCATGAGTGACGATAGTAATAATCCCAGAAGGTGGCAAATACCAACAACATTCGTAGACAGTGTCACAGTGCCTGCTCTCGGTTGGCTTACGTTTTTTATTGACGACAGTGGAACACAGGGAGTAAGACACGCAAGCTTTAACTTAAATAACAACAACGAGTTTATTGGATTATATAGTCCCGATGGTTTAACGCTAGTAGATGAAATCGCGTGGTTGCATATGGACCGCGATACAAGTCTTGGTCGTTATACAGATGGAAGTCCTGAATGGGTAAACTTCATTGTTACTACCCCTGATTTTTCAAATAATCAGGGTGTCATTAGTGTTCAAGAAACGAATTCTACGAAGAAATTCTTTTCGGTTTATCCGAATCCAACAAGAGGAATTGTACAATGCTCCAAAAAGAGCAACATTCGCGTATATACCATTCAAGGAAATTTGGTTGAGAACCTATACGGGGTTTGGCAAATTAATTTCAGCAACTACGGCGCTGGAATCTATGTTTTGACCGATGAAGAAGGGAATAAACTAAGAGTGATTAAAGAATAGATTAATCATTCAACTCCCATGTATTTATGAATTTGAAGACCCACACGCCAGTGTGGGTTTTTTAACACCCAATCGAAAATAAGCGGAAGGCTTTCTTCTCTTTTATCCCATTCTGGTTGCATGAACCATTGCGCATTTTCATTCATGCGTGCAGCCATTTCATGCGACCAAGTCAAATCTGATTTGTGAAAAATGACAACCTTCAATTCATTCGACAATTCGTAATACTCTTCAAGCGGAGCTTTAAACTTTTTCGGTGAAAAGGTTATCCAATCGAACAGCCCTGTCAGTTTCTGAGTGCCACTTGTTTCCAAATGAATTCTCAAACCCACGTTTCGTAAGGCTTCCGTAAGCGGAGAAAGATCATGCAAAGTAGGTTCACCACCCGTTACGATAACCACTTTCACCCCGCTTCCAACGGCCGCTTCCACCAAGGTATCTAATGAAACAAGTGGGTGTTTTTCTTTGTCCCAACTCTCCTTCACATCACACCAAACACAACCAACGTCACATCCGGCCAATCGAATAAAAAAACTTGGAACACCGGTATAAACGCCTTCACCTTGAACACTCGTGAAGGTCTCCATAACGGGATATTTCACTTCAGAACTCACGCCTTAATTTTTCCAATTAAATCGTAGTGCTCTGCACGAATAATTTCAATATCTGCAAAATCTCCTACGCGTAAATATCCTTCAGACTTCGGAACAACTACCTCGTTGTCTACTTCTGGAGAATCGAACTCGGTGCGACCAATGTAATAGTCACCTTCTATTTTATCTATCAACACCTTGAAGGTCTTACCTACTTTCGCTTCGTTCAATTCTAATGAAATGTGCGATTGCACTTCCATTATTTCATCTGCACGCTTCTTCTTCGTCTTCGCTGAAACATCATCGTTCAAAACGAATGCAGAAGTATTCTCTTCATGACTGTATGTAAATACACCTAAACGCTCGAAACGCGATTGCTCAATCCACTTCAACAGTTCTTTGTGATCAGCTGCAGTTTCGCCAGGGAATCCGGTAATCAAAGTTGTACGAATTGCAATATCCGGAACTTTCATACGAATATCCTGAATAAGCGCATCGGTCTTTTCTCGCGTAATACCGCGCTTCATGGCTTGCAACATTTTTGTTGTTCCATGTTGAAGCGGCATATCTAAATACTTACAAATATTATCACGCTCATTCATCACATCAAGCACATCCATCGGAAACCCGCTTGGAAAGGCATATTGCAAACGAATCCAATCGATGCCTTCCACATCGGAAAGACGTTTCAACAATTCTGAAAGAGTTCTTTTCTTTTCAATATCTAAACCGTAGAAGGTCAGATCTTGAGCAATAAGCACCAATTCCTTGGTGCCATTGGCCGCCAAAGATTTCGCGTTTTTCACCAACTGATCCATTGGCGTACTCACGTGTTTTCCGCGCATAAGCGGAATGGCGCAAAACGAACACGGACGGTCACATCCCTCCGCGATTTTAAAATAGGCGAAATGACTGGGCGTAGTAAGCAAGCGCTCTCCAACCAATTCAGTTTTATAATCCGCCTTCAATGTTTTCAGTAAGCGAGGAAGATCACGTGTTCCGAAGAACGCATCTACTTCCGGAATATCCTTTTCCAATTCGGGCTTATAACGTTCGCTCAAACATCCAGTCACATAAAGCTTCGAAACATTTCCTTTCTCCTTCTCCTTTGCCCACGCCAAGATTGTATTGATACTTTCTTCCTTAGCGTTATCAATGAAACCGCAGGTATTGATAATCACGATTTCCGAATCGGTCTCTTCAGATTCATGCTCAACATCGAAAGAATTGGCCTTCAATTGCGCCATCATGACTTCCGAGTCGAAAATATTTTTTGCGCAACCCAAGGTTACTACGTTCACCTTGTTTTTCTTGAGGGTCTTCGTTTTCATTACTTTGATTTTCCTGCGAATAAACTATCTACAAATTCGAATCTATTGAAGACTTGAAGGTCTCCGGCTTGCTCTCCCACTCCTATGAAGCGGACAGGTATATTGAATTGATCAGAAATTCCTATGACTACCCCACCTTTTGCGGTCCCGTCAATTTTTGTAATGGCCAAAGAGGAGACTTCTGTTGCCGCGGTAAACTGCTTCGCCTGCTCAAAAGCATTCTGTCCAGTTGAACCGTCTAAAACAAGCATGACATCATGCGGTGCGTTCGGAACTACCTTTTGCATTACGCGTTTGATTTTCGAAAGCTCGTTCATCAAACCAACCTTGTTATGCAATCTTCCTGCTGTATCAATGATTACAACATCGGCATTTTTAGAAACCGCCGATTGTAAGGTGTCAAACGCAACTGCTGCAGGATCAGCATTCATGGCTTGAGCAACAATGTCAACATTGGCTCGTTCTGCCCAAATTTTCAATTGATCAATGGCTGCTGCGCGAAAGGTATCTGCCGCACCCAAAACCACTTTCTTTCCTTGTTGTTGAAGTTGGTATGCCATCTTACCAATGGTCGTAGTCTTACCCACACCGTTCACTCCCACTACCATAATTACATAGGGCATTCCATCTGTTGCTGGAATGAAAATCTCCTCGCTCTCTTCTCCCTCATGACCTACAAGCATCTGCGCAATTTCGTCACGTAAAACCTGATTCAATTGATCCGTTGGCATCGACTTCTCTTTGCGAACGCGCTCTTGAATTCGTTTTATGATTTTCTCTGTGGTATCGATTCCCACATCGGATGTAATTAGAATTTCTTCCAACTCATCTAACATCTCATCGTCTACGTGAGCTTTCCCCGTGATGATACGAGCTAGCTTACCGAAAATACCTTCGCGGGTGCGTTCAAGACCAAGATCTAGCTTGTCTTTTTTTTCTTTCGAAAAGAGGCGTTTGAAGAAACTCATAGTTTAGGTCTAAAATAAAAAAAAGGCCTTTCCAAAGGAAAAGCCTTTTAAAGTATTTCTAACAGCGATTAGCCTTTAGCAAACCACTCGCCGATTTTATCGTTGTGTACAATCTCTTCCTTGAAGGAATAAGAGCCTGATTTTGCAGACTTCACCATTTTAATAACTTTGGTGTGGTTCTTACCACCACCAGTTTGCAGGGTCGCAACTACTTTCTTTGCCATGACTTAAGCTTATTTGATTTCTTTGTGAACCGTCATTCTCTTCAAAATCGGGTTGAATTTTTTCTTCTCTAAGCGCTCAGGCGTATTCTTCCTGTTCTTAGTAGTGATGTAACGGCTTGTGCCGGGCTTGCCAGACTCTTTGTGTTCTGTGCACTCCATTATAACTTGTATTCTATTACCTTTCTTAGCCATTGTTGCAGAAATTGGACGGCAAATATACGTAGAATATTGAGAATTGCAACTTTGCTATTCATTTTTTTCGACTATTCTCAACTCCAACACACCGAATAGCCACAAATCTATGTTAATAAGACACTACACCCCCTGCTTTTTCTGTTGTTCTACTTAATAATTTCACACATCCATACATCCGTACATTTTGGCTAAAAAAAGAAAAGGCGAAGTCGACACTTCCGCCGAGTTTGAAGATAGAAACGAAAATTTGAATCGCGACGTCCGCTCCATGCGCATAGCTGGACTTGCTGTTCTCTTGTTTTCTGCATTTACCGCACTCGCTTGTGTTTCCTACTTGTTTTCTGGTGCACATGACCAACAGCTTTTTGTTGGCAGTGGTGGATTGAATGAATCGTTTCACAACTGGATGGGCGGATTGGGTGCGCGCTGGGCACATGCGCTTATGTTCCATTTTGCGGGAATTGCAGCGCTTTGCATTCCGCTATTAACCTTCCTTGTTGGCATGCGCATGCTAACCGGAAAGCATCTTCTTCCTTTTCTAAAAACACTGCGTGTAAGTGTGGGCGTCATGCTCTTTCTTCCATTAGCCATTGGATTCTTTGCACACCGCACCAACCCTATTCCATTCGATCATATCGAAATCTTAATTAACGGATTATTCGTTGGCGGATATGGTGTTGTTGCGACACATTTCTGTGTTTCTAATTTGGGATGGATGGGCACCCTATTTGGAATTCTGTTCGTTGTATTGGTATTCTTCATCGTGAATTTCAATCATCATGTAGACACCTTCATTGCTAGATTGGGTGTGCTTTTCAGATCGAAACCAAAGGCAGACAAGCCAAGAATTATCGAAGAGGAGGAAGAAGAAGAAGCGCTGTTTCAACCCGTTGTAAATACTCAAGAAACTACCGTTGAAGTAAAGGCTGAAGCCGTTCCAAGTTATACCCCAGAGCCGGAATCCGAGCCTGAACCAGAAGTCTATGAAGTTATTTCCGACGAGGACACTCCCACCTCAACAACACCAACCAGTTTCGACTTTGAAAACCCGTTAAATCCACAACCCACTTTCGAATTAATTCAGGAAGAGGAAGAAGAAGAAAAAACGACGGATGAATTTGAACTAAGTCCTGTTTCTTCAGGAAGCTCCACCATCTTCGAAGAGGATGATATGGGTGATTTAGGAATTGAAATTGCTCCAACGGTTCAAGCCGAAGAGCTCAGTTCAGATGAAATTGAAAGCACTGAATTCGGTGAGTACGACCCGAAATTAGACCTTTCGCGCTACCAACTGCCTTCCATTGATCTCTTGCAGAACTACGGCGGTAACGGACCTCAAATTTCGAAAGAAGAATTGGAGGAAAACAAAAACCGAATCATTGAAACGCTCAATCACTATAAGATTGAAATAGCGAAGATCAAAGCGACCATCGGACCTACCGTTACATTGTACGAAATTGTTCCTGCGCCAGGCGTGCGTATTTCCAAAATTAAAAGTTTGGAAGACGACATTGCGCTTTCGCTTGCTGCACTCGGCATTCGTATCATTGCGCCTATTCCTGGAAAAGGAACAATAGGTATTGAAGTCCCGAACAGCAGACCCGACGTGGTTTCTATGCGTTCGTTAATAGCAAGCGACAAGTTCCAAAATGCAGACATGGAACTTCCATTGGTTTTAGGAAAAACCATTTCCAACGACATCTTCGTAACTGACTTAACGAAGATGCCTCACTTACTTATGGCCGGTGCTACTGGACAAGGTAAGTCTGTTGGATTGAACGCCATCTTGGTATCGCTTCTCTACCGCAAGCATCCTTCGCAAGTCAAGTTCGTGCTGGTTGACCCGAAGAAGGTTGAGCTTACCCTTTTCAATAAAATTGAAAGACACTTCTTAGCGAAGCTCCCTGACGAAGCGGAGGCGATTATTACCGACACAAGCAAAGCAGTGAAGACTTTGAATTCATTGTGTGTTGAAATGGATGAGCGTTACGGATTGCTTAAAACAGCGGAGTGCCGCACCATCAAAGAATACAACGCGAAGTTCATTTCAAGAAAATTAAATCCGAACAACGGACACCGCTTCCTTCCATACATCGTATTGGTTGTGGATGAATTTGCCGATTTGATTATGACGGCTGGACGCGAAGTTGAAACACCTATCGCTCGTCTTGCGCAGTTGGCACGTGCCATTGGTATTCACTTGATCATTGCGACTCAGCGTCCGTCTGTAAACATCATCACTGGTACCATCAAAGCCAACTTCCCGGCGCGTATAGCGTTCCGCGTAACCTCGAAAATTGACTCGCGCACGATTCTCGATGCTGGAGGAGCAGACCAATTAATTGGACGAGGAGATATGCTTTTAAGTACGGGTAACGATTTGATTCGCTTGCAGTGCGGATTCGTTGACACGCCTGAGGTTCAAGCCATAACTGAATTCATTGGAAGTCAGCAGGGTTACGCCCATGCTTTCCATCTTCCTGAAGTTGCTGATGAAAATTCAATGGAAATTGGTAATTTTGACAACTCGGAACGCGATTCATTGTTCGAAGAAGCAGCGAAGGTCATTGTGTTAAGTCAACAAGGATCGGCATCTCTTCTTCAACGCAAATTGAAATTGGGTTATAACAGAGCAGGCCGATTGATAGACCAATTGGAGGCTGCTGGACTTATTGGCCCGTTTGAAGGAAGTAAGGCTCGGAAAGTTTTAATACCCGATGAGATAGCTTTGGAACAGTTCTTGAAAAACCTGCGTGATTAATAAAAAAACAAAATGAAAAATCTATTTCTAGCGTTCGCACTTCTTGCAACGTTCTCTCTTCAAGCACAGACTTCTAAAGAAATCTTAGATAAACTTTCTACCAAAGCAAAATCGTGGGCAACCACCTCTTCAGACTTCAGTTCTGAATTAAGCAATCCGAAAACTGGCAAAGTGACCAAGCAAAACGGCACTGTAAAAGTGAAAGGAAAAAAATACCAACTTGCGCTTCCTGACTATTCTGTATACTGCGACGGCGCTACTGTTTGGACTTACAACAAAAAATCGAACTCGTGTTCAATCGACAACTTAGCCGACGTGAAAGACGGTGGTTTCGATCCTTCTGAGATGTACACCATCTGGAACAAAGACTTCAAACACGAAATGAAAAACACGAATGCAACTGTTGATGGTGTTGCTTGTTACGAAATTGCGCTTTACCCTTTGAACCCAAAATCGAAATCATTTCATACCGTAACTCTTTTCGTTGACAAAGCGAAAATGGAACTTACTAAAGTGAATGTTGTCACTCGCGAAAACGCAAACGTGACGTACAAGATTAAAAACTTCAAAGCGAATCCTGCAATCAATGAAGGAGACTTAAAATTCAATCAAGCGGGATTCCCAGGTGTGAAGATGGTGGACAACCGCTTGTAAGCGGATGACGCTACGCGATGGTAGAGCGTAAGATGTTTAGCGTTTTTTCTTCGGGAGAATTGGGTTCGACTTGGAAGTCGTATTCCCAGGAAGCGAATTTTGGAAGACTCATGAGAATACTTTCAGTTCTGCCTCCGGTTTGAAGACCGAAGAGCGTTCCTTTATCGCAAACCAAATTAAATTCAACATAACGACCTCTGCGAAGCAACTGCCATTGCTTCTGTTGCTCGGTAAACTCCAGAGTCATATTCGCTTCAACAATGGGTAAATAAGCCTTGTTGAAGGTGTGACCTACAGCATTGTTAAACGCCCAAAGTTCTTCCATTGTTTTCTGCTCGGAAGGCTTCTGATAATCGTAAAATATCCCACCTACTCCGCGGGTTTCTTTTCTGTGTGGAATGAAGAAATACTTGTCGGCCCACAACTTAAATTCTTCGTGATTCATACCGTGTGTATCACAAACGTTTTTCATTTCTGAATGAAAAAAATCACGCTGCTCTTCGTTCACATAAATAGGAGTTAGATCTATTCCTCCGCCAATCCATTGGTCTCCGGCGTCACTTTCGAAATAACGCACGTTCATGTGAACGATAGGAATTTGAGGGGAAAACGGATGAATAACCAAAGACACACCGGTTGCGAAAAAAGTTTTAGCATCAGGATGCATGCGGTCTTTCATCATGGTTGGAACAGGACCTGTAACTGCAGAAAAATTCACTCCGCCTTTCTCAATTAAAGAGCCGTTCATTACACGCGTTCTTCCACCACCGCCTCCTGTATGCTTCCAAATATCTTCACGAAAATCGGAACCGTCGAAGGTTTCCAATGCTGCGCAAATACTGTCTTGAATTTCGAGTAAGTCGCTAACTACTTTCTGCTGAAACGGTGTTAAACTTATTTCAAGTTGTTCTTCAATCCCCATCTTCCATTCATTTTTTGAATCACATTCACGTAAGCATTCTCATATCCGGATTCAGGACCTGTCTTGAAAAATTCAAAGCCTAAAGCTATCAATCCGGTTTGATCTATTTCATTCAAATGACTTCCGACTTCAGTTCCAAAAAGTTGAAGACCTGTTCCGTAGTACAAAACAATGTCGTGCATGATGGCAGCGAATTCATCAGGTTCAGATTGGAACTCTTTGCGGTAAGCCGCAATCCATTTCAAATTATCTAAGTTGTAATAATCCAAACTAATGCTTTTCGTCGCGACGTTTTTCGAACCTTGCTCAACTCTATTTTCGCTTACGTTCGATTCTCCGCCAACAAAGTTTACATTCAATCCCGTTAGGGCGGTTGTTAGCGATGCTCCTGTCTTCTCATCTGAAGTCATGTCAAGGACCACCACGTTCTTGTTGGCTTTCTTTATAAAGTCATACAACTTCACGCAATTTTGAGAAATATCGAAAGACTTTAATGAGTCGCCACCTTCCGCCATGAATCCACTTAAGGCTGCTTCATTTGAAAAATCATCTTTACCCTTCGCGTAGGCTCCAACAATAATTGAGTTCGGAAATTCTTGTTTTGCAAATCCGGCTAGGTAATACCACTGTGAATTATTTCCTGGATAAGCCTTGCTCATATTTTCAGAGAGGAGTAAGATTTTGTTACTCATTTTAACGGGAATGACCATGTGCGAATTTCTTTTCGAAACCCACTTGGCTACTTCTTGAATCGGGTCTTTAAACAAAGGACCTATAACAACATCTGCATTCACTTCTTCGCATCGTTCAACTCCACGCTTTCCTGCTTCAACGCTGTTTCCTACATCGAATAAATAAACGGTCGCATTTACATTTCTATTTTGCAACTCATCTTGGGCCATCATAGCACCACGATACATATTGATCGCAACATTTCTCAACTTAACCGAACGCTCGTCGAGCGAGTCATTACTCATCTGATGCGTTGAAAAAGGCAATAACAGGGCTATTGCATAAGAATCTTTTTTCGAAGAAATGGAAGTGCGAGAAGTATCGTTCTTGCTTTCAACTGCAATAACACCGTCATACTCCGGATAAGTCTCAGAAACCTCCAAACCAATTGGCTTAACATAATTTGGCAGACAAATGCGCTCGCCTAATTTAACTGTTGTGACCAAACCTGGATTAAGTGCTTGAATCTCGGCAATAGTGATTCCGTAAATACGCGAAATACGATAAAGGGTCTCACCCGTAGCGACCACATGGTAGTTTTTACAACTCTGGGCAAAAGCCGAAGCGCTTGCCAATACCAAAAGAAAAATGAATCCAATTCTTTTCATTGAACTAAAGGTAACAATTTTTATTCCCATTCTATGGTTGCCGGCGGCTTGCTGCTAATATCGTACACCACGCGGTTCACACCTTTCACTTTATTGATGATGTCGTTACTTACTTTAGCTAAGAATTCATAAGGCAAATGCGCCCAATCTGCGGTCATACCGTCGGTGCTCGTTACTGCGCGCAACGCAACTGCGTTCTCATACGTGCGCTCATCGCCCATAACGCCTACACTCTGCACAGGAAGGAGGATTGCGCCTGCCTGCCACACTTCGTCATAGAGATTCGCTTCTTTCAATCCGTTGATCCAAACGGCATCTACTTCTTGAAGCACACGCACTTTTTCGCGGGTGATATCTCCTAAAATTCGAATACCTAGGCCTGGACCTGGGAACGGATGACGCGATAAAATTGCATTTGGAATTTCAAGCTCACGCCCTACTCTTCTTACTTCGTCTTTGAACAACAAGCGAAGCGGTTCAACCAACGAAAGCTGCATGTAATCTGGAAGTCCGCCCACGTTGTGGTGACTCTTTATTGTTTGCGAAGGACCTCCGGAAACAGAAACCGATTCAATCACATCTGGATAGATGGTTCCTTGTCCGAGCCATTTCGCTCCTTCCACCAATTTACTTTCGGCATCGAATACATCGATGAATGTTTTGCCGATTGCTTTTCTCTTTGCCTCAGGATCTGATAATCCCTTCAATGCGTCGTAAAATAATTCACTCGCATCGACACCCTTAACGTTCAAACCTAAATGCAAATAGCTGTCTAAAACGCTTTCGTATTCGTCTTTGCGAAGCAATCCATTATTCACGAAAATGCAGTATAAATTCTTTCCAATGGCTTTATGAATAAGCACTGCAGCTACGCTGCTGTCTACGCCGCCGCTTAGTCCAAGGATTACTTTGTCGTCTCCTAATTTAACTTTCAGATCGGCAATGGTTTCGTCGGCGAAAGAAGCCGGCGTCCAGTCTTGTTTACATCCGCATACATCAACAACGAAGTTCTTCAACATGATTCCACCGTCTGTTGAGTGGAATACTTCCGGATGAAATTGCACTCCGAAAACCGGACGGTCTTTGAAGGCGTATCCTGCAACTTTCACATTCTCTGTGCTGCAGATGATGTCCATGTTTTCGCCTAGACCTGTAATGGTATCTCCATGCGACATCCACACTTGTGAATTGTCTGGAATGCCTTTGAATAAAATATGATTCGATTGATGGCTAATTAAATTCGCACGACCGTATTCGCGGTGCGTGCTGCGCTCAACTTTTCCTCCGCTCAGTTGCGCCATGAGTTGCGCTCCGTAACAAATTCCAAGCATTGGGAGATTCGGATTAATATCGAAAACCGCAGGTAGCGGCGCTCCTTCTTGATGAACGCTGTATGGACTTCCAGAAAGAATTACACCTACACAATTTTCTGGGATTGAAGTCACCTTGTTCCAAGGTTTGATCTCACAGTAAACGTTGTGTTCGCGCAAGCGACGTGCAATAAGTTGAGTGACTTGCGAACCGAAGTCGAGGATAAGAACTAATTGATGCATGCGCGCAAATTTACGATGTAAATTTGTTGTCATGGAAGAATTATTACCGTTGATGAACAACTACAAGTTAGTCTTGGGATCGGGCTCTCCGAGAAGGAAGGAATTGTTGGCTGGCATGGGACTCACGTTTGAAGTGCGCGTATCGGATGTAGACGAAAGCATTGATCCTTCTTGGCCTTTAACGGAAGTAGCGCAGCGCTTGGCTGAAAGAAAGGCCGAGGCTTTGTTGGAAACCGCATCAGCCAATGAATTGGTGATAACCGCAGACACTGTTGTTCATGTTGAAGGAACCTTATTAAATAAGCCTGCAGACTTCGAGGAAGCATTAAGTATGCTGAAGCAATTAAGTGGAAGAAGTCATGAAGTATACACGGGCGTGTGCATCTCCACTTCCACCTGGAAACATTCGTTTACCGATTGCACGAAGGTGACCTTTGCAGAGATGAGTGAAACCGAGCTTCGTCATTACATTGAGCATTACAAGCCATTCGACAAAGCAGGAAGCTACGGTGCTCAGGATTTCATTGGTTTAGTTGGAATAGTGAATTTGGAAGGAAGTTACTTCAATGTCATGGGATTGCCTACGCACAGGATCTATTCGGCGCTGAAGGAACGCTTCGGGAAGGATTAGAAAAAAAATTTGAAATATAGGAATGTCGGTTTACATTTGCACTCCTCGTAAAAGAGGAACAGCCGTTAGGAAAGGTGGGTGAGTGGCTGAAACCAACAGTTTGCTAAACTGTCGTACGGGAAACTGTACCGGGGGTTCGAATCCCCCCTTTTCCGCGAAACTATGCCGACGTTATGTCGGCATTTTTTTTTATTTCACTCATTCTGTTTCTCCTACTGTTTCACTTTCTATATTGAAGAAAGAGATTTTTCATTTATTCCCATTGTCCTACTCATTCTAATTCTAAATTAAGAAACAGAAACAGTAGGAGAATGAGTATTTTCTTCACCTATTTTAACCTTTCTTAACTTTTCTTACCTTTCCTATAAAAAGCCATCACAATCAACGGAGAAAACAACAACTCGGCGAATAAGGCTATGAAGAGCGTGAGACTCACCAATAAGCCAATGTAGTGCGTTCCTAGAAAGTCGCTGAAGATTAAGGTGAGGAAACCGCCGCTGAGGATGAGCGTGGTGACAATCATGGCCTTTCCTGTTGTGAGGAAGGTGCGCTTAACGGCGTAGTGAACGCTGAGTCCTTCACCCAATAAACTGCGGACGCGAGCCAGGAAATGAATGGTGTCGTCAACCGCGATTCCGAAAGCGATGTTGAAAATAATGCTGGTACTCACCTTCAACGGAATGCCCGTGAAGCCCATGATTCCCGCGACAATTAACAACGGAAATAAATTCGGAAGAATGGTCAGCGGTATCATGCGCCACGACTTGTAGACGATACCCATGATGATTCCGATAACCAAGACACTGATGAGCAAATCCCAAACGGTGTTCTCGATTAAGCTGCGATTGTTGACGTCGATCAAATGCGCTGTTCCAGTGATTTTTCGATTCGATAAATCAGGACAGTTCTGATCCATGAACGCAATTAGTTTTTGATTGCATGAATCGAAATGCAATCTGCCTATGTCACCAACCTTTCCGCTAATGCGAAGTGTCCGCGTGCTATCGTTATAGGCCATTCCAGTTGCGCGCGCTATTGGTCCTTGCTGCAACAATTCTTCAATGGCTATGATCTCTTTCAGACTATCTGGAATGACATAATATTCTTCCATTCCGAAATTCAACGTCTTGTTCGCTTCCTTTACCAACTGCGCATAGCCGAGCATGGCTCCTACTCCGTATTCATTGCGCAAATAAGACTCCAGCGTATCCAATTGCTTCAACACCTTCACCGATTGAATGGCAGAATCGTTCGGCATGACAATGCCTAATTCAAACGGACGACAACCCGCGAATTCCTTTTCCATAAAAGAAAATTCTTGCTTCAACACGTGGTCGTCTTTCAAGTCTTCCAACATCTTGTTGTCTACCACAATGGTGGAAACACCCCAAGCGCTTAATGCCAAAAGGACAACTCCTCCAATCCAAATCTTCTTGCGATTTCGGAGTATCCAAATAAAACTGTTGTGCAATTTCGAAGTCCAAAAATCATCCGACATCGCGAAGTCGTTCATGCGCTTCGGCTTACCTAAAATCAATATGGCTGGAAGCAGCGTGTACGTTAGTCCGTAGGCCAAGAGCACACCAGCGGCAGTGTAAATTCCAAAATCAGAAATGGGTTGAATGTTGGAAAATACCAAAGTGAAAAATCCAATAGCTGTCGTTAACGCAGTCAAAAAAGTAGCAAGGCGAATGCTCTTAAACGCATAACGAATGGCTTCAATTTTCTCTTTTCCTTTTCGAAGCTCTTGCATATACTTCGTGAGCACATGCACCGAGTCACTCATTCCAACGACAAAAAGAATCGTAGGCAAGACAGTAAGCATTAGATCCAAATCTTTGCCCATGATCTTCAAGAATCCGAGCGTCCAGATAATGCTCAACAACACCACCGTTGTTGGAATAATGATTCCCCATCCGCTTCGGAAAGCGATGAACAAGAAGATGGTGGTAAGGACTAAACTAATAGAAATAAAGAGCGCCAATTCTTTAATCATGAGCTCTACGTAGAGCTTCTGTCCGAGGGCGCGGCCAATGACATGCGATTTTTTGAATTGAAATTTATTGACTTCCGCTTGAATATTTTTTGCCAGGTCATCGCACTTTTCCTTGCTTAACATTTGCGTATGCTTCATGTTAATGGCCACCGACCTTCCGTTCGTTCCGAAAAACACACCTACGTATGAAGGCGAATTCCAAATTGTCACGGAATCTTGTTTGAAGGATTGAGCTGAATTCGCAGAAAGCAACGGTGTTTCGAACACCCCGCCGAACAAGGGATCTACTGCGTAAGTCATTAACGAAGTTGGACCTACACATTCTTCCACATTCGGTAATGCTTGTAGCTTCTTGGTGAGTGAGTCGACGTGAGAAAGAAACGTTGAATCGAAAATGCTTCCTTCGTTTTCAAGAGCCACAATGAAGAAGTCGTTGTCTGTTTCGAATGACTTTCGGAACTCTAAATAATATTCGGTTTCAGGATCGTTCTTCGGGAAGAAGTCTTCAAAATCATAATCGAATTTGAGAAGGGAAATCAAGTATATGGAAGTCATGGTTCCCAACGCAATGAATGCGATGGAAAGCCAGGAAATTCGAACGTCAGACATTTTCATACTCTTCCAACAATCTTACTTCGAAAAGGTTTTCAATTCGTGATTATTTAATGAAGGCGCTCAAACGCGTCTTTTCCTTTCGCAACAAGGATATGGCATTCGCTTCTTCCCCCTTCAACAAAAACTGAATGGCTTCAGCTGTGTTCAACTCTTCGCGAGAGTGAACCGGCTCTTCAAGCAAAGCCAAATCTGACTTCAACAAGAAATCTTCCCAATCGGTTACGGCTCGCTCCAACCCTTCCAACGCATAATGCATCTCATACACCCCGCTCGCCTGAAAGACCTGCCTAAATCCAAGACTCATAGCTGCTTCTAAAGCACGCAGATTCTCTAACCACGAATTTCCTTCAACCCAAATCGCCTGAGACAATTGAACCGCTTCCACATTCAATCCGAGCGTAATATCGGCAGACCATTCTTCAATCTTCTTCAAATGCTTTCTGCGTAAAAGTCGCACACCCATGCGCGAACGAAAGAGCTTAGCCTCTTCAAAGGCAGCGTTGTAAAGAAACTCTTCCAGCTCCTCTTCTGTGGCCACATCGTACTTTAAAAGAATAGATTCGCGCATATCCGAACAAAGCTATTAAAGTTGGTGTTATTTTTGTTTTAGAAATTTCAAGATGAGAAAAACACTATTCGCCCTTTCACTACTTCTATGCAGCTTTGCGGCTTTTGCCCAATCTCATGTCATTTCTGGAACAGCCACCTACCCCAACGGAACAGCGATTCGCTTGTGGAAAACCACAGGACGCACGCTCGATGTGGCAGATTCCGCGACCATAACAAACAACAGTTTTCAATTCAAAGGCACATACGGAGAAGGACTTTACGCCCTCGGGCTCACCCCTTCCAACATGGCAATCATTGCTGTTGATCACGCTGAGCTCGAATCGAACTTCACCGTTCAAGGTGCGCGCTGGGACAGCGGTATTATATGCACCAAAGGAAATAGAAACCTTCTTTGGAATGAATATGTGAAGAAGGAAAACGAATTCAACGCTAAAAAGAAGTCGTTGAACATTCGTTGGAAAAAAGACAAAGACTCAACTGCAGAAAAAGAATTGACAGACCTTGAAGCTTCGTTCAATGCTTACCAATTGGAATGCATGCAGCGCGACAAACAGTCGATTAAAACTTCATTCGTTTCGCAACTCATCGACTGGAAGCGTGAGCCTTCAAAAGAAAAAGCACACTATTGGGATAATTTGAATTTCAGCGACACGCGCGTACTTCATTCAACCGTTTTGAACGATCGCATTCAAAATTTCATGAGACAATTTAGCAAAGGAACCGAAAGCGGTTTCATCGATTGCATTGGTCTCATTACTGAAAAAGCACACGTCAACGATCGCGTGTATGAATTTGTGTTGAATGAAATGCTCACTGGATTTTATGAAAGCGGAATGGAAAACATTACGCTTTACCTCATGGACAATTTCATTAATGAAGAGTCTTGCGGCGATGACAATTTCTCGAATGTGATTAAGCGAAACGCTGAAAGCATTGAACGCGTAAGCGTTGGGAAGACTCCTCCAAATATTACGGGCAACGACATGAACAACGTTGCTTTTGATTTGAAGAAGACTTGTGCTGCGAATCAATATACCCTTCTCATTTTCTGGAGCAGCTGGTGCAGTCACTGTAAAACAGAAGCTCCAAAGATTGCGAAGTTGAGTAAGGATTATGCTGGAAAGAAAATCGCTTTCGTGGGATACTCGGTAGACAACGATGCTAACGCATGGAAACAAGCGGTAACCGAAAGAGAATTCACTTTCACGAATTTATGTGGAATGCGTGGTTGGGATTCGAAAGGAGCTAAAGACTATCGCATTACGAAGACGCCCGCTTTCTTCATTCTAGACAAGAATATGCGCATTGTTGCGAAACCTAAATCTCCGGAAGAAATTGAAATGTTCTTCAAACTTTCAAAATAAATTCCGCTCTTCTTCCACAATTAATTTTTCTTGAAATCCTACAAGAAAAACTTCTTTCTGCGCACGTGTTAGTGCTGTATAAAACCAACGATTCAATTCCAATCCGGCCATCTCGTCGGTCAGATATCCCTGATCTACAAACACACAGGGCCATTGTCCCCCTTGGGCTTTGTGACACGTAATCGCATAAGCGAACTTCACATGCAAGGCGTTGTAGTAAGGATCTTTTTGAAGTTGTTTTCGAAGTTGACCAACAGTGGTCGCTTCAGGATAATCGAGTGCACAAATTTGCCAAAGCTCTTGCATCTTCGCCTTCGACAACTGAGCCGATTCTTCCCAAATGGTGGTGCATAAAAGAATGACTTCCATCTCTGGCATTTCCGGATAGTCGGCCATTTTTACAATGGCCTTGCAAAAGCGAAAAGCGCCACGTTCTTCAAACGATTTTACGCGAAGGATATTCAGAATATCTCCGTTCGCAATGAAGCCCACTTCCTTCGATTCTTTTTCATCGAGCCAGAAATAATTGTTCTTCAACACCATCATTCGATCTCCCGAATTGATCTCTTCTTCATTCCACAAAATACGCGCACGCACTTGTTGGTTGAACAAATTCGCGCGTTTGTTGGAGCGCGTAATGATTACCAAATCTTCAATTCCGTATTTCTGAAGCGCCTCTTCCACAACCGGCTGCATGTCGGTGTCTACGCGATGAATGTCGTGAAAATTCAAGGTTGAAAATTGAGGCAATTCCTTTCCTTGACTCACGATTAATTCGCGCAAGGAAGTCGCATTGATTAAAATTCCAGAGCCTTCTTTTTGACGAATGACTTCGAGCAACTCAATGGCGGCAATGTTCAACGAATAACTGTCGCGAAGCCCTTCCATATTCAACGCAGGACTTAACGGACATCCGACAGGAGGAAGCTGCGCGGTGTCACCGATGATGACCAGCCTGCAACGCTCGCCGCTGTATACATGCGAGAGCAAATCGTCCAATAAACTTCCCGCATCGAAACTATCTTCTGAAAACACAACGGTGTCTTGTCCAATCATGGAAGCCTCATCGACAAAGTAGACCGTATCAATGTTCTCATTTTCCTTCAACTCGAACCACACACGTCCGCTGCGATCCATGCGCTTCACATAGATTTCCTTGTGAATAGTGCTAGCCTTTCGGTTGGAATAATTTCCCAAGACCTTCGCGGCTCTTCCGGTTGGAGCGAGCAACACAGCATTC
The DNA here is from genome assembly GCA_030729695.1 of Flavobacteriales bacterium. Lineage (GTDB taxonomy): Bacteria > Bacteroidota > Bacteroidia > Flavobacteriales_D > Sanyastnellaceae > CAIZGX01. The sequence goes on along the minus strand of JANQWV010000050.1, from coordinate 43,262 downwards.
ACGCGATGCTCTGCGAGCGCATCTACCATGGCTTTCACGCAGGTGGTCTTACCTGTACCCGCGTATCCTTTAATCATGAGCGCCAAACGCGCTTTGGGCGAATACATCATTCGCGCAAAGGCATGAAAGAGTTTCTTTTGTCCTGCTGTAGGCGCAAAAGAAAAATTTTCCAGCAGTAAATGTTCGAATGCAGTGTGGCTCATGATTTTATTATCGCTTGCAAAGAAAGACCAAGCGCCGCAATGATGTAAATTAGCGGAGAAATTAATTATGCGTATTTTTTCAAGATGAACACTGAAACATTTCAAATTCCGACGGCTGTTGTAGAAAATAGCGCTCGTCTGCATGCCTCGCTGCATCTGGAATCTTTCTTTGTTTCCATTGCCTTCGCGCAACCTGAAGATGGAACGATCGTATTTACGCATAACATATCGTTTCCGATTGGTGAAAGTATTCCTTTTGCTGAATCGGTTGCATGGATTCAAAAACACTGGCCCAGCGCGGTTTTCAAGAAGACTATTCTTTCTGTAGAGCCCTTGGCCTTCAACCTGATTCCAAAAGCAATGTTCGAAGAAAGTGCTTTGGAAGATTACCTTCCTCAAATTTCTCCGAGCGAATTTTTGGCTTATCGTTTCAACGAACAGCAAGATGTCATTGTGGTTTTCGCAACACATTCGTCGGTTGTGAATTTGGAAAGATTCATTGCTGGCGTTGAAATTCTTGCTTTGCCTACTCTCCTGCTTCCCGGCCAGCGCGCCCATGCAAGTTTGGTGCAATCGAAGGCTACCCTTTGGGTGGGAAAGGAAAAACATTATTTGTGTGTCGAAAAAAACAACGCCTTGGTGTTGTTGAATGAATACGCCGGGAATACGGCTGAAGACATTTTGTACTTCTTGGCTAACGGATGTATTCAATATGGAATTGATCTGGCTTCATTGCCGGTTTTTGTGCAGGGAACGCATTTCGATTCGAACTACACAAACATCTTTGAATCTTATGTCCGTCAGGTTCAGTTCTCTGAAAACATGCAAGCGAATTCGTTGAACGACCTCTGGAAATTACATTTACTATGCGCATAATTGGCGGCGAATGGAAAGGTCGAACCATTAAGGTGGACAAGTCTTTCACCGGAAGACCCACTACCGATTTCGCGAAGGAGGCGTTATTCAATGTGTTGCAACATTTGGTGGAATGGGATGAAGTTCCCTTGATGTGGGATCTCTTTGCAGGAACCGGGGCTATTAGCCTGGAAGCCGCTTCGCGCGGGGTTCAGCGCGTCATTGCGGTAGAAAGCAGCGCGAAACATTCCAAACATTTGCAGCAAGTCAAGCGCGATTTCGAAGCGGACACCATGGATATTTTCACGGCAGATGTGCGAACTTTTTTAGGAAGACAAACCGACTTACCTCAAGTTGTATTTGCTGATCCGCCATACGATTTGCCTTGGCTGAAGGAATTACCTGCATTGATTTTCGAGAAGAAAAGTGATCAACTTCATTTGTTGATTATTGAGCACGGGAAAGACATAAAATTCGAAGACAGTCCGTATTTTTGGCAAGCACGCAGTTACGGACATGTGCATTTTTCATTTTTCAAAATAGAAAATAAATGAAACGCATCGCAGTATTTCCAGGATCGTTCGACCCGATAACAACAGGACATGAAGACATTGTGCTTCGCGGCGCAGCGATGTTTGATGAGGTGGTTGTGGCTATAGGTGTGAATACCACAAAGAACTATTTGTTCTCGTTGGAGCAACGATTGGCCTTCGTTGAAAAAACGTTTGCTGGTCATGCAAATATTCGTGTTACAACCTACGAGGGATTAACCGTTGAGTTCTGCAAATCGATTGGCGCAAAGTATTTGCTTCGCGGATTGCGCAACAGTACTGACTTCGAATACGAGAGCACCATTGCGAACATGAACAAAGCCATTTCAGATGGCATTGAAACAATCTTACTTGTGACTGCTCCCGAACTCTGTCATGTTCAAAGCACGGTGCTTCGTGAGATCTATAAAAATAACGGCGACATTTCTTCGTTCCTTCCAAAAGGAATTCAGTTATGATGAAGCACATTTCGTTAGCATTCTTTCTATTCGTTAACTCCTTGCTTTTTGGTCAAGATGTGACCATTAAGGGTTCTGGTGCTGTTGCATCGAACAACAAAGTGTATGCGTGTTTTACGACAGATGCGTTGACTCAAAATTTAAACATTGTTGCCCAGACAACAGCGAATGCGAAAGGAGAGTTCGAATTGAAAATTCCGATTAAGCAACGAGAGAATCTTTTCTTGTGCACGAGCAACGCGCAGACCTCTTTGTGGGTGAATCCGAAGCAAACCTATGCCGTTGAATTTCTTTCTGTTGATACCACGCTTACGCAAAACGGCTTAATTCGCAGTTGGGAGGCGAAGATTGATAACACAAGTAGTGAACGCACAAACGCGATTGTTGGCGAGATTAATTCAGCGATCGCTGAATTTCTTAGCGACAATTCCTTCAATTACATGTTGCTTAATTCGCAGCAAAACAAGGCGGCTACTTCGCGCATGCAAGAGATTAATCCTAAATCGGATTTGGTGAAATTCAATTCGAAGAATGACTCTTCCGAATTTGCTGCAGCGAATGTGAATTTCCAAACGCAAATAGAGGCGTTGGAGAATAAGATGAATTTAAAATTCGGAGACTATTTCAAAAAAGACCCGTTTTTATTGGACTACTTCTTTTTTGAAATTGCTTCGCTTCGAGCGTTGACAAACTATCCGGTTGCGCTTGAGAAAATATCATTACACATTGATATTAAAAATCCGGCTTTTGTGAAGTGGCTCGAACTGGTTTCTTCCAACTACTTAAATCCCTCTTTGAATACACGCGATGCACAAGCCTTTACCCTCCTGCTTGAAACCGCTACTTCTTCGGCTCCTATTATTCATTACCTTAATCCAGATAGCACACACTATCCGCAAGTTGAAGAGCTCATACTTATTTCTGCGTTACGCAAAAACTATTACACGCGAGCGCACAGTCCTGCGCTCATGAAAAAGCTTCTTGGGATTTTGCAGAGCACAAGTAAATTCGAAACGAGCAAGTCGTTGGCGAAGGCTTGTGAGATTGAGTTTTCCGGATTGAAAAAAAACAGTCTGTTACCAGACTTCACTTTGATTAATTCGAATAACGATAAATGGAAATTCACAGAGCATTGCGATCGAAACATGTACTTGTATTTCTTCAATGAAAGTAAATCGAGTCAACGCGATCTTGCGCTCTTGAACCATCTAGCTTCCAAATACAAAAATGATTTTCGCATTGTGGTCATTGGCATGCACGACAATTTCGAGTCCTTTCAAAAGACCATTGCTCTCTTCAAGCTTGACGGCATTGAAGTCTTGTATGGTGGAAACGACTTCAAATTGATTCAGGAATTACGCATTGCAAGCGTTCCTTGCGCGTTACAAACCAACTTCAAAGGCATCCTTCAATTTGAGTACACGCCGCTTCCTGCTGAAGGCATTCAACAGAAGTGGGAAGAGACTATTCGGAAGAGCAAGAAATAACACATGTTCTACTTATTGTACAAGTTACATTATTATATTGCAGTCTAAACCTTAAACCAAAACAACATGCAAAAAGCACCTAAAGGCGCATTGGCAACCTTAATCTCGATTTTCTTTTTCTGGGGATTCGTTGCGGCAAGTAACGACATCTTAATTCCCGTATTCAAGAAAGCGTTGAATCTTTCGCAAATGCAATCACAGTTAATCTCTTTTGCTTTCTATGTAGCCTATACGGTAGGATCGCTTTTGTACTTCGCTATTTCAGCTATCATGAAGCGCGATATTTTGAATTCGTTGGGTTATAGAAACGGATTGGCGCTTGGACTCTTAATTTCCGCATGCGGAACTTTGTTGTTCATTCCCGCTTCGAACACGGCTTCTTTCGAGTTGCTTATTTCAGGATTGTTCATAGTTGGATTAGGATTTTCGCTTCAGCAAATTGCAGCGAACCCATTGGCTATTCAAATGGGTGATCCTTCTACAGGAAATCAACGTTTGAGCTTGGCTGGTGGTATCAACAACGTTGGAACAACGATAGGACCTGTTATTGTTTCTTTTGCAATCTTTGGTGGAATTGGATCTGGACCAACGACGTTAGATTTAAAAGCAGTTCAAATTCCTTATTTGATTTTAGGAGCTGCTTTCGTTTTAGCAGCAGTGATGTTTAAGTTCTCTTCTGTTCCAGATAAAATTGAAACGGTAAAATCTGACAACGATAATGCGAGCTTGCTTTCTATCTTGAAATACCCACAATTGTCAATGGGTATGCTTGCAATCTTCTTGTATGTGGGTGTTGAAGTTTCTACTGCAAGTAACCTTCCTGAATTCATGAAGCAAAAATTGGGAACCGAAGAGAGCGCTATTGCTCCGTTTGTTTCTTTGTTCTGGGCGAGTTTAATGATTGGACGTTGGACCAGTGCTGCAGGATCATTCAATATTTCACAATCGTTGAAAAGCAAATTGAATGTTATACTTCCGTTCGCTGCATTTGGAATTTTCATGACTGTGAACGCCATTGCTGGTCACGCGGTGAATGATTTCTATCCGTATTTAGGTTTAGTGCTCGTGCTTATTGCTGCGGATAAAATCAGTGAAGGAAATCCGATTAAGCAATTGTTGATGTATTCGCTTCTTGGAATTGCAGCATTGTTGGTTGGAATTTTTGCAACTGGAATGATTAGCGTATTTGCTTTCATGTCTGTTGGATTGTTCTGCAGCACATTGTGGCCATGTATTTTCACATTAGGTATTGCAGGATTGGGAAGCAGAACAAATACAGGGTCGAGCTTATTGATCATGATGATTATGGGCGGTGGATTTGTTTCAGTAGCACAAGGCGCGTTGTCTGATGACGCTGTGTTAGGCATTCAATATTCTTACTTCGTAGGCGTTGCATGTTTTGCTTACTTGGCTTTCTACGCTTACCGCGTGAAAGGAATTTTGAAAAAGCAAAACATTCAAATTGGTGAAATGGCTGGAGGTCATTAATGGAAAAAGATTTGAATGCGCTACAAGCGCAAGTAGACGAATGGATTAAAACTGTTGGCGTTCGTTATTTCAGCGAGCTCACCAACATGGCTATGCTAACCGAAGAAGTTGGTGAGGTCGCTCGCATCATTGCCCGCCGATACGGCGAGCAAAGCGAAAAAGAAAGCGACAAAGCCAAAGACCTCGGCGATGAAATGGCCGATGTTCTTTTCGTTCTGATTTGCCTCGCAAATCAGACAGGCATCAATTTACAAGAAGCCTTCGAAAAAAACATGGCAAAGAAAACCGAGCGCGATGCCACGCGACATTTGAACAATGAGAAATTGAAGTAATTCAACTTCGTTGAAATAAATAAGGGCCTCCATCGGAGGCCCTTATTCTTGCAGGTTACCCTGCTCTGCGGCAAAGCAGAGAGAGTGTCGTTACGCGTCGATCTTCGCGTATTTCGCATTCGCTTCAATGAACGCTCTACGAGGTGGAACCTCGTCGCCCATAAGCATAGAAAATATCTGGTCACACGCCGCAGCGTTGTCAATGGTAACTTGACGCAATGTTCTTGTTGTTGGATCCATAGTCGTTGTCCACAACTGCTCTGCGTTCATCTCTCCAAGACCCTTGTATCGTTGAACGTTAACACTTGTTTCAGAACCCGCTCCACGCATTTCCTTAATCAACGCATCGCGTTGCTCTTCGGTCCAAGCGTATTCACCTTTGTTTCCTTTCTTCACTTGGTACAACGGCGGAGTTGCAATGTAGATCATTCCCTGATCTATCAACTCTTTCATGTGACGGAAGAAGAAGGTTAAAATAAGCGTCTCAATGTGAGATCCGTCTACGTCGGCATCACACATGATCACAATCTTATGGTAACGAAGCTTGGCCGTGTTCAACGCTTTGCTGTCGTCTTCAGTTCCAATATATACCCCTAGAGCGGTGTACATGTTCTTGATCTCTTCGTTTTCAAGTATGCGATGTTGCATGGCTTTTTCAACGTTCAAGATTTTACCACGAAGTGGCAAGATCGCTTGGAACACACGGTCGCGTCCTTGTTTAGCGGTTCCACCCGCCGAATCTCCCTCGACAAGGAACAACTCTGATTTCGTTGGATCCTTTTCAGAACAGTCGGCCAACTTACCAGGAAGTCCACCACCGGAACCTACTCCTTTTCTTTGTATGGTCTCACGTGCCTTCTTCGCAGCAATACGCGCTTGGGCAGCAAGAATAACTTTTTGTACAATTGCTTTCGCTTCAGCTGGGTGTTCTTCCAAATAAGCCTGAAGCATTTCACTTACCACTTGAGATACCGGAGCAACCGCTTCCTTGTTTCCCAATTTGGTTTTGGTTTGTCCTTCGAACTGTGGCTCTTGAACTTTAACAGATACGACTGCAGTAAGTCCTTCGCGGAAGTCATCTCCCACGATTTCCACTTTCGCCTTTTCCAACAAACCACTCTTATCTGCATAGTCTTTCAACGTAGACGTTAATCCGCGCTTAAATCCTTGCAAGTGTGTTCCACCTTCGTGGGTGTTGATGTTGTTAACGTATGAGAATACATTCTCGTTGTATGAATCGTTGTAAGTCATTGCCACTTCCACGGGAATAGCACCGTCTGTGCGCTCCATGTGAATAATGGTTCCAATGATAGCCGGACGGCTTTCATCTAGGAACTTCACCATTTCAATCAAACCCGCTTCGCTGTAAAACTCTTCGCTTTTAAATGTTCCGTCTTCGTTGGTCACTCGCTCATCTGTCAAGTGCAAACGAATGCCCTTGTTCAAGAATGAAAGTTCGCGAAGACGATTGGCTAATGTGTCGTAGTTGTACTCTGCAGTATCGAAGATGGTGTTATCTGGAAGGAAGGTAACAGTAGTACCGCGAAGATCGGTTGTACCCATTTCCTTAACAGGATATAACGCCTTACCGCAGCTGTACTCTTGAACATAAATTTTTCCTTCACGAAAAACCTCTGCCTTCAATGCAATCGATAATGCGTTCACGCAACTTACCCCAACACCGTGAAGACCACCTGATACCTTGTAAGATCCTTTGTCGAACTTACCACCCGCACCAATCTTGGTCATTACCACTTGAAGGGCGCTTACGCCTTCCTTCTTGTGCATGTCAACAGGAATACCACGACCGTTATCTTTAACCGTGATGCTGTTATCTGGATTAATAAATACCTGAACCGTATCGCAATGTCCGGCCAACGCCTCATCGATACTGTTATCCACTACCTCATACACCAAGTGGTGCAGACCGCGAGTTCCAATATCTCCGATGTACATAGCAGGACGCATACGTACGTGCTCCATCCCTTCTAACGACTGAATATTATCAGCGGTATAACCGGGGGTAAGGGTATTTTCTATTTCTTCACTCATTCTCTCGTGGGACTATTAATTATCTAACTTTTTTTATTCAAATTGAAGGAAAGGGCGAGCCCATTTTTTCAAGGTCCCCAAAGTTACGCAAGGCCCATTGCCGTAGCAAAAAACGGGGGCCGAAGCCCCCGTGGTTTTATGAACATTTCGTTAACAAAAAGCTACTCTAGAATGAATAAGAAGCTCCCAACGCCGTGAAGAAGCGCTGACTTGGAATTCCGCTATAAATCGTGTACTTCTGAGACAAGATATTGTTGAATTGAATATATGCCGAAAGACGCTCATTGTAGGTGTAAGTCGTGCGCAAATTAACGTCCACGAACGCCTTCATTTTGTAGACATATGACTCGTCTAATTGCAACTGAGCATCATTGCCAGTAACAGGCAATACTGACTTCGCCCAGCGCTCTCCGAAGTATATTCCCTGGAAGTTAAATTTGAACTTCGAATTCAGGTTATACGAAGCCTCTGCCGAAAACTGAAGGTTCGGTAACTGCCAAGCGTATTGCTGATCTGTTTCGAAGTAAGAATACGATCCGCCAACTTTCGCGTTCCATTTCTTTCCACCTAAAACCTCTACCTCTCCTTTTATTTTCGCTACGCGCAAGTTGTCATAAACGACACCTTGCATGTTCCCTCTTGAAAACAAGCTATCGTTCACGAAGAAAGCGAAATTATCAATCTTATTCAATTCACCACCAACACTGTAGTTCACGCGACGTGAGATAGAACCGTTCACACCTCCATACAACTGCATTTTGTTATTTTGATTGAGCAGTTGTGGTTGCACAACAACAAATGGATTCTGATTGTATAAGCCGTAATAGGTTGTTGGAGCCAACGAACCTTTAATTCCGGCATATGGAACGAACATACCTTCGAGAATGCTGTAACTCACTTCCGCTTGCGGATAGAAATGTCCACGCTGCTCGCCGCGCGATTGCATATACAAGCCCATTCCAATCTTCACACGAAGATCTTTGTATACCGTATAAGCTGAAGGAATGAAGCGAACAATGGCGTTATCGAACGAACGCATGGTTCTTAATGAATCACCTTCACCCCAGGTATTTGCAGCATCTGGAGACCAATCCAATCCGGTTGAATTAAACTGATTGTAAGTCATTCCAAATTCACCGCTAAACACTTCAGTCTTCACCAATTTGCTTGCTCCACCGCTCACATCTACAAAGTGTTCATTAGAATTAAAGGCGTCTGAAGCCATGCGATATCCCGCCTTTCCCCACCAATTTAAATCATTGCTATCTCTGTCGAAGGTGCGAATTCCAAAGTTTCCGCTGTAAACATTCATGGTCTGTTTCAAACTCGCAAAATCCGGGAAATAACTCAACTGCGAAGAGTCTATTCCGTACCAATTGGTCACATTTCTGTTCCAATTAATCTTTGCATCTGCAACGGTCTTCTTGTAGAATCTCTTTCCCCAAAGCGTTGCATTGTTTTCACTGAATGTCGTTGGAAGATCCGCACCAGAAAGCACCTCGAAATTCGAGTTCGCGCTTTGATGTCCGTAACGAACACCCCAATCTCCCTTCTTCGATCTACCGTCGGTGTAATACGCATCAATCTTCGGCGTAACATAACTTCCGAAAGAAACATCTACCCATCCGTTTTGAAGCTTCTTTAACTTCTTTTCCATTGGAAAATTCGACGACAAAATGGTTGCAGGTTGGGTGAACGAAATCTGTCTGGTTGGAAGCATGTTGTACTTCAACAAAGACGCGTTTGTTTCTGTTTCAATAACGAAAGGTTGATTCGAAATTTTATTCGCATCGCGCAAGAAAATATTCAAATCACCCACAAACTGCGCACTCTGAATGAGCACACTGTCGACCTGCGCTATCGCAGGTGCAGCAGCTGTAACGAGCATTACAGCCAATAATATAGTCTTCAATTTATTCTTCATGGAACTCATCGTTTTGAATATTCTCATCTGTGTTATCAATAGGAATCTCTACGGCTCTTGGCTTTGGATTTTCCAACTCTTCTAAGTCCCGTTTCTTCTGTTCGGCACGCGCTAAGATTTCAGGATTTTTCGCTTTGGAAATAACCGCATCCAAGGTCTTTCTCGCTTGGTAATAATCTGGCTTCGCAACATAGACATCTGATAGAAGTAAGATGGCTTCAAACTTCCATTTTTCGAATGACGAATACTTTTCAATCAACTTGAAAATTGATTTTTCCGCCTTATCCAATTCATTCAACTTGTATTCAACAAAGGCATTCTGGAAGGCCGCCTCTGCTGCCCCTTCTCCGCCGCGTTTGGCCACTTCGGTATAATCGACTAAAGCGCTTGCAAACTCTTCTTCTTTCATCTTCATGCGCGCTCTCCAGAGATATGCTTTCGCGCGGTTGTCTGCATTCGCTGACGCATCTGCAATAACCTTATCTGCGTATTCGCGCGCCAATCCCATTTCTTCAATGCTGTAGTAGGCAACAAGCAAGGCCATTTGCGCATCTTCCACGCTCTTCTTCGAAACAGCAGCGCTTTCAATTTTCAACAAGTGTCCAATTGCATTGGCATACTCGCCTTGCTGTAGGCGAATATCTGCGGCGTTATTCAACGCTTCTTCCGTGAAGTCAGAGAATGGCAAGGCGATCACGCGCTCGTAATATGTAATTGCTGATTCTTTGTTGCCTTCATTCTTGAAGCAATCGGCCAACAAGAAATTCGCTTCAGCTGCGTGAACGGCATTTGGATACTGATTCAAATAAGACTCAAGTTTTCCTTTGGCCTTTGCACACTCACCCGCATAAGCAGGGGCAGAAGCCTTGGTGAAGACGCCTTCCTCAATTTCCAAAGCACTCACATCTGCAACGGTTAAACGCGTAATCTGATTTTGGAATTCAACATCGTCGATTAAGACGGGTTTCACAATTTCCAAAGCATCTAGAATAATCTTATCGTTTCCGTAGTTAGCGTACAGTGTGTTCCAAGTAGACTTCACCTTCGCGTCGTTTTCTTCGTTGCGATAAATCAAACACAGGTTCACCAAAATTCTTCTAGTGTAGTTCGAAGTAGGCTCGTCTGCCATTAACTGAAGGAACACGGTCTTTGCCTCTGAGTTTTTCCCTTCACTCAAGTAGGTCGTTCCCAACTCGAAAGCCGCATCTACCTTGAACTTCGAATTACTTTCTGAATCTACTAATGACTTCAGCAAATTAATTTTCCCGGAATTGTTCCCTTCATATCCTTCACAAAGTGCTTTTTGAAAAAGGATGTAATCTTTTTGTGCTGGACTTCCTTTTGAATAGCTCTCTATGGCTTGCTTGTAACTTTTCGAAACGAAGAAGCAATCTCCAATTCTCAAATACGCATCGCCTTTCTTTACATCGTCAGCTTCTTTCGAATCAACGAATTTTCTGAAAGCCGTATTCGCATTAGCATAGTATGGCTTCGAAGCATCGTAGTCTTTTTGCGCCACACCCAATTTGAAATAGGTGTATCCCAAGCTGTAGTTTGCCAAGGCATAATACTCCGAATTGAATGCTGCAGGCTCTGCGATACATGCTTGATAGTATTCTTTCGCTTTTGGATATTTATTCTGACGGTAGTTGATCTCTCCCATCCAATACTTCGCCTGTGCCATGAGATACGTGTTCACAGGATACTCCAACGATTTCGTAAAGAACTCTTCCGACTTTGCAAAGCTTTCCGCTTGGTACAACTCAACACCACGGTTGAAGGCAACAATCTGATAAGACGTTTTCGCACGAATGTCTTTCACCTTCATTTTATCCAATGAAGTCAAGGCGCGCTCGTAGTTTCTTGTTTTCAAATACACATTCAACAAGAACTCGTAAGCTTCGTCGTGACGTGCAGAGTTCGGATATTTTTCCAAGTACCCTTCGAAAGCTGAAATGGCTTCGTGGAAAGGGTTGTACGAAAGTTCGAAAGCCAATTTCGCGTAGTTGAATAACGCATCTTCTTGCACATCGATGTTATGCGTTTGCTTGGATGCGGCTTCAAAAGCCGTGCGGGCATATTCCTTTTTCTCCAATTTCAAATAGCAATCTCCAATGTTGTAGTTCGCCAATTGCGAAGTTGGAGAGTCTTCCTTCGTGCAGTGTGAATACGCATCTACCGCGCGTTCGAAGTTGCCGTTGCGGTAGTAGCAAAAACCCAATTGGTAGTAATCTTCCACCGAAGGCTTCGCCGTTGGCGACATGTGATACTTCTCTAAATAAGGCAAAGCCTCTTTGTATTTTTCTTGAATGAAATAGGCGTCTCCGATGAGGTGCGCAATTTCTTCATTCGCATTCGGATAGTTGTTCTTTACGTTTTCTTCCGCGTTAATCAAAGGTGGCGCATAGGCCAACAACTCATCGAAACGCTTCTGCACATAATAAATCTGTGAAATGAAGTAAGGAACAACTGCCTTGAAATCTTTGTCTTCCTTCAACTTTAAAAAAGATTCCAATGCAACTTGGTAATCTTTGTTCGTGTAGGCCAAGTAAGCGTAGTAGTAGGTTGCAGCCGGAGCATACTCTGAATCTCCGTCTTTCACTTTCGCGAAATCTACACGCGCATCTGAATATTTCTTTTGATCGAAATTTACAAAACCTCTCTTGTAATAAAACGAAGGACGCTCTTCAGCAAGCAATTGTTTCTCTTCAACTTTATTGAACCACTCGAGTGATTGTTTGTACGATTTACTCTTGTACTTGAAGTTCGCCAATTCCAAATACACACTCTGACACCAGTGTGAATCGGGATGGTTTCTTACGAAGGTGGTGAGCAAGTATTCCGCATCTGGATGAAACAAGTTCATAGCGCAAAGACCTTGGTAATACTCGGCATCTGCGCGATAGCCGTCGTTACCCGAGGTTAATGAAAGATACTTTTCGAACGACTCTTTTGCCGGAACGAATTTTTCATTTTCGAAAAGATTCAGTGCTTCGCGATAGATTCGCTCGGGCACAACTTTTTCGTAAGACTTTTGAGCAAACACAGATGTGGCGCTCAAAACCAGTAAAACAAAACCCAGTGCAATTTTTCTCATAGTCACAATTTGTCAATGTGAAATTACCAAGACCACCTTCGTGAGAATGGGCTAATTCTGAAACTTGCGAACGAGCAATTGTTTATGGATATTGTTCAGGGATTCCACTCCCCTGCACCCTGGCGAGCCACGACCGGATTCAAACCAGAAAAATCTACGACCGTAGAGAGTAACATTTTCGAAGTGTCTTCAAAGAAAATTTCAGCCACATCGTTCGACCAATCTTCTTCGAAGTCGATGGCTTCTAGCGGATAGTCTTGAGCATTTTCTTTGCGGTGAACACTCGACACCACAAGGGGTTCACCCAATTGGGTGAGCACGCGTTGAAGGAAATCGTGATCGGGAACACGAAGACCAATGGTGGTTCTGCGTGAAGTAAAAAGTTTGGGAACCAGACTGCTTGCTTCCAACAAAAAAGTGAACATGCCTGGGGTATGCCTTTTCAATGCGCGATAATACGGCGTTGAAATGGGCTTTGTAAACGTAGCCAAGTGAGAAAGGTCGTTGCAAACAATAGAAAAGCGCGCGTTGTCTAAACGCACGCCTTTCAATTGAGCCATTTTCTCTATTGCCTTTTTATCTGACAACGCACAAGCAAAAGCATAAACTGTATCTGTTGGAAGAATACAAACGCCTTGCTTCCGAATAATCTGTGCCGCTGTGTAATCAGCGTTGTTGTCTGATATTGAAATCAAAATTATTTCGCTTCAGCAGCTTTCTTATGATCAGCAAGGAATTGCGCCAATCCGATGTCTGTTAACGGATGCTTCATCAATTGCAAAATCACGCTTAATGGACCGGTCATAACATCTGCTCCAATTTCTGCACAAGCAATAACGTGCATTGGATGACGAACAGAAGCTGCAAGGATTTCAGTATCGAATCCGTAATTATCAAAGATGGTTCTGATTTGTTCAATCAAATCAATACCGTCTGTAGAAATATCGTCCAAACGTCCAACGAAAGGACTAACATATGTCGCTCCTGCTTTAGCAGCAAGAAGCGCTTGTCCTGCCGAGAAAATCAACGTGCAGTTCGTGCGGATTCCTTTGTCTGTGAAATAGCGAATGGCTTTTACTCCGTCCTTGGTCATTGGAACTTTCACCACGATGTTCTCGTGCAATGCAGCCAACTCCTCTCCTTCCTTCACCATTCCGTCGAAGTCAGTAGCAATAACTTCAGCACTTACATCGCCGTCTCCAACAATTTCGCAAATGTCAACATAGTGCTTCATAACGCGGTCTGTTCCAGAGATACCTTCCTTCGCCATTAAGCTAGGATTTGTTGTAACTCCGTCAAGTACGCCTAAGTCTTGAGCTTCTCTAATTTGATCTAAGTTTGCTGTGTCGATGAAAAATTTCATGGTGTAATTATTTTTTTGCAAAGTTAGCCATTCGAAGCAGGAAGGTCAAACCGACTTTTCAACCAAAAGCACACACAATTTTTTAGGCCTTGCGTTGTTCTTCGTCGTGAGTATCTTTGAAGCATGCGCAAATTACTTGTCATATTGGCTTTAGCCCTTTTGGGAAACTCCTGCTTTGCGGGCATGTTGCTTATTCCTATGGACGAATCGCAGCAGAACCACATTAAAGCCTACGGCATAGCCTATTGGGTTTTGGAACAGAAGCTACCCATCGAATGGTTATTGAATTACCGTGGCGGAAGTTTTCTGATGGAAAACATTCCGTCAATTCAAAAAAAGTGCACTGAGCGTGGGGTAAGTTTTCAAGTCATTGCAGATGCGCAAGTTCAAGCCATTTATCAAGAGATAGCCGATCCGGAAGTAAACATGGAAAAGGTGAAGTTGGAAGTGGCTCCGAAGATTGCAGTGTACACTCCGCTTGGCAAGCAGCCTTGGGACGATGCGGTGACGCTAGTCCTTACCTATGCTGAAATTCCGTACACGAGTATTTATGATGAAGAAATTATAACCGGAAAACTTCCTGAATACGATTGGCTTCACTTGCACCACGAAGACTTTACAGGTCAATATGGAAAATTCTACGGCGCTTACAACATGGCTCCGTGGTATAGAGGCGAAGTTCGAAACCAAGAAGCCACTGCGGCGAAACTCGGATTTAACAAGGTCTCTGAAATGAAGCGTGCAGTAGCGGTGACCATTAAGAACTTCGTTTTAGGGGGAGGATTTCTATTTACCATGTGTAGCGGAACAGATTCGTATGACATTGCCTTGGCTGCTCAAGGAACAGACATGGTGGAAAGCGTATTCGACGGAGACCCGAGTGATCCGAATGCGCAGAAGAAACTCAACTTCACGCAAGGCTTCGCTTTTCAGAATTACAACATCATTAAAGACCCAATGGTCTACGAGTTTTCAAACATTGACGGAACTGAAGATCATTTGAAGGTGAAAGAGGAAAACGACTTCTTCACACTCTTCGATTTTTCTGCGAAGTGGGATATCATTCCAACCATATTAACACAGAACCACACCCAGGTGATACACGGATTCATGGGACAAACGACTTCCTTCCGTGAAGGGTATCTCAAAAGCGAAGTCACCATAATGGGTGAATCGAAGAACATCAAATGCGCGAAATATGTGCACGGTGAATTGGGCCAAGGGCAATGGACCTATTACGGCGGGCATGACCCGGAAGATTACCAGCACCGCGTGGGCGATCCGCCAACAGACCTTTCGTTGCATCCGAATTCTCCCGGCTACAGACTTATCTTAAACAACCTTCTTTTCCCCGCTGCAAAGCGTGAAAAGCAGAAAACGTAATTTTTTTTTCAAATAATTGCAACCTTTTTCAATCTTAAGCGTTATTACTACCATAACGATATTCTTTCGTTATACAGTTTTAGTTAAGGTTTAGGTTAAGGTATTAAAAAGCCCGGAAAACGTTCCGGGCTTTTTAATGCTCAATATTTTCGTAAACGAAAAAAGAGCAGCCAAAGCTGCTCTTTTCAAATCAACACATATCCTTCATTACTTTTTATGAAGGTGCGAGTTCTTTCTTGAATAACCGAAGTAGATCAACAATCCAACTGCCATCCAGATAGCAGCCACCTTCAACGTTTGCTCATCTAACGAAGCGATCATTGCTGTACAAACCAAAATACCTAAGATTGGAACCAATGGAACCAATGGGGTTTTGAATGGACGAACAAATTCAGGATTCTTCACACGCATAATCCAAACACCAGCGCTTACTAGAATGAAGGCGAATAGGGTTCCGAATGAGGTTAAATCACCCGCAACACTTCCGGGCACGAAAGCAGCGAACAATCCAACGAATACAAATAGAATCCAGTTTGCTTTGTAAGGAGTATTGAATTTCGGATGTAATTCTCCGAATGACTTTGGCAATAAACCGTCGTTACTCATAGAGTAGAACACGCGACTTTGTCCCATTAACATAACCAAGATTACACTCGAGAAACCGGCTAGGATAGCCACGTTCACGGTTGTTGCCAACCATTCGTAACCTTTCATGTACGTGCTAATGGTGTATGTAACAGACGCTTCTTTTCCTAAAGCAGGATCACCGAAGTCTGACCAAGGTGCAACACCTGTAAGGACGTGCCCGAAGAGAATGTACAAAATGGTACACACCACCAACGAACCTAAGATTCCGATAGGCATATCGCGTTTTGGATTTTTCGCTTCTTGAGCTGCAGTAGATACGGCATCGAATCCGATGAATGCGAAGAATACAATCCCTGCTCCACCTAGAACACCGCCCCATCCCCAATCGAAGAAACCTTCGTGGCCTTTCACCCCTTCTGGGATCAAATATGGCGTGTAGTGATCTGGATTAATGAACTGCCATCCGATTGCAATGAATACAAGAACGATAGCCACCTTCAAGAATACGATAATCGCATTCACGAAAGCAGACTCCTTGGTTCCTTTAATAAGAAGTAAAGTCAACATAAACAGGATTAACAATGCTGGAGCATTGATTATTCCAGATGAAGTTTGAACAGAACCTGCTAACGTTGGAAGTTTCTCCATCTGCTCTGCAGACAAAATAACTTTTCCGTGGTGAACAGACTTCGACAAATCAGGAATCAAAGCGATTGCTTGATTCATAGCGTCTCCTGTCAAGTATTTGATACTCTCAAACGGCGAGTGGCACCATTCGTAAGGTATGGTTCCTCCAAATAAATTATTCAAGTATTCGCTCCAAGCGATAGACACGGTAGCCGCGCCCAATGCGTATTCCATAACCAATGCCCATCCGATAATCCAGGCAACTAATTCTCCCATGGTTACGAAAGAATAAGCGTAAGCACTTCCTGAAATAGGAATCATGGCTGCGAATTCTGCGTAGCATAGACCTGCGAACGCACAACCAATGGCTGCAACAATAAAGGAAAGGGTTACACCATTTCCAGAAGCTTCTGCGGCGGCAGCAGCAGTTCTAACAAATAATCCAGCACCGATAATGGCGCCCACTCCAAGAGCAACCAACTGAAAGGCGCCCAACGTTCTCTTTAACGATTTCTCTCCGCCTTCTGCATCTGCTAGCATTGCGGCTAAATCTTTTTTCCTCCAAAGTGACATATTACAAGGTTTAGGTATTGTACAAATATAATGGATTCGAACAAAGTTCAATTTAAGTGGTTTAAACTTTATAACAAACAGGAATGATACAGACAGAAAAAGAGCTAATAGCTATTCAGATTGAAGAAATGGGAGATCAACACGTGATGACCACGATTGAGACACCTATGCGTGAAGATGCATTCTTATTGAGCGACGAAGAAAAAATTGCGCAAATTGAAGATAAGTTCAGAGACATCATGAACATCATGGGGCTCGATTTAACCGACGACTCACTTCAAGGCACGCCGCATCGCGTGGCCAAGATGTACATCAAGGAAATTTTTTCAGGATTGAATCCGGAAAACAAACCAGCGGTTAAACTTTTCGAAAACAAATACCAATACAAGGAAATGTTGGTGGAACGTAACATTACGTTCTATTCGAACTGCGAGCACCATTTCGTTCCCATCATTGGAAAAGCGCATGTGGCTTACATTTCAAACGGAAAAGTAATTGGACTTTCGAAATTGAATCGCATAGTGCAATTCTTTGCGAAGCGTCCGCAAGTGCAAGAGCGCCTCACCATTCAAATTGCTGAAGAATTAAAGCGCGTGATGGAAACAGAAGATGTGGCAGTGCTTATAGATGCTGTTCACTTGTGCGTGAGCAGTCGCGGCGTGCAGGACTTCAACAGCGCAACAGTTACCTCATCTTATTCGGGTGCTTTCAACAACGAAGCCACTCGCAACGAATTTTTGAAATACGTTAACCTCGACAAGTAATGAATTATCTAGTTATTGGTGGTTCGAAGGGCATTGGCGCCGCTACGGTAGAAATGCTCGAAGCGCAAGGACATACAGTTTACTTCACTTCACGCGAAGCGTCTTCCCAGGTGAACAGTTTGATTTGGAATATTGAAGACGATGCATTGAATCTTCCGGAAGGATTGGTTTTAGACGGATTGGTGTATTGTCCGGGTAGTATAAACTTACTTCCGGCTCACCGCATTTCTCACGAAGTGTTTCTTTCCGACATGAACATTAACGCCTACGGCGCGCTGAAGGCGACGCAGTTGGCACTTCCCTATTTGAAAAAATCAGAGTCGGCCTCTATTGTATTCATCAGCACCGTTGCTGTGAAATTGGGCATGCCCTTTCACGCGAGTGTGGCTATGGCGAAAGGAGCTTTGGAAGGATTGGGCAAAAGCCTTGCTGCTGAACTCGCTCCGAAGATTCGCGTGAACGTCGTTGCCCCATCGCTTACACAAACGCAATTGGCCGACAAATTCATCAACACGCCCGAAAAACTCGAAGCCTCTAACAAGCGTCATCCGCTAGGCCGAATAGGCCAACCGAACGATCTTGCCGAAGCCATCACATTCCTCTTAAGCAACAAAAGCAGTTGGATGACGGGGCAGGTTATAGGATTGGATGGTGGAATGGGATCGTTGAAAATGCTATAAGATAGGCTCAGTGTTCGTACTTTCGCGACATAAAATTCTATTATGGCGCTTATTGAAGAGATGAACAAAAGTGGGAACTGGCTATTTCGTTGGCGCAGCTTTCTTCCACTCGTATTGTATGTATTGGCCGCTTCGGTTATTTGGTTTGAATTGGATACAGACAATCCGTTGTTCGATAAAACATGGGCATGGACGTGCTTAGGTATTTCATTTTTCGGACAACTGATTCGCGTTGTAACAATAGGCTACACGCCGAAAGGAACTTCTGGCAGAAACACCAAAGAAGGTCAGGTTGCTGAAGTGTTAAATCACACAGGCATCTACAGCATTGTTCGTCACCCACTGTACTTAGGGAACTTCTTCATGTGGTTAGGTATCATAATGTACGTTGGTAACTGGTGGTTCACACTTACTTCTTGCCTACTGTTCTGGTTGTACTACGAACGCATTATGTTCGCGGAAGAATTCTTCCTTCGAAATAAATTCGGAGACGTTTACATCAAATGGACCGAAAGAACTCCGCCTTTCTTCCCGCGTTTCTCTTCATGGAAATCTGCACCTGTAGAATTCTCATTGCGTAACGTGTTGAAACGCGAATACAACGGATTCTTCGCAGTATTCATTTCCTTCGCTTTGCTCGACGCACTGAAGAACTACGTGCACTTCGGATATTTCGGTTGGAAAGAAATCCTTACTCCGTTTTGGCACACCGCTTTGTTCAGCGGATTCATCATTTTCATTGTTCTTCGTAGCTTGAAGAAATACACGAAAGTGCTAAACGTAAAAGGAAGAGAGTACAACGTTTAATGAAGACACTTTACATTATTCGTCACGCTGAAGCGGAAGACCTTTACGGACAGCCCGACAGCTTCAGACCGCTGACCGAACGCGGAAACCTTCAAGCGTTAGCGTTGGGAAATCACCTCGGACAACTTCCAACAAACTGGATCGTTAGTCCTGCCGTGCGCACCTACTCTACCGCGCATGCGCTGAGTACCACGCAAAGCCACAAACCCGTTCTTCATTTAGAAAAAAGAATTTACAACGCTGAACTTTCAGACTTGTTAGAAGTCATTGAAATACTTTCAAACGATTGGAATGATGTTGTTTTAGTTGGACACAATCCAGGTGTTTCTAATTTGTCGCAGTACCTCACCGGAATGCAGCATCCGTTTAAAAAAGGTGCGGTTGTGAAAATTGAACTCGACATAACTGAATGGAACCAACTAATTCAAGGCTGCGGAAAAGAAGACTTTTATTGGTTTCCATAAAGTAAAGTTGCATCTAACTTAACAAATGGCTTAACTTTGTCTCCCGTTATGCAAAAAAAGCAAGCGGTATCCTCAAAACGTTCCAAATATATCTTCGTAACCGGCGGAGTAACCAGTTCTCTGGGTAAAGGAATCATCTCAGCATCATTAGCTAAACTTCTTCAAGCAAGAGGCTATTCTGTAACCATTCAGAAGCTAGATCCATACATAAACATTGATCCAGGAACACTGAATCCGTATGAACACGGAGAATGTTATGTAACCGAAGACGGTGCAGAGACCGACCTCGATTTGGGCCACTACGAGCGCTTCCTAGATATTCCAACGTCTCAAGCCAATAACATTACAACAGGCAGAATCTACCAAAGCGTTATCGACAAAGAACGTCGTGGCGAATACTTGGGAAAGACGGTTCAAATTATTCCGCACATTACCGACGAGATTAAGCGTTGCATTCAACTTTTAGGGAACGCGCACGATTACGATGTGGTGATTACTGAAATTGGTGGAACGGTTGGCGACATTGAATCGCTTCCATACGTAGAGTCTGTTCGTCAATTGATGTGGGAATACGAAGACGATTGCATTAACATTCACTTGACCCTCGTTCCTTACTTGGCGGCAGCCGGTGAATTGAAAACGAAGCCAACACAACACAGCGTGAAAATGTTGTTGGAAAACGGCGTTCAACCCGACATTCTCGTTTGCAGAACAGAGCACGAGCTCTCGCCTATTCTTCGAAATAAAATTGCCAAGTTCTGTAATGTATCTCAAGATGCGGTTATTCAGAGCATTGATGCAGATACCATCTACTATGTTCCATTGCTTATGCAACAAGAGAAACTCGATGAAGTAGCTCTTCGCAAATTGGGATTGGCTCCGAAGAAGAAACCAGATCTTAAGAAATGGAGTAGCTTCTTAGAAAAATTAAAGCACCCGAAAAAGCGCGTACGCATTGGGTTGGTAGGTAAATATGTTGAATTGAAAGACGCATACAAAAGTATTGCTGAAGCGTTCATTCATGCAGGAACTACACTGGAATGTGCAGTTGACATTGAATGGATTCACTCGGAAGGATTGAATGCAAAAAATGTTAAAGCGAAACTAACGGGACTAGACGGAGTGCTTGTTGCACCCGGATTTGGATCAAGAGGTATTGACGGGAAAATTGAAGCCATCAAATTCGTTCGCGAAAACAACATCCCGTTTTTCGGAATTTGTTTGGGAATGCAAATCGCTACGATTGAATTCGCGCGCAATGTCCTTGGTTTGAAAGATTCCCACAGCACAGAGATGAAGGCCTATACGAAGCACCCTGTTATCTGCCTTATGGAAGAACAGAAGAGCATCGTAAACAAAGGCGGAACCATGCGTCTAGGCTCGTACCCTTGTACTCTGAAGAAAGGGTCTAAAGCACAAAAAGCTTACGGAAAAATAAACATCGAAGAACGCCACCGCCATCGTTTTGAATTCAACAACGATTACATGGAGAAGTTCGAGAAAGCCGGATTGAAAGCGGTAGGAACAAATCCGAAAAGTGGATTGGTTGAAATTATTGAATTGGAAAACCATCCGTACTTCGTTGCCTCACAATTCCATCCGGAATACAAGAGTACCGTTATGACTCCTCACCCACTCTTCATCTCTTTTGTGAAGGCGTGTGTGACGACGAAGGCTTAATGAATAAACGTGAGCTGTAAGGTCTCTGTTTTCTTTCCATCTGGATTGGAACAGTAGACGTAGTACATTCCCGTAGCAGGACGTTGTCCGTCTGTGGTTTTTCCATTCCAGAAAACACGTCCACCCTCGCTTTGCCCTTGAAACACAACGTTTCCGGCAGCATCTGCAATACGAACACTGCTGTTGTAGGCCAATCCGTCTACTGTAATGTTTCCATCAAATTCAGGAAGAACTGGATTTGGAAATACACGAACGTTACTCATTGCCTGATCGAAATTCGTTGCCGTTGAAAAATAGGAAACCATTCCCTCTTCGGTTGCAATGAAGACTTCGCCGTTGTCTTGATTAATGGCAATGTCTGAAATTGTATTCGTTGGAAGTGGGCTGTTCTCTTGCGTGAAGTGCTCTATCTGTTGAAGCCCATCGTCGCTAAACAAATAGACACCGCTGTTTCGTGTACCCACCCACTTTCTATTTCCACCGTCAATTTCAATACAGGTAATGGTTTCAGTGTCGAGCAATTTCTGAACGTTTCCGTCTTGGGTAATTAAGATTGGCTCACCGTCTAACGGATCTTCCGAGAACAAAGACGATTGAGAATAGAAGACCGAAAGTCCTTGCAGCGTTCCAACCCAAATTTCCCCATCTAAATCTTCTATCATGCAATACACATCTTTATTGGCCAATCCGCCCGCGCCTTCGGCTTCAGACAAGAAGGTGATATCGTCGTCGGAAGCATTGGAAACAGTGCCGTTCGGATCACGCACCACAATTCCTCTTCCTGCAACTATTGCCCAAATATAACCTTCACGCGTTGGCATAATGTCTTTCAACCAGTCATCGTCCGTCACAAATGGCGCACATGAATACGCAATGAAATTTCCTTGACGATCAACCGCTTGAATGGGTTTGGATGAATAGCTGTTGGTTAACCAAAGCACTCCGTTCGGATCGAAAGCCACTCCACCAACACCGGTCCAGCCGGGAGCCCAAGCAAATCCAGAACCTTGTAAGGGATTGTTTCCCGTTTCAACATTGAAGTAAGTAAGCGTTCCATCGGTTGCGCGTTGAATAAGTCCTTCTTCCCACGAACCATAAAAAACACGATTGTTGTTGAAAGGATCAATGGCAACATCGGCCATATCTGAAACTCCGGGAGTTGAATTGCCTCCTGCGCCTGGGCTGTAGGTTGTCCATTGATCTCCCACTCGACCCGAGTAATTTCCGTTGCGCCATAAATTTCCGCCGTACGGAAAGATACCTCCGTGAGCAACCCACAGGTTGTGGTTGTAAGCATTCAATTTTCTAACTTCCGCACTGGCCGGGCCATCGGGCTTAATGGACAACTCTTGACCGTTACCCTTTTTTCCAACCATACCTCTCTGTTTGTCTGCCACCCAAAGCGTGTTCTGCATGTCGCGAATCACCAGATTAGGCGCAATGGTTTGTCCTTCTAAATCAGAAATGTTGTAGGCCAAGTATAACAATTCGTCGTAACAAATCGCAGCCCATTCGCCCGCTAAGCACAAGTAGGTATCTGAATTCCAAATTCTACCAAAGCGCATGGTTCCGAATTCAGAGAAGACGCTCCAAACTCCGGTAGTTAAATCTTTTCGGTAGATTTTATCATTGGTTTGTTCGGCTCTGTGAACGAAAAGATTTCCAGCAAATTCCGTTGCGTCTGAATAAGCACCACTTCCTGGCCAGTCGGTAACCGTGTTCCAGTTTTGAAAGTTGGCTAAAAACGGATTGCTCACATTCGCCTTTCGAACTGTGGAATCTGAAATTGCATAAATCTCATTGTTCAAAACAAGGACATCGTTCACCTTTTCTTGCTGTCCGTTCGGACCCAAGAAATAAGTCGAACGCACTTCACGAGCGGCAACGTCTACCACCACCACCCCAAAGCCTGTGCTCAAATACAACAGTCCGTTGTAGGGAAGAATATCATAGATCTTTTTATCGCCCACGATATTGCTCAATCGAATATCGGGCATGTTGAATTGCGTGTCTTCCAACAACACATCCAAGTTTCCATTTGAATAACCAACAATAACAGCATCACTGTTGGCGTCGTATTCCACTGCTGAAATTCCAACATCGCTCAAGCGGTTAACCTTCGACCAACGTTCTACTTCGAATGTTGCGGGGTTGTAACTAACAATGGCGTAGGGTGTTGCGGCGTAAACCATGTTAATCTCGTCGTAGCACACATCAATCACATTTCCATAGGGAAGATGATCTCTCCACGTCCCCGTGCTGAATTGAGCCAATGCGTTATGCGCGGTGCATATCGCAAGAATGAACAACAATTGAATTACTCTATTTTTTTTCACGAATGCTCGAACGAATTTCTAGTTGTAGTATTGCCCACACTCAATAAAAGTGTGAGCCTGCCAAAAATACGCAGAGAATGACCGAAACTCTTGAAATGAATACCGAAAAATAAGACTGCGTCTTTTATTCAAAAAAGAATTAGAACTTGTAGTCAACCTTAAATCGAAACGCCATGGCAAATGTTGCATCCGACGCACTCTTCGTTCTAATCAAGAGTTTAAGCAAATCAGAAAAGCGCTATTTCCGCTTACAGCCCATGGCAGAAGACGGTCAACACCGTTTGCTCTTCGATGCCATGGAAAAATTAAACGAATACGACGAAGAGAAACTCTTGAAGATTCTCAAAGGTTCTCCCATCACAGATTCCATTTCTATTGCGAAGAATAGACTTTACCACACGCTACTTAAAACACTGGCCGCTTTCCATCACAAAGCAACTGCGCGCGCCGAGGTTATGCGCCTGCTTCAAAGCATTGAGGTTTTGTATATGCGTGAGCTGTTTGAGCAAGCCGATAAATTGGTTTACTCGGCGCAAAAAATTGCACGCAAGCACGAGCTCTCTGCCCTTCAACTTGAATTGAACGAATGGAAAGAGCGCATACTCGAATCCATGAATATTCCAGCGAACGAGCGCTATGAAATGCTTAGCAGCAATTATTCAGAAATGAAAGCGGTTCTTTCTTCCATTCAAAATGAAAAAGAAATTGCATTCATGAAGTGGTCGTGGTTTGCGGGTTACTACACCAACGGTCAGCCTAGACAAAACGAAGAGCAATCGCACAACGAGGATTTACTTCATGAAATAGACACCATTACCCCCATTTCTCTCGAGGCACAAATTAAATTATTACAACTGAAAGGCGCGGTGTTGTTGAGCGCTAGAAAACCGAAAGAAAGTTTGAGTAGCATTACGGAATTGCTTGAACTTCTCAAAACCTGCGAAGTCAAAGGAAACGAAAACACCAGCATCCTCCGCAATGCACTTGCGAATGCAGCAGTTATTTCTGCGCAATTGAAAAATGCCGAATCGGCATTTGATTACCTCTCGCAACTTGAATCGTGTTTTGTTGGAAGTGAAAATCAATGGTTGCTTCGAAGCACTGCGCTTACCGTTTTCCTACTTCAAAAAAACAACGCAGCGGCATACGCCTATATAGCAGAACACAAGGAAGATCTCACTCGTTCGGAAAGTGATTTCGACATTCGTGCATCGCATGTCTTGTTTCAATGCGCCGTGGTTTGTTTCATTCAAGAAGAATTCAAAGAGTCTGAGCGATTCATTCAGCGTTTCCTTCAAAGCACGCCTTCCAATGAATTGCTGCATTTGCAATGCATAGCGCAAGTTTTCAATTTAATTGTTCAAATTGAATTGAACAACGATCGTTACATTCCTTATGCGCTTCGAAATGTTCAACGCTTCCTTATCACGCGCAACAAAGCATTTGAAGGGGAAAAGAAAATTCTTCAATTCATAAATGAAACACTCAAGAAGCGCAAGAGTATTCAGGACAAAGAATTGTGGGGATGGTTGGAAAGTGAATTGCTCGAAGTAAAAAAGACTGATCCGCTTTTCTTCACCTACTTCGATTTTCACAAATGGGCAAAAGCACGTGCTTCTAAAACAAGTTTCGCTTCGGTCGTGTTCGAATAAATTTCAGTTACATTTGTTAGTATGAACAGCATTACCTCTTTCTTTCAAAATCTGGTTGAAACAGGCGGTCCCTATGGGTATGTTTATGCCGCTCTGATTGCAACAACATTTACTTGGTTAGTTACAGCGCTGGGCGCTTCATTGGTCTTCGTTGTAAAAGATTTAAATCGAAGAGCACTCGACGGAATGCTAGGATTTACAGGCGGTGTAATGATTGCCGCAAGTTTTTGGTCATTGCTAGCCCCGGCCATTGAAATGAGTCCGGGAGAAGGATTCACAAAAGCCTTTCCAGCAGCGATAGGTTTTGGCTCAGGAGCATTGTTCTTATTTGCATTAGACAAATTCCTTCCACACTTACACTTGAATTTTCCGCAAGAAAAAACCGAAGGTGTTCAAACCAAATTGAATAAAACCATGCTGTTGGTTTTGGCCATTACGCTTCACAACATTCCGGAAGGATTGGCTGTTGGGGTGTTGTTCGGTGGCGTGGCCGCAGGACTTCCAGAAGCCAGCATTGGCGGGGCTGTTGCATTGGCCATTGGTATTGGACTGCAAAATTTCCCGGAAGGAATTGCGGTTTCTTTTCCACTTAGAAGAATGGGACTTACGCGTAAAAAGAGCTTTTGGTACGGACAACTTTCAGCAATCGTTGAACCCATTGCTGGTGTCATAGGTGCGCTAGCCGTTATTCAAATGCACGCGGTGTTGCCTTATGCATTGGCGTTCGCCGCAGGTGCCATGATTTATGTTGTTGTGGAAGAAGTAATTCCGGAAACGCAACAAGACAAATACACCGATGTGGCCACGCTGGGACTCATTGGTGGATTCATTGTCATGATGCTACTCGATGTTGGATTATCCTAATATCAAGCGTGCATTTTATTCCAAATATCTTGGTAATCTAAGCCGTCGAAATTTCCTGAAGACATCAACAACAAATTGGCGTTTCCCCAATTCATTTCCAACAAAATTTTCAATAATACTTTGGAATCGTTAATGACCTTTACATTCTTCGAAGCGAAGGCTTGCGCCACTTCTTCCGTTGAAATAGGAGGAAGTTTTTTGTGTTCGAGTGTATGTGTGTTGAAGTACACAAATGCTTCATCGGCCGCAGCCATTGCGCCTTCGTACTGACTTAAAAAGTTTTTATTCAAACTTGAAAACGTATGCAGTTCCATGCACGCGATTAATTTTCTATTTGGAAATTGTTCCTTCAATGCATTTGTTGTTGCTTTTAATTTGGAAGGAGAATGCGCGAAATCTTTGTAGCACGCCGAGTGCTCGTTTCTTCCAACCAACTCCAACCTTTTCGCTGCACCGGTGAACGATGAAATAGCGCGAAGGAATTCACCCGCGTTCACACCTAAACTTTCGCAAACAAAGAAGGCCGCGTTCAAATTTTGAAGGTTGTGATTTCCAAATATTTCAATGGCTGTCTCTGTCCCGTTGTGACGAATAAACGTAACGCCGTTGCGCACTTCGTGATCGAATGTCCCGTAAGGCTTTCGTAAAATATCTTGTCTTGCGCTTTCGCAAACCTTCTTCACTTCCTCGTCTAACTCGCAATAGATGAGCGTTCCATTCGGAACAATCTTTTCCACAAAAATTTCGAATTGCTTCACGTAGTTTTCGAAGGTTGGAAACACATTAATGTGATCCCACGCAATGCCGCTCATGACCGCAATGGTTGGATGGTACAAGTGAAACTTCGGACGTAAATCGGTTGGTGAAGACAAGTACTCGTCTCCTTCAATAATCGAAATCTTTGCCTCTTCGGTGAACTTCACCATACAATCGAATCCCGCCAACTGCGCGCCCACCATGTAATCCACGTTCTTTCCCAATGCATTCAAGACGTGCAGAATCATGCTGGTGATACTGGTCTTGCCGTGGCTTCCACCTATAACCACACGAATCTTGTCTTTTGACTGTTCGTAGATATACTCTGGATATGAATAAATTTTCAACCCCAATTCTTGCGCACGAATGAGCTCTGGATTGTCAATGCGCGCGTGCATTCCAACAATGACCGCTTCAATTCCTTCATGAATGCGATCTGCGTTCCACCCCATTTCGTTTGGCAATAAACCCAGGTTATTCAAGCGCGTTTTACTCGGCTCGAAAATCTCATCGTCGCTTCCGGTAACCAAATATCCTTTTCTATGAAGCGCAATGGCCATGTTGTGCATGGCGCTTCCGCCAATAGCAATGAGGTGAACGTGTTTCGAGTTTTCCATTGATACGAAGATGACCTGAAAGTCTCAAGCGGAATAAGCCTTCATTAAAATTTATTCAGATTGAAATGTTGAGTGTATCTTCACACGAAGGGACAACATAAAGGACCTTTGCTTGTTGTTAAAAGCGATTAACGAAAGAAATGGCTAGAAAATGCGCCTGCGTGAGCATTTACACACTAAAATTGCAAAAAATATTAAGCGCGGTATCGACTAATGAAGACGAAGTACAAAGATTTAATTGACCAAACATTTGAATGGCCTCAGGAAGAATTTCAAATGGAAAATGACGAATTGGTTTTTCACGGAATTCCTATGATGGAATTGGTGAAGAAATTCGGGTCTCCTTTAAAATTCACTTATCTACCTAAAATTACCGAGAACATCAATCGCGCGAAAGAATGGTTCGACAAAGGAAAGCAAGAAGTGGGTTACGAAGGTGAATACCACTATTGCTATTGCACGAAGAGCTCTCACTTCAGATATGTATTGGAAGAAGTGTTGAAGAACAAAGTTCATTTGGAAACCTCTTCGGCTTACGACATTGATTTGATCAAGCGTTTGTACACGTTGAAGAAAATCACGAAAGAGCAAACGATAGTGTGCAACGGATTCAAGAAGGAAGAATATGTGCAGCGCATTTTAGATTTGAAAGAAAGTGGATTTGAAAACATTATTCCGGTAATCGACAACGCATATGAGCTGAATGTTTTCAAAGAAAAGGCTACATCACCTTTAAACATTGGCATTCGTATCGCCAGCGAAGAAGAACCGAAGTTCGAGTTCTACACTTCGCGATTGGGTATCGGTTACAAGAACATCACGAAGTTCTACAAGAAAGTCATTCACGACGATCCGAATTTGAAATTGAAGATGCTTCACTTCTTCATCAATAGCGGAATTAAAGACACCGCTTACTATTGGAATGAGTTGGTGAAGTGTTTGAAAGTGTATTGCGAATTGCGTGAGATTTGTCCAACCCTCGACAGCTTGAACATCGGTGGTGGCTTCCCAATCAAAACGTCTATCGCTTTCAGTTTCGATTACCAATACATGGTTACCGAAATTCTTCGTCAGATTAAAGCGGCTTGCGAAGATGCAGGGGTTCCAGTTCCAAATATTTTCACAGAATTCGGTTCTTTCACTGTTGGTGAAAGCGGCGGAGCGATCTACAAAATTCTTTATCAAAAAGAACAGAACGATCGTGAAAAGTGGAACATGATTGACTCTTCGTTCATGACTACATTGCCAGACACTTGGGCGATTAACAAGCGCTTCATCATGCTTCCTTTGAACAATTGGGACGAAGTGTATGAGCGTGTTTTCTTGGGTGGATTGACGTGCGATTCAGATGACTATTACAACTCGGAACAGCACACGAATGCGATATACTTGCCAAGATTTTATCCAGATCAAGACCAGTACATCGGCTTCTTCAACACAGGTGCTTATCAAGATACCCTCGGTGGTTTTGGTGGAATTCACCACTGCCTCGTTCCTCAGCCAAGACATATTCTTATTGATCGCGACGCGAAAGGAAAAGTTAAATACAAAGAGTTTGCTCCTGAACAAAAACCGAAAGACATCTTAGAAATATTAGGTTATTACAATGATTAAACGGAATTCAAGTATTCATCTTGCTGTTGTACTTATTTTAATAACATCGGCATTCTCATACAAAAACGGCATCATCGAATTTGTAAAGCACATTCCATATGTTACATACATGGCCGAGTCTGTATTCCGAATTGCCATTACGGTTTTAATCACCGATATCATTCATCAGGTTGTTGTATTGTTCTACCGCTCTGAATTAGTCGGAAGACGCGACAACTTCTTGTACGGCATTGGACACATTAAGAAAGTGCTATTCGCCTTGTATGCTGGGCTCTTGCTCTTAGCAATTCTAAACATCTCATTAGAAAAAGCGCTCACTACCTTATCACTTCTTGCGGCAGCAATTGTCTTAATTGCGAAGGACTACATCTCGAATTTCATCAATGGCATGTATATGACCTTTGCCCGCGTGGTGAACATTGGAGACGAGGTTTCAATTGGCGCGCATAAAGGAAAAATTCAGGACATTACCCTTTCGAGTGTGCATCTCTTGAACGAAGACGATGACTTGATCTACATTCCAAATAGTGTTGTTTTCAGTTCAGATATTGTAAACTACACAAGAAGGAAAATCAAAAAAACAAGTCTTGATTTCGAAATTGACACACTTGCAGTAAAAGACGTTGTTGAATTCGAGAGCGAAATCATTGAAGGAATGAAAGAATTTCATTCCTTCATAAAACCAGGGTCGTACAATTTGAAGGTTGTTTCTATTGCTGGAGAGTTCATCAAGTTCAAGTTTCAGTTTCTTGTTATTGAAGGAACAGACAAAGAATTGGAGCGTTTGATTAAGCGTAGAACCATTCGTCATATTGTCAAATTGGTGAATGAACGCACTGAAAAAGCGAAGGGGTAATCGCTCGTTTTTCTTTCAACATTCTTACCCTAAAAAAAAATCACAAACTTTTTATTGAAAATTCGAATTGATGTTCGAATTTCGCGAACATTATGGGAAAATATTCTACAATGCGTGAGTTCATGGAGAGCAATTATTTGCACTTCAACTCTGCGGCTTTGGTTGACGCAGCCAAAGGTTACGAAGCACACTTAACAGAAGGTGGCAAAATGATGATCACTCTAGCAGGAGCTATGTCTACTGCAGAGTTAGGAATTTCTTTGGCGGAAATGATTCGCGCTGGGAAGGTTGACATCATCTCTTGCACCGGTGCGAACCTCGAGGAAGATCTTATGAACCTTGTGGCTCATGATCATTACGAGCGTGTTCCGAATTACCGCGATTTAACCCCGCAAGAAGAATGGGGTTTGTTGGAGCGTGGATTGAACCGTGTTACTGACACTTGTATCCCGGAAGAAGAAGCATTCAGAAGATTGCAAAAACACATTCATGCACTTTGGGCAGATGCGCAAGCGAAAGGCGAGCGTTTTTTCCCGCATGAGTTCATGTACAAAATGATCTTGAGCGGTGTATTGGAACAATACTACCAAATTGACCCGAAGAACTCTTGGATGATTGCTGCTGCAGAGCGCAACCTTCCAATCATTTGTCCAGGATGGGAAGATAGCACCATGGGAAATATTTTCGCTAGCTATTGCATCAAAGGTGAAATTCAGCCTACCACTATGAAGAGCGGTATTGAATACATGATGTGGTTAGCAGATTGGTACACCAAGAACTCAGGTGGAAAAGGGGTTGGATTCTTCCAAATCGGTGGAGGTATTGCAGGTGACTTCCCAATTTGTGTGGTGCCTATGCTCTATCAAGATATGGAAATGCACGACATTCCATTCTGGGGTTATTTCTGTCAGATTTCAGACAGCACCACCAGTTACGGATCGTATAGCGGTGCAGTTCCAAACGAAAAAATTACTTGGGGTAAATTAGACATTAACACTCCTAAATTTATTATTGAAAGTGATGCGACAATTGTTGCTCCTCTTATTTTTGCTTGGCTATTAAATCACTAAGGGGTTTTTTTGAATTATGAAACGCGTTATTAAAGATTACAACAGCATTACTGACGAGCATGCTGCATTGATTGAAGCTGCTTATCCGAACGGTTTCGAAAATGAACATTTAGTTTCTTTCACCACTCCAAAAGGTGAATTTATTAAAGCTCTTGAAATCCGAACGGAAGACACCATTTACTTGTTCAAGATTGACAAGAATATGAAGGTCGATGAGGAAGAAGGAAATGACGACGGTTTGAATTTGAATGACATTGATGGATTCAAATCAGATGACGACTCGAATGACGATGACAACGATGATGATGACAATGACAACGACGACGACATTGCAGACGACAATGATGATTCGGACGAAGACGAAGACTAATATGTAAAAGCCCGAAAGGGCTTTTATTTTTCAACTCAAACAACCTTTTACCCCAGCAGTTTATCTCTGTATCATGAAACACATTTTCGCACTTCTTTTTTCGATCTCTTCCTTTCTCGGATCTGCTCAATGCATAGACCAATCACTTATAAATCTGAACGCTATTTGCCCTGCGATCTGGGCTCCCGTATGCGGGTGTGATGGAAACACCTATTCCAATTCTTGCGAAGCGGTGAATTACGGCGGAGTTACCGCTTGGACCGACGGAGAGTGCACTACTTCTCCGTGCCTTCCCATTCCGGCAGGTGTAGGATTCGGTGAATGCGCTATGCCCTTGGGAATAGCTCTTACCGACAGCGGTTGTGTTTCGCTGAGCGGTTGCGGATACATTGGTACAGATGGAATAGACTACACGGCTGGATTCTTCACTTCAACATATGCATGCAATAGCCAATGCCTAGGAGATACCGTCGTTATTTTGGAATGTGTTGATTCAACATTGATTGACCCAACCACCCTCTGCCCCATGATTTGGTTGCCTGTTTGTGGATGTAACAATGTGACTTATTCCAATGCGTGTGAAGCCACATACTACGGTGGTGTCCTCAGTTACACAGATGGAGTTTGTAATGAACAAGCTCCAGCATGTAGCGATGTATCTGCTGTAGATTTCGGCATGTGTGATATGTTCATGGGGTTTGCCTCAAACGGAACTTCATGCTCGGGTTATAGCGGATGCGGATACATTGTAGGAAACATTGATTACTCAACTTCATTCTATAGTACACTCGAAGAATGCCTCAGCAATTGTGCGTCCTCAGGAGTCTGCGTGGATTCTTCACTCATAAATCCAAACATTGGTTGCTTAACGATTTACGATCCAGTTTGTGGTTGTGACGGTGTCACTTATGGAAATTCTTGCGAAGCAATCTATTTCCACGGCATAGTGCATTACACCGCGGGTGAATGCGGAGTTGGTGTGAATGAATTAATGGAACAAATTGAAATATTCCCGAATCCAACGACCGGTTTTATTCAAATCAATGCAGATTTAGGTGGAAGAAAAGAACTGACTGTGATGAC
Organism: Flavobacteriales bacterium; assembly: GCA_030729695.1. Taxonomy (GTDB): domain Bacteria; phylum Bacteroidota; class Bacteroidia; order Flavobacteriales_D; family Sanyastnellaceae; genus CAIZGX01. Next base: position 10,668 of record JANQWV010000050.1, on the reverse strand, counting down.
AATTTCCGGACAAACAGTTTTGGAAGACGCATTCCTCAGCAAAAAGAAAACACTTGATTTATCAAGCCTTCCAGCTGGAATGTATTTGGTTAAACTAACAAGCAAAGACGGAAACGTAACGCAAAGAATTATAAAAGAGTAATCTTGTTTCTTCCCATTTGAATTTTTCCTTTTCGCTCCATTTGCTTGAGCAAACGGGAAATAACTTCGCGGGAAGAATTCAATTGGTTTGCTAATTCTTGGTGTGTGGTTTTCAGTTCACTTCCCTCCTTCTCTGATTTCTGCTTCAGCAATTGCGACAAGCGATCATCGAGGTTATGAAAGGCAATACTATCAATGGTATTCAGCAATTCTTCGAATCTCTTCTGATAGGTTTTAAGAATAAATGATTTGAAGGAAGGATACTTCGTGGTCCATTCATCAATAATCTGAATGGGCAAAAGCAACAACTCGGTGTCTTCTTCTGCTACAGCGCGAACATTGCTCACCGCGTTTCCGCTGCAGCAAGTAAGCGACATAGCGCACGTTTCACCTGGACGAATGTAATAGAGCAACAACTCATGCCCTTCTTCATCTTCACGAAGAATACGTAATTGTCCCTTCAACAATAATGGCATATACACAATCGGATCTCCAATGTCTACCATCCAATCATCGGCGCGCAGTTTTTTCAACTTGGCTGTTTCTAAAATAACCTCTACCGTGCTACGCTCGTAGATATCGGGAAACACTTGTTGGAACTCGGCTACAGAAAGATTCGACATAGAATTGGGGTGATGATTTTCCTCACAAATATAGAATTATTATGGAAACTGATTTTTGTACACGCGAATCGGATTAAATTCGTTGCAAGAATTAGAAATTATGAGTAAGTCGAACTGGCCCTTATGGGAAATATTCATCCGCAGCAAAAGCGGATTAGCGCACAAACACGTTGGAAGTTTACATGCAGCAGATGCTAAAATGGCAATCGAAAATGCACGTGACGTTTACACGCGTCGCATGGAAGGCGTTAGCATATGGGTAGTTCCAAGTTCTGAAATCACAGCCTCTGCTCCGGCAGACAAAGACGCTATGTTCGATCCAGCAAACGACAAAGTTTATCGTCACCCAACATTTTACGACATCCCTGACGAAATCGGACACATGTAATCATGAAGAAAGAAGAAGCATTAGCGCTGCATTTAGCAGACAACAACCTTATACTCGGACAGCGCCTTTCGGAATGGTGCGGCCACGGACCTGTGTTGGAAGAAGACATTGCATTAAGCAATATGGCGTTGGATTACATTGGTCAGGCAACGTTACTTTTCAAGCATTTAGCAGAAGCGAGCGGAGATACCAAAACAGAAGACGACTGGGCATTCCTTCGCGATGCATGGGATTACAAAAATTTCTTGGCGTTGGAACTTCCAAACGGAGACTACGCCTTTACCATTGCACGTCAGTATTTGTATTCGGAATGGTACCACTTATATCTCATTGAACTTTCTAAATCGAGTAACACCTTCCTTCAAGAATTTGCATTGAAGTCTGTGAAAGAAGTTCGTTACCACTTGCAACACGGCCGCGACTGGGTTTTGCGCATGGGCGACGGAACGGAAGAAAGTCATGCACGAATTCAAAAAGCAGTTAACAACATTTGGAGTTACACTGGTGAATGGTTTATTCCAAATACAAACGATACCGATCTTTCAGCAACGGGCATTTGTCCAAACGTTGAAAGCCTCCATCAAACTTGGATGGAAAATGTTCAAGCAACTTTGAATGAAGCCACTCTGCAAATGCCTGTTTCAGGATGGATGCACAAAGGCGGACGCGAAGGAAAGCACACCGAGCATTTGGGTCATCTGTTGAGCGAAATGCAGTTTCTTCAAAGAACCTACCCGAATTCAAAGTGGTAAAATGAGTTACTCGATTCAAGAAATTTGGGAGTTTCTCAAAGAAGTGGAAGACCCCGAGATTCCCGTCTTAAATGTGGTTGAAATGGGCATTGTGCGCGATGTTCAGCTTGAAGACAACAAAGTTATTGTTTTAATTACACCAACCTATTCGGGTTGCCCGGCGATGCATGCCATAGAGCAAGACGTTCGCGAAATGTTGGTGGAATTGCACGTTGAAAATTTCGATGTGAAGACGATTCTTTCTCCAGCCTGGACAACAGACTGGATGACCGAAGAAGCACGTGTTAAGTTGGAAGCATATGGCATTGCGCCGCCGCAAAAGGGCAGCGCAGATAAAAACCTTCTCATGGGTAAACTGCGCGATGTGCGCTGCCCGCGTTGCAAATCTTCGCAAACCGCTATGGTCTCTCAATTCGGAAGCACCGCCTGCAAATCGCTCTACAAATGCGAAGATTGCAAAGAGCCATTTGATTATTTCAAATGCATTTGATTCACGAAGTGAAAGGTGCGAAGCAAGATTCTTCGAAAGATGCGAAGCAAGATTCTACGAAAGGTCCGCTCCGCGGAAGGTGCTTCGCAAGTATAGTAAGCCGAACGTTATAGCACCATTCACAATAAGATTCTCTGCTCCCATTTCGTAGCCGAAGAACCACGCCTTACTATTCAAGGCAAGCAAATAAGTCAGCACCGGAGAGAGCAAACATATCACCACCACATTCCATTTGCTGCCTATCAATACGCGTTGCGTAAGTATGCCGAAGGCAAACAAGCCAAGCAAGGGTCCGTAGGTGTATCCGGCCAAATCCATGAGCAGATCGACAATCGTCTTTTCATTCAACCAACGGAAATAAAGAACGATGAAAAAGAACAAAACCGTAAACGCCAAATGCACGCGCTTGCGAATCTTCGCTTTCTCTTCTTCACTTTTATCCATCTTCGAAAAGCGAAGCAAGTCAATGCAAAACGAAGACGTCAATGCCGTAATAGCCCCGTCTGCCGAAGGAAACAGCGCACTCACCAATCCTACTATAAACAACAGCCCCATAATCGGAGGCATATGCTGCATAACCATCGTCGGGAAAATGGCGTCACCCGTATATGCTTTTTCCAACTGAAACTGCTGCATGTAAACGAAGAGCAACGCACCTAAAAACAAGAACATTCCAACTACTATCACCATCACCGCACTGAACGAAATCATGTTGCGCTGCGAGTCTCTTAAATTCGAAACACTGATGTTCTTCTGCATCATTTCCTGATCCAATCCGGTCATGGCAATCGTAATGAATGCCCCGCCCAAAAACTGTTTCAAGAAATACTTCTTGTGCAAGACATCGCCGTTAAACACATAGGCCAAATCCAATCCGCTTGTCGCCTTCGTGCTTGAAATGGCTTGCCATGCGGCATCCCAGCCACCGAGCTGATTCAAAATATAAATCACACAACCCACCAAAGCCGACAACATAAAAAATGTTTGAAGGGTGTCTGTCCACACAATCGTCTTCACTCCGCCGTTGTAGGTGTATGCTAAAATCATGAGCAGTGTAATTCCAGCAGTCACAGCAAACGGAATTCCCAGCGCATCCATGATTATAAATTGAATAACGTTCACCACTAAGAACAGGCGAAGCGAGGCGCCTACTGTTCGTGAAAGAATAAAAAACAAGGCGCCGAGCTCATAAGCCGGAGAACCAAAGCGTTGTTCCAAATACGAGTAGATGGAAGTCAAATTCAATTTGTAATACAGCGGCAACAAGACATAAGCCACCACGAAGTAACCTGCGAAAAATCCGAGCGCCATCATGAAATACTGCATTCCCGCTACGCTCACCGTTCCGGGCACTGAAACAAAGGTCACTCCTGAAAGCGAAGTGCCTATCATTCCGAACGCCACCAATACCCAAGAAGCACTTTTATTCGCCTTGAAGAATGAAGCGTTGTCGGCCTTTTTAGATGTCACAACTGCCACCGCGAAAAGCGCAATGAAGTAGACAATCAGAACAGATGCAATTACTAGAGGAGACATGGTCTTTTTCTTTGCAATTAATCGATTTTTTTGAAAAGTCTTTTTGTTTATTCAAAAGGTTTCGAACAACAGCATGTAATTTCGCTGCTATGAATTCGAGTTCGAAATGGATTGAAGCAGCCGTTGACCAAATGTCTTCCTTACCGGGCATTGGACGCAAGACTGCGCTTCGTTTGGTGCTAGATCTTCTGCGCCGTTCGAACGATGAAGTGGAACGCTTCTCTTCTTCCTTTCAACTCATGAAACAACATGTTCAATTCTGTACGAATTGTCACAACCTTTCAGACGATCTGCTTTGCGGCATTTGCGCCAACGACAGAAGAGACAAGCAAACGGTTTGTGTGGTCGCCGACATTCGCGATGTGATGGCGGTGGAAGGCACTTCGCAGTTTCATGGATTGTATCATGTCTTAGGCGGACTTATCTCCCCTATGGACGGAATTGGTCCTTCGGACTTAACCGTTCAAAGTCTCATTGAACGCTGCGAGCGTGATCACGTGACTGAAATTATTTTCGCGTTTAATGCGACTATGGAAGGAGAAACAACTGCGTTTTACATTTCCAAAAAACTTCAAGCACTTCCTGTTTCCATCACCTCCATTGCGCGCGGGATTGCGGTTGGTGCAGAGTTGGAGTACACCGATGAAATTACATTGGGAAGAAGTTTGCAACAGCGCGTTCCATACGGAAAAGCAAACTCTTGATATTGTATCTTAGCCGAATGCGTTTAACCGTCATCATTGTCAACTACAACGTCAAGTATTTCCTTGAACAATGCCTCGCTTCTGTTCACGCTGCTATGCGCGGAATTGAAGTTGAAGTTATTGTGGTTGACAACAACAGCGTTGACGGTTCGAATGAAATGGTACTCGAGAAATTCCCTTGGGTTCATTTAATAGCCAACAAAGACAACACCGGATTCTCTAAGGCAAACAACCAAGGTATGCGCATTGCCAAAGGCGAATACATCTTGTTGCTGAATCCAGATACCGTTGTCAAAGAAGATACGTTTTCGAAAGTCCTCGACTTCATGGATGCACATCCGGAAGCAGGCGGACTGGGCGTCACCATGGTCGACGGAAAAGGAATTTTACTTCCGGAATCGAAACGCGGACTGCCTACTCCGGAAACCAGTTTCTACAAGATATTCGGGATCTCTAAGTTGTTCCCAAAGAGCAAAAAATTCAATCGCTATTACCTCGGACATTTGAGTTATGATGAAACGTGCGAGATCGAAATTCTGGCAGGAGCATTTATGTTCATGCGGAAAAAAGCACTCGATGAAGTAGGGCTGTTGGATGAAGCGTTCTTCATGTATGGAGAAGACATTGACTTGAGCTGGCGCATTATTCAAGGTGGATGGAAAAATTACTTCTTTCCTGAAACAAGCATTATTCACTACAAAGGTGAAAGCACGAAGAAAGGCAGTTTGAATTACGTGTATGTGTTCTACAATGCCATGATCATTTTTGCGCGCAAACATTTTTCGGCATCGCATGCGAAATGGTTTTCGTTCTTCATTCAGATGGCCGTGTGGATGCGTGCTTCCGTTTCGATTGTGTCGCGCATTATTTCAACCAGCGTTCTTCCTTTGGCAGATGCTGCAGTTTTAAGTCTCGGCATTTACACCTTCGCAGATCACTATTCGCAATGGCAATCGAAGAACTTCGATGGCACGCTCATGCTTGTTACTGCCAGCGTGATTACCGCATTTACGCTCATTGGAAATTGGTTGAACGGCGCTTACGACAAGCCTGTGTTTCCGCAACGAACATTGAAACCCATTCTTCTTGTTGCAGTTATTACGTTGCTTATTTATTCACTTCTTCCAGAGACGATTCGTTTTTCAAGAATCGTTATTCTTTTAAGTTCTCTTTTTGCCATTCTCTCGCTTCCCCTTATTCATGCGCTTTACAGCAAGTTTGTATCGGGTAAATGGAATTGGCAAGGCAATCCGAAAAAGAGAATTCTTTTGGTTGGATCTGAAGATGAAGGAACGCGTGTTCAAACATTCTTGCACCAGATCGATTATCCAATCGCTTCCTTCGAACAAATGAATGCGGCGAAAGCACGAAGCCTTTCGTTGTTCGAATACGTTCGCATTCACAAAATTCAAGAAGTTATTTTCTGCGCGAAAGATTTAAGCAGCAGTGAAATTATTTCAGAAATGGGGACGCTCTCTTCCCTTCAACTTGAATTTAAAATTGCACCGCCCGAAAGTTTGTTCATCATCGGAAGTCAGCATATACAAAGCGCTACAGAAGGCTTCTTTGTAGCCGTAAACTCTATTTCCAACACACTGAACAAGCGCCAAAAAAGAGCCTTCGACTTTGTGAGTTCGTTCGTTCTACTTGTTCTTTTTCCATCGGTTCTTTTCACTTTAAAACCACTTGCAACTTTCATGAATGCATTGCATGTTTTAGTTGGAAGAAAATCGTGGGTGGGTTATGGAAAGGTCAGCACTGAATTCGCAAGTCAACTTCCGAAAATAAAAGCTGGAATTTTAACTCCGAATAAAAACGCATTGGTACTAAACGAAGATGGAGTCCAACAAATGAACGCCATCTACGCAAAAGATTATTCTTGGTGGAAGGATTTGAAATCCTTCACTTCGCAATTCAAGCAACTCGGGAATTAAAGTCTAATTTCCCATTTACGAACGGTCTCGCCGCTGTTCTTCATTTCAATGGTTACCTCTTCAGAGAATTTCTTTCCGTCTTTCTCAGCAGTTACAACATAGGTTTTTCCGCCTTGAACATTCACACGGCAGTAGCCCGCTTTGTCGGTTTCACCGGTTAGAATTTCTCCCGTATCCAAATCTTCCACTTTTACATTCACACCTTTGCTCGCCTTTCCATTTACGTCCAATACAATTGCAATTAATTGTGCATACACACTCTTCTCATAACCATCGCTCATCAATGAGTAACGCGAAACATCTATTTTGTATATGTCACGATCTCCGTATGAATCGGCATACTCCGCAGCAATGTACATATACTTGTTATCAGAGGTTAACGAGAACGTAGACTCTTCGTTCACGGTGTTAATCGGATAACCCAAGTTGATAGGCTTCGACCAAACACCGTTCACCAATTCAGTCTTGAAAATATCGTAACTACCCATTCCCAAATGTCCTGCTGAAGCGAAGAAGAGCGTCTTTCCATTTGGATGAATAAACACGAACTTCTCATCGTACGGAGTGTTGATTACCGGCCCCATGTTTTTCGGCTTGCCCCAGGCGGCGCCATTCTTTTCAGAAACATAAATATCACCTCTTCCCATTCCATCCATGCGCTCACTAACAAAATACAATTTCTTTCCATCGGCAGTCTGGGAGACACTTCCTTCGAAGAACGTTGTATTGATTGACTTAGGCAAACGCTCGGCCTCACGCCATTTGGTTTCACCTTTTTTCGAGAAGAAAATATCACCTGCATTGTCTCCGTCGTTTTTATAGACATAGATCATAGATCCATCTGGAACAATGCTTAAAACAGCATCGTGATAATTCGTATTCACAGAACCAGGTAACTTCTCGCAGTCGCCCCACTCGCCAGTTACAGAATCTATAACGCTGTAATAAATATCTTCATAGAATTTGAAATCTCCTTTCTCGTCGATGTTCTTACCCATGCGCTCTGGCGGAGAAGTGGTATTGTCACGACGTGAAGTAAACACCATTAGTTTACCGTCGGCAGTGATACTTGGAGCATACTCTTCCAAACGTGTATTGATAGCGCCACCAAGGTTAGAGATGGTTACGTCTACTGGCTTTTCTATTTTGCGTTTTGCAAATTCACACTCGCGAATGAATTTGTTCGCTTCATCTGCCTCGTATGTCTTCGGCTTCTCTAATTTCAAATACGCTTGGTATTCAGAAATAGCGCGATCTAAATCTCCCGTTCTGTGGTAACACTTTGCATAGAACAACGTCAATTCTTTGGTGCGTGTTCCTTTGATCTTTACGGCCTTATCCAACGACTTAAATGCATCTGGATATTTCTTCAAATTGTAATAACACTCTGCTTCACCCAACTGCGCTTTGTAGTTCATAGGGTCATTGGCCAACACCTCGCGATAAATGGTAATGGCACCGCGCATGTTGCCTTTGATGTACTCGTGCTCTGCACTTAACATCTTCGCCGCGTTAGCAGCAACATCTACATCGCCCGTAATGGTCGAATCTGTTTGTGCATTGACCGTCACCGCAGTGAAGAGCACCAGCATTAACCAAAAAATTTTCTTCATATCATTTGCATTTTACACTTTCGAAAATAGACAATGACCTTGTAAGATTTCATTCAAATGAAACGGGTTGTGAACACCTTTCTTACCTTCGTTGTGAAAAACATTTACCATGTCAACAACCGAATCTGCAAGCCATCACAATAACCTAGAAAACAAAAGCATCTCTGAATTATTACTCGGAATGAATCAAGAGGACCGCTCTGTTCCTGAGGCCGTGGCTGCTTCGCTTCCACAAATTGAAAATTTGATTGCTGAAATTGTTTCGAAAATGAAACAAGGCGGAAGACTTTTTTACATGGGCGCAGGCACCAGCGGAAGGCTCGGTATTGTTGACGCATCTGAATGTCCGCCCACTTTCGGAGTAGACTTCGGACGTGTAATAGGAATAATTGCAGGAGGCGACGGCGCCATTCGCAAAGCAGTTGAATTCGCTGAAGACGATGAAGAACAAGGCTGGAAAGACCTTCAGACTTTCAACATAAATAAAAATGATGTGGTGGTTGGAATTGCTGCGTCGGGAAGAACGCCATACGTTATTGGTGCGTTGAAGAAATGCAACGAAGAAGGCATTTCAACCGGATGTGTGGTTTGCAACGCTGGATCTGCTGTTGCGGCTGTTTCGAAATTCCCTGTTGAAGTGGTTGTGGGACCTGAGTTTGTAACAGGAAGTACAAGATTAAAAAGTGGAACCGCACAGAAGCTCGTGCTGAACATGCTTACCACATGCACCTTCATTCAACTCGGGCATGTGAAAGGAAACAAGATGGTAGACATGCAGCTTTCCAACTACAAATTGGTCGATCGCGGAACGCGCATGGTGATGGAAGAAACAGGGTTGAATTCCGAAGAAGCGAAAGCACTTTTGTTGAAAGAAGGAAGCGTTAGATTAGCCGTTGATTCGTTGAAAAAATAACATGCACACGTTAGAGCCTTATTATAATTGGAGGGGATTGTATTGCGCTGAGGAAGATGAGCTTTCTCCGTTTTACAATCAGGAGTATTCTGAATTCGAATTCAGCAACAAGATTTACGATTTTTATATTCATCCGCAGTGGGACAACATTGGCAGTCAAACGCTGTTCGTGAAACTCCTCTTCGCCCACTACGGCGAGGGTTATGCGATAGTTGAATTGATTGGTGAATGGAACGATTTGTTGTACAACGACATTATGTTTTTGAAGAGAGAGTTCGCCGATCATTTGATTAACGAAGGAATAACGAAGTTCATTTTCATTGGAGAAAATGTGTTGAATTTCCACACGAGCGACGATTGTTATTACGAAGAGTGGTTTGAAGATGTGAACGATGACGATGGTTGGATTGCCTTGGTGAATTTTAGAGATCACGTGTTGGAAGATTTTTCAAAGGCTTACATTGATCAATATTTCGTTTCAGGTGGAAATTTGAACGAAGTGAATTGGCGCACGCAACATCCGCATCAGTTCTACGAAAAAATAAGCGCGAGTGTTGTTAAACGCATTGGATAATGGAACAGAGTGAATTGTTTGAAATGAATAGAACCTCATGGAACAAGCGTGTTGCTGTTCACATGAAATCTGATTTTTATTTTTTGGAAGAATTCCTAAATGGAAAAACTTCATTGAATGAAATTGAATTGAATTTGTTGGGCGACATCCGCGGTAAATCTATTTTGCATTTGCAATGTCACTTCGGGCAAGACACGCTCTCCCTAGCGCGCATGGGAGCTGAAGTAACGGGAGTTGATCTTTCAGACACGGCCATTGAAAAAGCGAAAGAGTTAAATACACAAATGAATTTGAATGCAGAATTCGTTTGTTGCAATGTGTATGATTTGAAGGAACATCTCGACAAAAAATTCGACATCGTGTTCACCAGTTACGGTACCATTGGTTGGTTGCCCGATTTAAATCGTTGGGCGGACGTTGTTTCTCATTTCTTGAAGCCTTCTGGCAAATTTATTTTCGTTGAATTTCATCCGGTCATGTGGATGTTCGACAATGACTTTCAAACGTTGGGATACAATTACTTCAATGCCGGACCGGACATCGAAACCAGCACCGGCACTTACGCCGACCCCACTTCCGACATTGAAATCACGTGTGCGTATTGGAATCATTCCACCAGCGAAGTCCTTACATCGCTTCTTGGACAAGGCCTTCAGCTGACTCAATTTCAAGAATTTGATTATTCTCCTTATGCCTGTTTCAAGCACGCCGAAGAATTCGAACCCGGCAAATTCCGCGTCAAGCATTTCGGAAATAAAATGCCGTTGGTGTTTGCTTTGGAGGGGGTGAAGAAACTTGAATCACACGGTTTTCTATAAAGATGGTTAGTTTTCTTTTGGTTTTACTATACGATCCGCTACAAACAGTCAAAGTTGAAAAATCTTTATATTCAATTCTAACATCATTTTCAGGGTTTAGGAAATAACAAGTTTTTCTGGATTCAAGTATAGTGTTCTCCGAACAGACTCTTGTCTGAGCCGAACAAGTGAAAGCTGGTATA
>JANQWV010000049.1 GCA_030729695.1 Flavobacteriales bacterium | reverse complement strand
ATGTTAAAACGCAAAATGATCAATGATCCGGTTTACGGATTTGTGACTATACGCCATGCGTTCGTTCTTGAATTAATTAATCATCGTTATTTCCAAAGACTTAGAAGAATTACCCAATTGGGTCTTTCGTCGTTGGTATATCCGGGTGCTGGACATAACCGCTTTCAGCACGCCATGGGTGCTATGCATTTGATGCAAAATGCCATTGATGAATTGCGATTGAAAGAACATGCGATATCGCATGAAGAAGAGGTTGGATTGCTTTGCGCCATTCTGCTTCACGACATAGGACACGGTCCGTTCAGTCATGCGTTGGAAAGCTCTATTGTGAACGAAGTTCACCACGAACATATTTCTTCTTTCGCCATGCAGCGCTTGAACCAAGAGTTCAAGGGTCAATTAGATCTTACGCTTGAAATTTTCAATGGAACGTATCCACGAAAATTCATGCATCAATTGGTGAGCAGTCAGCTCGACATGGATCGCCTGGATTACTTAGCGCGAGACAGCTTCTTCAGCGGTGTGGTTGAAGGACAAGTGGGAAGCGAGCGCTTGATTAAGATGCTCGATGTGGTGAATGATCAACTTGTTGTTGAAGAGAAAGGAATTTATTCCATTGAGAAATTTATTGTCGCGCGAAGATTCATGTATTGGCAGGTATACTTGCACAAGACCGTTTTAAGCGCAGAATACATGTTGGTGAATGTACTTCGTCGCGCAAAGCAGCTAGCGGACCAAGGCGAGCAGCTATGGGCTTCTCCGGCATTGCAATACTTCTTGAACAATAAGATATCATTGTCTCATTTTGAAGGAAGCGACGAAGCGTTCGAGATGTTTATGAAGTTAGACGACATTGACATTCTTGGCGCATTGAAAGTTTGGGCATCGCATTCCGATTTTGTGTTGAGTCAGTTGGCTACTCGCATTGTCGAACGCAGACTTTTCAAGATTGAAATTTCCCGAACTGAAATCCCTGAAAGCAGCATTCAGCAAGCTATTCAGAATATTCAAAATCAGTATAGCATCTCAGCTGAAGAAGCTCGCTATTTCGTGTTGAACGGTAAGGTCGACAATCGCGCTTACAACAGCATGAATGAAGGCATCTTGGTGAAGATGAAAAACGGTGACATCATAGACGCCGCGAAAGCCAGCGATCACGATAACCTTTCTGCGTTGAGCGCTCCGGTTGAGAAGTATTTTTTGGCCAAGGCCAAATAATGCCCTTTGGGCGAATGTGCAAGCACGAATGTTGCGAAGCAACGAATGTCTCCGACGAATGTTTTCCAAACTAATGTGCTAGCGCACGAGGGCCGATGGCGATGGTTCTATCTGAACGGAAAAATCTTCGATGTGCTTTAGAAGATTTTCGTTTTTAATGGTTCGGAAATTCACTAGATCAACGACCTGAGGAATATTCAAATCATCTAATTCGGAGGAAATTCGATTTAGGTCTGAAATCGTTAAATCATCACCGAATAGACAGATGTCAATGTCTGATCCCTTATGAAACGTCCCAATAGCGCGTGATCCGAATATCTTCGCGCTTTGAACACGCTCATTCGAATAAACAACATTCGCTATAGTTCGAAGCGATTTCTCACTTAATCCCGTTTCCATTCAACTAAATTAATTCATTCATTCGGACTTCCAATTGCTCGAATAAAACTGGATATTGATTGACCGCTTTCTCAAAGACTTCTTCCAAAATGGATTCATCATACAAATGTGATGTTTGATTTCGAGTTGAAATGGTATCTAACCACAACTCTCCATTTGAGATTAGCTCATTCTGATAGGCCAATCGAAAAGCATCACGAGAACCCACGATTTCTTTAATACCCTGATGTTTCAAATAATCTTGCAAAACCTTCCACGACATCTCTTGCGTAAATTCAAAAGCTTGAATCAATCCTTGCTTTTCCAAAGAAGACAACTCTCTCGACCGAGACAATTCCAATCCAACTAAAAATTGCTTCCGAGCATTTTTAAAATTCTCGAAACGCTGCTTCCAACGAACGTCATTTGTATTCATGACCCGAAAATCATTCAATTCGCGTGAATAAGCAAATTTCTCTTATGCATTAACCAATGCGGAGCCCCTTGGGGCGACATTCCCCGCGTAGCAGGGCTGTTAGGCCCTGCGAAAGAGAGCCGTTTTCGCATAAATACGCATAACGCCAGAACGGTTGTTATCCTGATCGTCGAAGACCATCGCCATCGGCATTCGTGCTTGCACATTCGTTGCAAGGCAACATTCGTCCTCAGGACATTCGTTGCTTCGCAACATTCGCCTTCCGGCATTACTCCTTAACCAATCGCATCGTCTTACCCGCCGCTCTTACTAAGTACACTCCTGCATTCCATTTAGCAACAGAGATTTCCATGCGGTCTGATTGTGCTTTGTCTTTGAATAAGATTCTTCCAGTTAAGTCGTAAACTTCAACAGAGGTTCCTTTTTCAATTCCAGTTAATTGAACATTGTTCGTAGCCGGATTCGGATACAACTGAACTTCTGTTTTCTTAGCTGGTGTTTCTTCCACCTGAACCCCACAAGCCATAGTGTAAACCGGACTGGTCATTGCCGTTTGCATGCCATTGCCCATGTCGTGAACAGTATACTGAACTTCCGTTCCACAAGCATACGGACCTTTCATTGCTTGTCCAGTTGTGCTCATCACAGCAACCGGCTCATTCAATGAAGAAACAACTCCATAAGGTCCACCCGTTCCCATTTCAGAAAGATTCATCACAACATAAAACTGCTCATTGGCATTGTCTTCCATTAACACCATTCCCATGTTCGGAAGTTCATTGCTGTAACCGCATGAACCATCGTCGAACTGAGCTTCTGCATTGTAGTTCACAGCTAATGGATCTAGACAACCACCGCAGTAATAAGTGCAGCTTCCAACATCACATGTAGCATTGCTGTCGTAGTTGCATGCATTCGGATCTGTGCAACCCGCAATTTCGTTAGCGCCTGAAACAAACGCTTGTAAGTATCCGAAGTCAGCCAAGTTTCCACTTAAAACAATTTCACCTTGTGCATTCGTAACTGTAACATCTGAACTGTCTGGCATGAACGAATACATCACCAACTGATAACAGTCTGCCGCATTCATGCAATAACCCGTTGCATATGGATATTCGTTGAAGGAACCTGCACCCGTATTCGGATTGAAAGCGTAGAAAATCACTTGTCCTTCAGAAGAAATCGT
>JANQWV010000048.1 GCA_030729695.1 Flavobacteriales bacterium | reverse complement strand
TAGGCCTCTGCAATAGCGGGAGCGTAATTCAGCAAGGCTGTTCCGCTCGTGCAAATCAACACCGTGGGATTCTTCGATTGTTGCGAAAGTCCCAATGCAAAAAAAGCGGCTGATCTTTCGTCAACGATGGAATAGGTTTCGAAAAAAGGTGTGTTCGCAATGGAAATACTGAAGGGTGCATTTCGAGAACCCGGAGTTAATACAACATCGGTTATGCCTGCGCTTTTCAGCGCACCCAAGATGTAGGAAACTACTTTTTTCGATGAGATTTTCATGCGGGCCACTAAGATAGAAACACCGCGACGAATGAATCGTTCAAAAATTAAAAAATTACGTCAGTTAATGACTCGGCTTTCCAACGTGTCTCGCGCGCTTCAAGCTCAGGAACGCTATCTTTTGTTATTCCTGCACCTACAAAAACATGTATCCTTCCCTCTTCTATTTTCAAGCAACGCAGAATCACATAGACATCAACATTCTCGCCTTGTTCGATTCCAATAATACCCGTATAATACTCGCGGTCATGCGGTTCAATTTGCTGAATGATTTCCTTCGCCTCATTTCTGGGCATTCCGCAAACTGCGGGAGTTGGATGCAACGCCTTCATGACATCTTTCCAATCACCTGAATAGTCAAATGTAATTTCGTTGCATAAGTGTTCGATAGATCCTGCATTCCGAGTTTGAACTTCACCGCAGAAAACTCTTTCAGCACCAAGGGTTTCTAATTCATGTTGAATGAATTCGGTCACTACGTTTTGCTCTTGAATTTCTTTCGCTCCCCATTCCTCTGAACTTCCTGCCTTTCTTGTTCCCGCTAAACTTATCGTTGTATATGACTGTCCTCGCTTTTTAAATAGCAGCTCTGGTGTTGCTCCCACCCATTGCGCATCTTTTTTGTCGGTAAAAGCGAACACCGCTGCTGAAGGGAACTTTTCATTGAACGAATTAAAAACACTTTCAGCTGTTAATCCTTGCTGAGGAAAAGAAATGATTCGACTTAAAACTATTTTTTTCGCAAGACCTTGATTTAAGAACTCAATGCCCTCTTCTACTCGATGCGCAAATTCAAGATCAGAACTCGCTTTGTTCACTTCACCTCTAAAATCACTCTGAACAATAAAAGTCCGCGAAGCAGCTGCGCTTCGTTCAAAGTCATTCTGAGGTAATCTTAATCGCACAACGCTCATCTCCCTGGTTGAATCATAACGGTTAAACGAGCAATAGCAATGAGATTTCCTTCGTGATCTTTGATCTTCACGTCCCAGACATGCGTTCTTTTTCCCATGTGAATGGGCTCACCTACTCCGTATACAAAATCGGTCGTGGCAGACCTCAGGTGATTGATGTTCAATTCCAACCCGACAGCTTTTCCTCCATCTCCTTTCACTGCCTCGTATGCACCAATGCTACCGATTGTTTCAGCAAGAACAGCACTCGCTCCCCCGTGCAGCAGTCCAAATGGCTGAATGGTACGCTTATCTACAGGCATCCTTGCCTCTACGCGACCTGGTTCATTTTTCAATATTTCGATCCCCAAATGCGAGATCATATTTTCCGGATGGAATTTATGTTCCATAGCTGTAATTTGGGCGCAAGGTAGTATAAATTTGCGCTGTGAAGAATAACCAAGAAACCTACAGATTGTTGATTGCAGAGGATGAAAATTCCATTGCAAAAACCTTAAAGCTCAATTTCGAATTGGAGGGTTTCGAAGTTCATGTTGAATCGAACGGTTTGGCAGCCTTAAAAAATGCTCAAGAAAAATTCTACGACCTCATTATTCTAGATGTCATGCTTCCTGAAATGGATGGCATTACCATTTGCGAATCGCTGCGTTTAGGGGGCAACCATACGCCTGTGCTTTTCCTTTCGGCCAAAGGAACAGGAAAGGATAAAGTTGAAGGGTTGAAGGTTGGAGGCGATGACTATTTGGCCAAACCTTTTGAGTGGGAAGAACTTTTGCTTCGAAGCAAAAAGCTTATCGTTCGAAAATCAGATGGGCACCGCTCCATTGAAGACCTTGAGACATTTGCCATTGGTCCTTGCACCATTCACTTCAACAAATACGAAGTTGAGACTCCGGAAGGTATCCACGCCATTACAAAAAGAGAAGCCATGTTGCTTCGACTGCTCATTTCCAAACAAGGCGAAGCAGTAAGTCGAGAAGAAATTTTGGAAAAAGTATGGGGGTATGATACAGTGACTCACAACAGGACAATTGATAATTTCATCTTGAATTTTAGAAAAATTTTCGAGTCACATCCCAACGCTGACAAGCGTTTTCTATCAATTCGCGGAGTTGGGTATAAATTTCTTTAAAAATAATAGGCAACCTTGCCTTTAACTCATCGTCTTTAAGATGGTTACGCAGTCCAAGCTGCGTGTTGGTTTCAAAATTCCCTTGCAGGTTTACGGAAAAGGCTTTCAATTTTTGAGAGCCTTTTTTGTTTTTATTGAGGGATATAAACGAGCTTCTTCGTTTCGAAGAATTCTTGAGGGAAGTAACTTGCTATCTCGAAGAGTTCAGCATGCTTTTTCAATGATTTAAGTTCTTCTTTTAAATCTCCACCTTTCAAACAAATTAAGCCGTTCGGAATTCCATTCTGATCGGCTTTTTTGTATTTACCCTTTGTCCACATCAAAAGCTCTTCGGCTGGGGCCACTGCGCGACTTACTACAAAATCGAATTGTCCTTTTACAGATTCAACCCTTCCGTGAAGCGCCTTCACATTTTTTAACCCTATGAACTGAATGGCTTCGTTTACGACCATGATTTTCTTTCCAATACTATCTACGAGCAGAAACTCAGTTTCTGGATTTGCGATAGCCAAGGGAAGACCAGGAAAACCGCCGCCGGTTCCTAAATCAAGCACCTGAGATTTCGGCGTGAATGGTAAAAACTTGAAGATGCTTAAACTATGTAGTACGTGTCGTTCTACAAATTCACTGGTATCCTTTCTTGAAACTACGTTTACACGTTGGTTCCAATCGAGGATTACTTCTTCTAATTTTTGAAATTGTTCCCATTGAACTTCTGTGAAGGTGAAGTATGGTTCTAGTTTTTCTCTGATCGACATTAAAAATTCCCCTTCGTTGTTTTCATTAAATCAAACATGAAATCGCGTGCACGGAAGAGCTGTGCTTTTACCGTTCCTAAGGGTATTTCTAAAATCTCAGAGATTTCCTCGTAAGACTTTTCTTCAAAATATCTCAATTCCACCAGACGCTTGTAGCGCGGCTTCAATTTTTCAACTACGTCGCGCATGCGCTGCACGCGCTCATCTTTCTGCATAGACTCTTCCGGATCTAGGCTATCTTCTTTTACTGGAATAACATAAGACTCTCCGTCTTCATTCGAAAAACCTTGATCAATAGAAATGGCTTTAATTCGCTTTTTGCGAATGAAGTCAATTGAGTGGTTGGACGCGATTTTAAACAACCAGGTTGAGAAGGCAAACTGAGGTGTGTACTGATCCAAACGCTTGAAAGCTTTGCTGAAGGTTTCAATAGTTAAGTCTTCCGCATCATCGGAATTGTTAACCATCTTCAGCAACATGAAGTAAACGGAATCCTTGTACCTGCCCATTAGCTCGGTATAAGCCCGTTGATCTTTTTCGTTCAACGCACGAAGCACAAGTAGGTAGTCCTTTTTGGCTTTATCCGATAAATGATCTATCAATTCCATTTCTGTGGTTTACGAACGAGGTTATGCAGGTAAAGCATCGAATGTACTAAAAAAAGATGCTTCTCTAACAACGGGAACAGCCAAAGGATGTCTTTCGATATTTTAAGTTTGTTGCAAGACACATTTAAAACAATAAACTGAATGAGGTATCTCAAAAAGATCACACCTCCTAGAACTCCCCAAAGTATTGGGTTTGGATAAATGATTGACAAGGCTATAGCCGCCATCCAAAGCACAAAATAAGTAGATGGCCAAAGCATTAAAGAAAACTTAACGCTACTCTTGTACAAAGGAGCCGTGGTGAAATGTCTTTTCTTCTGAAACGACCATTTTGACCAAGTTTTGTGCGGTTCAGAAATCGTTTGAGCTTCGTAATGAAAGACATTTTGCGTATTGCGAGCAGTCGATGCTTCTTTAACAAATAAATCATCATCACCAGACGCTAATTTGTAATGTGTACGAAAACCTCCAATACGGAAAAAGGCTGTTTTAGTGTAACACAAGTTTCGCCCAACACCCATATATGGCGTTCCTGTTTTCGCAAATCCTAAGTAATTCAAACCTGTAATAAATGCATCGAAGCGAATAAGCTTGTTCAAGTATCCGGGATATTTTTTATAACCACTAAATCCTAATCCGATTTCCTTTCGCTCTCCAATGCCCTTGGTCATTTCAGTAATCCAATGACTACTCGTAGGTCTGCAATCTGCATCTGTAAGCAGCACTACATCATACATTGCCGCCTTAATACCTAGGGTTAGCGCAAACTTTTTCCCTTGCATCATTTGCTTGTCTTCATTGATTTCTATGACATGCATTTCCGGATATGATACTTGAAGCGCTTTGAGAATGTCAGCCGTATCGTCCCAACTGCTATCGTTTACGACAATAAGCTGAAATTTCCGGAACTCCTGTTCCATAATTACTGGAATCAACTCCATCAGATTCGCCTCTTCGTTTCTTGCACAAACAATCACTGAAACCCCATCGGGTGTTTCGCCTTCTACTTTCTTGCCCTTTGTTGCCGATAAAAAATATTTCAAGTTGTAATATACTTGAACGATAAATGAAACGACAACTAAGCCGAGTAGAATCAATTCAATGATTGAGAAATTCCAAATCCAGATTGCAACTGTTTTTTCCATGAGTGTTGCGAAATTACTCTGACCGCAGGTTTGCAGCAATAAAAAAGGCCGGTCACCCGGCCCTTTTTATTCACAATAGAAGACTTTCTAGTTACTTTTTAATGATAAGCGGAAGTGAATCAACTTTTCCGGCTGAAACTAACTTCACGATGTAGTAACCGTTTGCCAAAGAAGACGTATCAACTTTAACATTTGCACTATAAGTTTTAGTTGAAACAACTACGTTTCCTGCAACATCAATGATATACAAATCTGAATTCGCAAAAGCTCCAATCAATTGAATTTCGTTTTGAGCTGGATTCGGATACAGTGTAACCACACTTTCGACAATACTCTCTACAGCACTTCCTGAAACACAGAAGTTTGTGGTTTCAGAATTTGTGAAAGAGCCCCCAGCAGCTAATGACGTTCCCGTTGCATCGGAAACCGAGTAACTTCCATTTCCATATGCACAACAAAGACCATCACCGTAATCGTCAAAAATCACAAAATTATAACAGCCAGGCGCTAAGCACACCGACTCGTTGATTGAAGTTCCGCCCGCTGGATACAACCCGTCAGAAGAGGCGATAATTGCACCGTTTTGTTGAATTTCCCAAGATGTTTCTTCCGAATAATCATCGAAGATTATACCTACGGTAATATTAACCGTAGGGCCTACCACCGCATTGCACGTAACAGAAACAGAATTGTTGTTTGCATTTTCATCAGCAGAACCATTCGGATTTAAAACAGTCACAACTATCGTATTTGCTCCGTTCGTAAGTGTGATCGCAGGAAGGTTCACGTTAGTTGAAGCATACTGCGCGACTGAGCCCGTCCAGTTAATCGTTTGAACAGATCCTCCGTTCACAGTGTATTGAATTGTGCAAGAAGTCAATGTTGAAGAGCCGTTATTTAATAATGAAAAAACTGGCGAAACCGAAGAGCCACAGATATTGGCTGGAACATTTGAAATACTTGCCGCAGAGGCATCAAGTTGCAAACTCACAGATCCTGTTGGATAACCGTCTAAAACAAGAATACCCGTGTTCCCTGGATCTAACCATTCTTTCAATCTTGCAGAAGCAGATGCACCGGCGTCCCAACTTACTCCAAATCTGCCGTATGAATCTCCTTGTCCGTTTTCATTCGAACCGCTGCACGCAGATCCTCCGCCATACAATTGGCCAATGATTCTGTGATTTTGATCGAATAATGGAGAACCTGAAGATCCCGGCTCAGTAATTCCATCGTCCCACTGTTGCACGTCCCATGTTTGAGCGCCCGACCAAGTTCCTTGAGGAACGGGATTGTTCTCAAACGATATTTTTTTCAAGTCTCCAGAGGGGTGATGAATACAGGTCGCAGAAGTAACGGTTGTTGCATCACTTGCATCCCAACCAGCGTATTCCACATTATAAGATGCTGGTGGAACAGAACTAAGCTCTACCAAACAAAAATCACTACCTGCTCTTCTTGCACGCAACTGACAGCCTGAAACCGTTTGATTCGTTGGGCCTGTTGTTCCCGTGCAGCCTGAAGTTTCATGATTGAAAACAAACACCCAAGTTGGAGTTGCACCCGCCGAATAACAGTGATTCGCAGTTAAAAAATAAGGTGTTCCATCATTCGCTGTGTTGTTGACTAAAGCACCTGTGCAGCTTGCGCTTCCGCCACTTAAGATCAAAGCCACCGATTTCTTTTCAACCTGCCAAGCAGATCCTACCGCACAGTTCACGTTGTTGTTACATGAACCACTCGTTCCATAAGGGCCACGATCCTCATCGAAATCAGCAAAGTGGTTCATCAATACTGGACGGTATCCGTGAACTACCATTGAAATAACAAAAGACACCTGGTCTTTCACCGCATCGTTCGCTTGTACTTCAACAACAACCTTATCGTGTTGTAAAATTGAGGTCGCTAAAACTCTATATTCCTGATTGTTTTTGTGATTGAAAGAACCCAAGAATTCTTCACGGTCAGCAGACCAAATGAACATTTCAGCTCCTTTTGGAAGATAAAAATCTTCGAAAATCAAATTGATCGTTCTTGCACCGGCACATTCAATTCCGAACTGCCAAATACTTCTTTCGTTTTCAATTGATCTCCATGTCGCTTGATTTAAACCGAAAGAAGTCTCATGCTCAAACCCGAATCGATAAGGTGCTTCTTTATACTGATCCACTACCGCATCCTCAGCAGCCAATGCATCCAAATCAATTGAAGGCATAGCAGTAAATGAAATCTGTGAACTCACATGCTTGTCTTCCCAATTGAAAGGAAATCCGCCGAATGACACTTGGGCTGTCGCTGCAATTGCAATCGAAAAAGCTAATACGGAAAGTAGTTTTTTAATCATAGAATTTTGGTTTCAAGTGTGAAGATAATTAAATCAAGCCGAAACCAAATAACAAAAATCAAAACAACATCAGACGCCTAGTCCTGAGGGGCAGCGAGAATCTTACCTTCAACATTTCCATTTAAAACTATTAGCACATTGTTCGGAGTGTTAAGAAACAACTTGCGCAAGTCTATGGCCAATTCCTTTTCTATTCTCTCTCGGCAAGAGTCATCATTATTCACATGCGTTAGCCTTAAATTCACTTGAGGAGGCATACTCTTCATATACATTTCATCCCACGAAGCTTCAAAAAAATGTTCATTGCAACCGCCTGAATAAGCAACTTTAACCATCAAGAAACCTCCTTCCTGACGTGTTTCCAAAACCTCAAAATTATTTACAAGTCCTTTGTAATTTATCTCGGCAGGTAACTGCAGAGGCAAAATATTTTCGATGCTAGGAAAGTTTTTTACAGGAACCTCCGCAACTTCCTTATTTCGCTTGCATGAAGAGAAAACTATCACCAAGCTTGCGGCTACATAAATAATCAAGTTCTTTTTCATAATGGATTTGAATATAGTTCTGTTAATCTTTCTTCCAAGGCCTTCATTTCATCTCTGTATTCGGCCGCTTCCATGAATTCCAAATTCTCTGCCGCTTTTTCCATTTTGCGTCGAGCAACAGACATCGCTTTTTGTATTTCCTTTTCTCCCCAATGAGCCATTACCGGATCTGCAGCAATAGACGGCCGCTCAAAATCACCTTCGGAATAAACACGCGGCTTCATTTCTAAAATGTCACTTGCTTGACGAAGAATCGATGTGCGATGCTTGACAATCTGCGTGGGTTCAATTCCATTTGCAGTATTGAACTCCATTTGTTTTTGCCTTCTACGCTCCGTCTCATCAATCGTCTGAGCCATACTTCCGGTTATTTTGTCTGCATAAAAAATAACCTTTCCATGCACATTACGCGCCGCTCTTCCAGCAGTTTGCGTAAGTGATCTTCTATTCCTTAGAAAGCCTTCTTTATCAGCATCTAAAATTGCAACCAAGCTTACTTCCGGAAGATCTAATCCTTCTCTCAATAGATTCAC
The DNA here is from genome assembly GCA_030729695.1 of Flavobacteriales bacterium. Classification (GTDB taxonomy): domain Bacteria; phylum Bacteroidota; class Bacteroidia; order Flavobacteriales_D; family Sanyastnellaceae; genus CAIZGX01. The sequence continues at coordinate 8,779 of JANQWV010000048.1, read as the reverse complement.
TCCAATAAGGACATCAATCTCTCCTTCGCGCAATTGCCCGAGTATATTTATTCGTTCAAGTGTGTCCACTTCACTGTGAATGTATCTGCACTTTACATTCATGCGCTCGAGGTATTTGTGTAATTCTTCGGCCATGCGCTTGGTTAATGTGGTAACTAGAACACGCTCTCCGGCCTCAATGGTCTTCTGTATTTCATTCATCAAATCATCGACTTGATTTAACGAAGGACGCACTTCAATGGGAGGATCGAGTAATCCTGTCGGACGAACGACTTGTTCAATAACAACTCCTTCGGTTTTACGCAATTCGAAATCGGCGGGAGTAGCAGAAACGAAAATGACTTGGTTCTGAATAGACTCGAATTCATCGAATGTCAACGGGCGATTATCCATAGCAGAAATCAATCGAAATCCATGTTCGATTAGGTTAACCTTACGTGAACGATCTCCTCCAAACATAGCGCCTACCTGAGGAACCGAAACGTGGCTCTCATCTATAACCATTAAAAAATCATCTGGAAAATAATCAAGCAAACAGAAAGGGCGCTCACCCGGCTGTCTTCGATCAAAGTACCTACTGTAATTCTCAATACCCGAGCAATACCCGAGTTCCTTCATCATTTCAATATCGTAATTCACACGTTCTTCTAAGCGTTTCGCTTCTAGCGTTTTCCCTTCTTTGTTGAAGTTTGCTGTTTGTGCTACCATGTCTTGCTGAATCTGCCAGATGGCATCGTGCAGCGTTTCCTTCGATGTGACAAATAAGTTTGCAGGAAAGATGGTTGTCTGGTCAAAAGAGGTGGATGTTTTTCCTAATACGGGATCCAACATCTTAATGCTTTCAATTTCATTCCCGAAAAACACTACACGTAAAGCGTAGTCAGCATAAGCTAAGAAAATATCTACTGTATCACCTTTTACACGGAACATTCCGCGTTCTAATTCCGCGTTGGTTCTGCTGTATAAAGACTCTACCAGCTTGTACAAAAAGGACTGTCTCCCTAACTTCATTCCCACGTGAATTGGAATTACGCTTTTATGAAATTCCTGCGGATTACCAATTCCGTAAATACACGAAATACTCGCAACGACAATTACATCGCGTCTTCCACTCAGTAAAGCACTTGTCGCGGCTAGACGCAGCTTTTCAATTTCCTTATTAATACTTAAATCTTTTTCGATGTAGGTATTCGTAACGGGCAGATAGGCTTCTGGCTGATAGTAGTCGTAATAACTTACAAAGTACTCGACTAAATTCTCTGGAAAGAACTGCTTGAACTCTGAGTACAATTGCGCTGCCAACGTTTTATTGTGGCTTAATATCAGCGTTGGTCGTTGTGTTTGCTGAATAACGTTTGCTATCGTGAAAGTCTTACCACTTCCGGTAACACCAAGCAATGTTTGATATTTTTCATTGTCATTCACACCCTTCACCAAATCATGAATAGCCGTTGGCTGATCACCCCCTGGTGTGAAATCTGTTATCAATTTGAATTGCATACGAGCGAATTTAGATTAGAAAAACTGAGGTACAAAAAAAGGTCCGAAATCGGACCTTTTCAAGAATAACTTATATGCTATTTATTCGCCTACAACTTCGAAGTTGAAAGTAGCGCTAACTTCTTTGTGTAATTTAACACGAGCTTCATAAGTACCTACGTTCTTGATGTGCTCTTCAGAGATGCTAATGCTCTTTCTGTCGATTGCATAACCTTCTTTAGCTAAAGCTTCAGAAAGTTGAATAGTGTTGATGCTACCGAAAATCTTTCCAGTATCGGAAGCTTTTGTAGTCAACTTGATGCTTACAGAAGCAATTTTCTCAGCAGTTGCTTGCGCTTCAGCCAAAATCTTTGTTTCCTTATGAGCACGTTGCTTCAAGTTCTCTGCGTGCATTTTCAATGCTGAATCCGTTGCAGGAACTGCATATCCTCTTGGGATTAGGTAGTTACGAGCGTATCCAGCCTTAACTGAAACGATCTCGTCTTTAGCACCTAATTTCTCAATGTTTTCTTTTAATATAATTTGCATGACCTAGTCCTCCTTAATTTATTTCAACATATCAGCTACGTATGGCATTAAAGCCAAGTGACGCGCTTTTTTAATAGCCTGAGAAACTTTACGTTGGTATTTCAACGAAGTTCCAGTAAGACGACGAGGAAGAATCTTTCCTTGCTCGTTGCACAACTTCAATAAGAAGTCAGCGTCTTTGTAGTCAATATATTTGATACCTGATTTCTTGAAACGGCAATACTTTGCTTGCTTGGTTTCAATATCAATTGGATTGAGGTAGCGGATTTCTGAATTATCGCTCATTTGTTCAATGTTTTAAGGTTATGCCTCTTTAGAAGCGGCTTTCTTTTCTTTTAATTTGTTTCTGCGGCTTTCTGAATATTCCAAGTGGAACTTATCCATTACCGTAGTTAAGAAACGGATAACGCGCTCATCGCGGCGGAATTCAGTTTCTAAAACACCAATAACATCTCCAGCAGCCTCAAACTCCATTAGATAGTAGAAACCAGTTGATTTTTTCTGAATTGGATAAGCCAACTTACGTAAGCCCCAGTTCTCTTCGTGTTTAATCGAAGCACCTTTTGCCTTCAGAAATTTTTTGAACTTGTCTACTGTTTCCGCCGCCTGATCATCAGACAGCACGGGAGTCAAAATGAAAACAGTTTCGTAACGATTCATGATATATAATTTTAAAATGGACGGCAAAAGTACGAAAAACTTTCAAACTTCCAAGCATTCAATGGAATAGCCTAGAAAAAAAGTTAGTCTAACTCCCAAATTCTGTTCTTCTTACGTAAACGAAATCCGGCGAGTGAATGCTTTTGCCAAAAGTGAAGAACCAAATAGATGACTATGGGCGAACCAAACGTAAGGAATGAAAGGTAAACGAATGAAAGACGAATTCGATTCGAATTCATATCGAGTTTCTTACCCAACGCTTCGCAAACTCCGAAGAATCGCAGTTCGCAAAAATCAAATAAGGACTTCATAAAATTCATTTCGTTTCAGTTTTTCGGCTCCTAAAGCGCAATTTAAGCATTTTCTTGGCTCGCAATACATTCCATACAAATGAATCAACCCTTGTGATTCCAATGCATTCTTTCCAACTACGTCATGAATTTTCCACAAGCGCGTCACGCGGTTGTCTTCCAAGGGAATTAATTCAAGTAGTTCCAACGCTCTTTCCGCATAGGATTCATCCATTTTTCTTTCATGAAGAAAAAATAACAACGGGGCAAAAACATTCACCGCTAAATGAGCGAATAATGGATTGACTCTTCCCTTTCGATAAAACTCAGATTTCCATTCGCCAATTTCTGCTTTGTTGAAAATCATATTCCACCAACGTGATATGTGTGGAAGTTCATCTGCCAGTTGTTCCACTCTCACTTTGTTACTTCGGCGCGGACGGATTTTTCCCGTGTTCAGTGCTTGGGGCGCAAGTATTGCCCATTGATTGGCTTCAATAAGTGCCGAAGCTTGTTTCCAGACAATAACCTTCATCCGTGGCCTCTCAAACCCGAACAATTGAAGAAGAACAGACTTCATAAGTTCCGGCTCATCCATTAAGCGCAATGCACTTCGAAAAGAAAACCGAGCGGCTACTTGCTCGAACAATTCACCGTTCAAACCAAAACCAAAGGCTCTAAAAAACTTTTCGTAGAAGAGTTGCAAGAGATCACCATTCAGCTGCGTTGATCGACTTCTCCATTCAGAAACTCTTCTTTCAAGGCGTTCAACAGCCATTCGATTGATCCAATTGGTTCGAACCACGCTGCGCACATCCCCGAAATTTCCTCCGCATGGAATATGGTCTCGCATACTTTTCCATTGCTTAACGGTTTCCCATTGACCTGGAATAATATGATTCTTCAGCTCAAGAACGGGGATGTTCGCGGGAACGTGATGATCCATTTCATAAACCACGTGCAGAATGACATTGTCGTAGCGCGGATCTCCGGTATGACCGTGGATCAGCCAGTCGGAAGACTTCAAATGAAGTTCTACCGGTCCGCACCATAGTACTTCGCCGATTTGAACCCGCGCATCCATAAAATCTGGACCCGCATGTCGGTTCAAAAAACCCGGATATTCAACATGCACAACATTGCCATCTGTTGTTGTTAAAGGCAGTTGGTTGAACGATTGTGTTCGCCAAACAAAGTGTAAGTAATCTTCTTTCATGAACCGAAATTCATGAGACTATTGAAGAAAGTCAAGAAATGCTTATGCCATAAAAACGCTGCTTACCGCGATTTCACTTATCTTTATAACGCATAAAATTTTTACATGAGACACTTTTACCTACTTATTTTTCTTGGAATTTCTATTCATTCGTCCGCACAACCGGGTGATACTACAATTGTTCAAACCTATACCTTCGAAGCGCAAAACAATCCTACGACCGCCTATGATTCTCCTGGAAGAAGATGGTTTCAATTTCCGGCTTCAAACAACGGTGTGAATTACCAAAAGGTGTTGATGTATCATACGCTCAAATGTTTTAGCGACGGAACTGCCGGCGGATTAGGTTTCCCATGCGGAGAGTGGGACTACTTATCTTACAACTACCTTTTCGAACATACGGGAGCACTTGACTCTACCCTTCAACAGCATCCGCATTATCTCATCAACAATCAGAACTTCACGACTGCTTCAATCCGAGCAACAGCTCCATTCGACATTTTTCAATCAGAGCAAATCACTTCAACCATAACCAATCCTAGCGAAGCACTTTCCTATGGCGTTGGGAATAACAATCAGACTTCGAATTCGCCTTTCGGAAGCGATGCTAGTTCAAGAATTCAATGGCTCTATTCTGCCACAGAACTTGCTGCCTCTGGCGTGCAAGCCGGAAACATCTGGCAAATCGGATTCGATCTAACGGGAAATGCAGGGAACTATCAAAACTTGCGAATTCGCATTAAATCAACGACATCAACAACACTTACCGCTCTTGACAATGGTTCTATGAGCACGTATTATTTGAGCAACACAACTGTAAATCAGAATGGCACTTTCTATTTAACGCTGAACTCCCCTTTCGCGTGGGACGGTGCAAGTAATATTCTTGTTGAAGTTTCATACGATGGCAGTCCTTCAGCACTGGGTGTTGCTGCTTTGGGCGAAGCATCTAACCTGAATGCGATCGCTTCAATTGGAAATAATAAATTCGTTCGCTTCGACGGAAACGATGAGATTCGTATTCCAGGAACAGCCTTTGCATCTGTGTCAACAGAAGTAACTGTTGCCTTTTGGCTAAGAGGAAATGCGAATGCGCAACCCGAAAACGGAACATGCTTCGAAGCTAGAAATGCCAATAACAATCGCGTGTTGAACACGCACATCCCTTGGAGCAACAGCCGCGTTTATTGGGATGCAGGAAATTCAGGGGGAAGTTACGACCGTATCGATAAGGCCGCGAACCCTGCGGATTTCGAAGGTGTTTGGAATCACTGGGCTTTCACAAAGAACAGTGTAACAGGTGAAATGAAGGCCTACCTCAACGGTGTGCTCTGGCACAGTGGAACGGGGAAAGTTTTCCCAATGAGTAACATTACGCAATTCAGTATTGGTGCGGCGGCTACTTGGAGTAATTTCTATCGCGGAGATATGGATGACTTCTGCATTTTCTCAACCACACTCTCCGATGTTGAAATTCAGAATTTATTTGCAAGTGGTTCGACAGCATCTTCACTACTGGCAAAATACAATTTCAATAACGACAGCAATGGAACTGTGAATGATATTTCTGGAAACAATTTCAACGGGTACACATTAGGCAATCCTAATTTCATTTCATACAGCGGCTTCGAATTAACGCAGTCAGCTCAGGCATTAGACTTCAGACCGAAAACTTATTTCACTCAAGGAAACAACTTAACGACTTCGCAAGCCACTGAGACTATTAGTACTGAAGTTTACGACGCGCCTATTTCCAAAATTGAATATGAGATTGTCAATCATGCGCCGCAAATTTTAAACATTGCAACTACGTACCTTTCTCGCTGGCAATTCACTTACAATTCGCTTGGAGTAAAGATTGACAGCACCTTCGCCACTGCAGATGAGAATTTGATCAACGATACGCTCTTCTATTACAGCCAACCATTCGAGGTTATTAATCGCTATGAGTTAGGCCGATTCATCACTCCATATGGAATTCAATTGGATTTGGGCGATGGCTGGACGTGGATTTACGATGTAACAGATTTTGCGAACTTGCTTCGCGACAGTGTTGAATTGGAAGCGGGAAATTGGCAGGAACTTTTAGATCTGAAATTTGTATTCATTGAAGGAACTCCCGCTCGCGATGTAAAGCGAATGGCCAACGTTTGGCAAGGCAACTGGGGTCTTGGCGGATTCAACAATGTTGTGAATCAAAAGACCTTTACCCTTCAACCCAACGAGAGTGAATTAAAACTTCGCACCACATTAACTGGACATGGTTTTGGAAATGACGCAAATAACTGCGGAGAATTCTGTTACAACACACATTCATTAAATGTAAATGGAAACCCAACCTTCAGTTGGGAAATCATGCAGGACTGCGACAAGAATCCACTCTTTCCACAAGGTGGTACATGGATTTACGCGCGTGCCGGATGGTGTCCGGGCGCAGAAGGAAGAACAGAAGAATTTGAACTCACCCCTTTCCTTCAAAACAATCAGGTAAGTGCTGAATACAATATCACTACTGACCCATACGGCAACTACGTAACAGAGAGTCAGATAGTTTATTACGGACCAAAGAATCACGCACACGACCCTGAAATCGAACAAGTCTTAGCGCCGAGCAATTGGGAGAATCATTCTCGCTGGAATCCAATTTGCGACAACCCAAAATTTGTTCTTCGCAACAAAGGATCTCAACCTCTAACTGAAGTGAAAATTTCTTTTGGTGTTGTTGGTGGTGCTACTGAAATCTATACATGGACGGGGAATCTTGCATTCATGGAAAGTGAAGTTGTTGAACTTACGTACTCTGACCCGATACTGTGGAACTCAACTTCTACAACAGGAAGATTCGTAATTGATTTAGGAGAAAGCGCAAACGGTGTGGATGAGAATCCGTCTAACAACCATGCAGAGTCAGCGTTTACTCGCCCTCCTGTTTACTCATACCTTCCAAACACCGACAACAACAAACTCATTATCATCTTCAGGACAAATGCTTCGTATTGGGAAAGCGCTTATACCCTTTTCGACATTAATGACAACCCTGTATTCACGAGAACATTTACCCAAGCGAATACAACGCATCGCGACACCCTTGAATTGAATGCGGGCTGCTATCGCTTTAAAATTACAGATACAGGAGGAGACGGACTTTCGTTCTTCGCGAATAACGATGGTAATGGTTATTGCAATTTAGACCGCGTTGCAGGAGCCTATTTCAAACAATTCGAAAACGACTTTGGTGCTGAAATCGAACAATACTTCTATTGGAATACCAACCTTGTTGGTGTTGAAGAAGAGGTTGCAAGCAACACGCAATTGTTTCTAATGCCAAACCCAGCGAAACAACAAGTGAAGTTAATTGCCAATGGATTCGATGAACGCTTGACCTATACGCTGCACAATGCTCAAGGACAGATTTGCAAACAAGAACGCATTAACAGAACCGACAAAACAGGATCTGTTGATATTGATCTGAATGGAATTGCGCCTGGAATTTATTTCGTGCAAGTCCAAGACAAAAACAACAGCTCAACGGTGAAGTTAATTGTTGAGTAAGAAACTACACTTTATTACTTCTTGAAAGCAATGCCGCGTCTAAAAGAGTGATTGCGGCCATTGCTTCAACAACAGACACGGCGCGAGGAAGAACGCATGGGTCGTGACGACCAGCTGCTTCAAGCTCCACTTCTTCATTGTTTGAATTTAAAGCCATTTGCTTTTTGCCTATGGTGCTCGTTGGCTTGAACGCTACTTTACAAACGATGTCTTTTCCGTTCGAAATTCCGCCTTGTATGCCTCCATCGTGATTGGTCTGAAGCGAATCGTTGTTCTCGCTTCCTTTTCTCAATGTTGAAGAAAACCCGTCACCTATTTCAAAAGCTTTAACTGCATTTATTGAAAGCATTGCATGTCCTAATTGTGCATGGAGCTTATCAAAAACAGGTTCTCCCCATCCAGCAGGTACACCCGAAGTCACACAAGTGATTATTCCACCTAAACTGTCTTTCTCTTCTTTTGCTTGACGAATGGCAGCTTCCATTCTAGCTGCGGTTTCCTCATGCGGACAGCGGATTGCTGAACTGTAAGTTCCTTCCAAATTCAATTTATCATACGAAACGGGCACCATAATTTTGTGCACGCTACTCACATACGCACTCACCCGAATGTTCATTCGGTTTAGTACTGACTTTGCGATTGCTCCTGCGACAACACGGCATGCGGTCTCTCTTGCCGAACTTCTTCCACCACCTCTGTGATCACGAATTCCAAACTTCTCTTGCCAAGTAAAATCGGCATGTCCTGGACGGAATACATCTTTCAAATTATCATAATCGGCAGATTTCTGATCTTCATTTGGAATAACAAAACCTATCGGTGCACCTGTAGAAACTCCATTCAAAACTCCAGATAACAATTGAACGCGATCTGACTCTTTTCGTGAAGTGGTTAAATCGCTTTGCCCTGGCTTACGTCGATCCAATTCCATTTGAATGAATACATCATCGATAATCACGCCAGCTGGACAACCGTCAATTACACCGCCGATAGCGGGACCGTGTGATTCTCCAAAAGTGGTAAGTCGAAATAA
>JANQWV010000047.1 GCA_030729695.1 Flavobacteriales bacterium | reverse complement strand
TTCAATGCACAAGGACAATTGATTTCTACAGAGCGTTACACGGTGTCTGCTGGAGCTCAACAAGTTGAATTGAACACACAATCACTTTCAGCAGGAATGTACATTGTGCGCAGTGTTTCGAATGCTGGTGTAGTTCGTCAGACTACATTCATGAAATAATCAGACTCTCGAAGTTTGAGAAAAAGGTCGACCGTTGGTCGGCCTTTTTTGTTTGGATTATGATGAACCTGATGAAAGAACTCGGGGATAAAATAGAGGGGGTAACACGAAAACAATACAGCAAGACCTCCTCACTCAATAGAGGTTGAATAAACCAATTAATAATCCTTCAAGATGTACCTTTATGGGTAGACACAAAAAGAGCCGCATATGCGGCTCTTTTAAGTTTTGAGGTAGGGAAGGTGTTATGCTTCTTCTACTGGAGCATTTGCACCGCCCTTCGCCATGATGTTGACTAAGTCTTCGCTGTTGCCTACTAACATTTTTTGGAATCGACGGCTTCCAGATCCCGCAGGAATTGGGTGACCAACGATTACGTTTTCTTTCAGCCCGTTCAAGAAGTCTGTTTTTCCTTGTACAGCTGCTTCGTTCAATACTTTCGTAGTCTCTTGGAACGATGCTGCAGAGATCCATGAATCTGTTTGCAACGACGCTCTTGTGATACCTTGAAGAATTGGGCGGGCAGTAGCTGTGATAGCTTCACGAGATTCCATAACTGTTCTGTCTTTACGCTTCAATTCAGAGTTTTCAGTTCTAAATTGCAATGCTGTAATAACTTGTCCAGGTAGGAACTTCTCAGAGTCTCCAGCTTCTGTTACAACAACTTTATCGAATAATAAGTCGTTTTCATCAATGAATTCCGCTTTGTCTACCGTGCTTCCTTGTAAGAAACGTGTATCGCCCGCATCAAGGATTTCTACTTTGCGCATCATTTGACGAACAATAACTTCGAAATGCTTGTCATTGATTTTCACACCTTGCAGACGGTATACCTCTTGAATTTCATTCACCAAGTATTCTTGAACTGCAGTTGGTCCTTGAATGTCTAGGATATCACCAGGAGAGATCGCACCATCAGACAATTGCATACCTGCACGAACAAAGTCTCCGTCTTGAACTAAGATATGCTTAGCAAGGTTGATCAAATATTTCTTCTCTTCACCAGTGCGTGATCGAAGGATAATCTCGCGGTTACCGCGTTTGATTTTTCCGTATTCAACGATACCGTCGATTTCCGCAACGTTTGCTGGGTTAGATGGGTTACGTGCTTCGAACAATTCGGTAACACGAGGAAGACCACCGGTGATGTCACCACCACGACCAGCCATACGAGGGATCTTAGCAAGAATACTACCTTTGGTAATCTTCGTTCCGTTCTCGGTGTTCAAGTGAGCACCTACTGGAAGAGAGTATACCTTAACCACTTCTTTGCCGCGAACGACTTCGATGCTTGGGTTTTTCTTCTTGTCTTTTGTTTCAATAATGATTTTTTCAGAGAAACCGGTTTGCTCATCGACTTCAGTTTTGAAGGTAATTCCTTCTTCAATTGCGTCGAAATTAATCGTTCCATCTTCTTCAGTGATGATAACACTGTTGAACGGATCGAATTCGCAAATCACGTCATTCTTCTTAACGATATCACCGCTGTTTACATGTAGAATCGAACCGTAAGGAAGATTCATTGTAGCCATAGTGATACCCGTTTTTTCGTCGTTGATTTTCAATTCAGCAGAACGAGCAACAACAACAGTAACTGTAACGTTGTTTTCTTTTCTTTCTACTGTACGAAGATCTTCGATTTCAACGATACCAGCGTATTTTGCTTTCAAGTCAGAATCAATAGCCGAACCAGACGCAGCACCACCCGTGTGGAACGTACGAAGAGTCAACTGTGTACCTGGCTCACCGATAGACTGTGCAGCGATAACACCAACAGCCAATCCTTCTTGAACCAAACGAGCAGAGGCAAGGTCACGACCGTAACACTTCGCACAAACTCCACGCTTGCTTTCGCAGGTTAATACTGAACGAATTTCCACTTCTTCAATTCCAGCTGCTTCAATAGCATCTGCAATCTCTTCAGAAATTTCTTGAACCGCTTCAACAAGCAATTCGTTTGTTTCTGGGTGGTATACATCGTGAACTGAAGTTCTACCTAAGATACGATCGCGAAGGCTTTCAACAACTTCATCAGATTTCTTCAATGCAGTTGTATTCAATCCGCGAAGTGTACCACAGTCTACTTCGTTAATAATTACGTCTTGAGCAACGTCAACTAGACGACGAGTTAAGTAACCCGCATCCGCCGTTTTCAATGCAGTATCGGCCAAACCTTTACGAGCACCGTGTGTAGAGATGAAGTACTCTAAGATCGACAAACCTTCTTTAAAGTTTGCCAAGATCGGATTCTCAATCATGTCTTGTCCACCTGCAGCAGCGTTCTTCTGTGGCTTAGCCATCAGACCACGCATACCTGCTAACTGACGAATTTGTTCTTTCGATCCACGAGCTCCAGAATCATACATCATGTAGATGCTGTTGAATCCTTGTTGGTCTGTTTTCAAACGATCCATAAGAATGTTTGTCAAACGCGAGTTCGTGTTCGTCCAAATGTCAATGATTTGGTTGTAACGTTCGTTGTTGGTAATAAGACCCATGTTATAGTTCTCGAATACCTCAGCAACTTTGTTAGTCGCTTCTCCAACAAGTTTTTCTTTCTCGTTAGGAACAACTACGTCTGTTAATTTAAACGACAATCCACCCTTGAACGCCCAATAGTATCCAAGATCCTTCATGTCATCTAAGAACTTCGCAGCACGAGCAATACCAACAATCTTTAGAATGTTTCCGATGATATCACGTAAGGCTTTCTTCGTAAGAAGTTGATTAATGAATCCAACTTCTGGTGGAACAATTGCATTGAATAATACACGTCCAGCAGTAGTCTCAATAATACTTGGCTCGTCATTCATATCGTACCAACGTACTTTAATGAATGCGTGTAAGTCTAATTGTCCTTCGTTGAAGGCGATAATAACCTCTTCTTTCGAATAGTAAGTTCTTCCTTCACCACGACAAGGTTTCTCGTCGGTACCCTCGCGGCCTTTAGAAATGTAATAAAGACCCAAGACCATATCTTGCGAAGGAACCGTGATTGGCGCACCATTCGCAGGGTTAAGGATATTGTGAGAACCTAACATTAACAATTGGGCTTCCAAAATTGCAGCACTTCCAAGTGGAACGTGAACAGCCATTTGGTCACCATCAAAGTCAGCGTTAAATGCAGTACAAACAAGTGGGTGAAGTTGAATTGCTTTTCCTTCAATCAATTTTGGTTGGAAAGATTGAATACCTAATCTGTGAAGGGTAGGAGCACGGTTCAACAATACTGGGTGACCTTTCAAAATGTTTTCAAGGATATCCCAAACAATTGCTTCTTTTTTATCTACGATTTTCTTTGCAGATTTAACTGTCTTCACAATACCACGCTCAATCATCTTGCGAATGATAAATGGTTTGAAAAGCTCAGCTGCCATATCTTTTGGCAATCCACATTCGTGAAGTTTCAATTCTGGTCCAACGACAATTACCGAACGAGCAGAATAGTCAACACGCTTACCCAATAAGTTCTGACGGAAACGACCTTGCTTACCTTTCAAAGAATCTGAAAGTGATTTAAGCGGACGGTTGCTTTCAGTCTTAACAGCAGAAGATTTACGGCTGTTATCGAACAATGAATCTACCGCTTCTTGAAGCATACGCTTCTCGTTACGCAAGATTACATCAGGTGCTTTAATTTCTAAAAGACGCTTAAGACGGTTATTACGGATAATAACACGACGGTAAAGGTCATTCAAATCGGAAGTTGCGAAACGACCACCATCCAATGGAACAAGTGGACGAAGTTCTGGTGGAATAACCGGAACTACACGCGTGATCATCCACTCTGGGCGGTTGATTACACGAGTGTTTGCATCACGGAAGCTTTCAACAACACTCAAGCGCTTTAACGCTTCGTTTTTACGTTGTTGTGAAGTCTCACGGTTTGCCTTGTCGCGCAATTCAAATGACAATGCATCTAAATCTAAACGAGCCAACAAATCATGAAGTGCTTCAGCACCCATTTTCGCTACGAATTTGTTTGGATCTTTATCATCCAAATATTGATTCTCGCGTGGAAGTTGTTCTTGGATATCCAAGTATTCTTCTTCAGTTAAGAATTGTCCAGCTTCCAACCCGCTACCTTCTGCATCTGTTACAGGACCGGCATTAATTACAACATAACGTTCGTAATAAATGATTTGATCTAGTTTCTTAGAAGGCATACCTAAAAGGTATCCGATTTTATTTGGAAGTGAACGGAAGTACCAAATGTGAGCTACTGGAACAGTAAGGGAAATATGTCCCATACGCTCGCGACGAACTTTCTTTTCAGTAACCTCAACACCACAACGGTCACAAACAATACCCTTATAACGGATACGCTTGTATTTTCCGCAATGACATTCGTAGTCTTTAACCGGACCGAAAATCTTTTCACAGAAAAGACCTTCGCGCTCCGGCTTATAGGTACGATAGTTAATGGTTTCAGGCTTCATTACCTCGCCAGAAGATCTCTCTAAGATCTCTTCTGGTGAAGCTAATGAGATAGTGATTGATTTAAAATCACTGGTTGGTTTTGCTACTTTTTTTGCTTGAAGCATTTTGTGCAGTTTGAATGTCTATGTTAAAATTTCTTTTCGTTGTATGTTGAATTAATTCTGATTCAGATTAATGCTTAATCCTAATCCTCTTAACTCATGCAACAATACATTGAACGATTCAGGAATACCTGGCTGTGGCATGGCATCTCCTTTAACAATCGCTTCGTATGTCTTCGCTCTTCCGATTACATCGTCAGATTTAACGGTAAGAATTTCTTGAAGGATATTGGCAGCACCGTATGCTTCCAATGCCCATACTTCCATCTCCCCGAAACGTTGACCTCCGAATTGTGCTTTACCACCCAATGGTTGTTGTGTAATCAACGAGTATGGTCCGATTGAACGAGCGTGCATCTTATCGTCTACCATGTGGCTCAGTTTGATCATGTAAATCACACCTACAGTAGCTTGTTGTTCGAAACGAACACCAGTACCACCATCGTACAAGTAAGTTACTCCAAAGCGTGGAACACCTGCAGCGTCTGTTTGATTAATGATATCATCCATAGATGCACCATCGAAAATAGGCGTTGCGAAAGATTGTCCGGTTTTTTGACCAGCCCATCCTAAGATGGTTTCGTAAATCTGACCTAAGTTCATACGTGATGGTACCCCTAGTGGGTTCAACACGATATCCACTGTAGTTCCATCTTCCAAGAATGGCATGTCTTCATCGCGAACGATACGCGCAACAATACCCTTGTTACCGTGACGACCAGCCATCTTATCACCCACACGTAATTTACGTTTTTGAGCAATATAAACTTTCGCCAACTTCACGATACCTGCTGGAAGTTCGTCTCCAACAGTTAATTGGAATTTCATACGCTTGTACGAACCCAACAATTCGTTGTGCTTCAAGTTGAAGTTGTGAACGCAACGACGAATAAGTGAATTCACTTTTTCATCTTTCGTCCAAGACTCTGTATTTACAACACTGTAATCAATTGCAGAAAGAACTTTAGCATTGAACTTCGTTCCTTTTTTGATTTGCTCTTCTTTGAAGTAGTTGAATACACCTTGACAAGGAAGATCTTTAACGATAGCTAAAATCTTGTCAACAAGAATCTTTTTCAATTCACCGTTGTCCTTATCGTGGTCTTTGTCTAATGCTTCAAGAACTGCTTTATCTGCACTGTTCTTTGTTTTCTTTTCTTTAACCGTTCTGCTGAACAATTTCTTTCCAATTACAACACCTGTTGCACTTGGTGGAACTTTCAACGAAGCGTCTTTTACATCACCAGCGCGCTCACCGAAGATTGCACGAAGAAGTTTTTCTTCCGGGGTTGGATCAGTTTCTCCTTTAGGAGTGATTTTACCAATAAGAATATCTCCTTCTTTAACTTCAGCACCAACGCGAATGATACCGTTTTCATCAAGATCACGTGTAGCCTCTTCGCTAACGTTTGGAATGTCTGAAGTCAATTCTTCAACACCACGTTTTGTATCACGCACTTCAGTGGTGTACTCGTCGATGTGAATAGAAGTGAACCAGTCATCACGAACAACTCGCTCAGAAATCACGATAGCATCCTCGAAGTTGTAACCTTTCCAAGGCATGAATGCCACTTTCAAGTTACGACCTAAAGCAAGTTCGCCTTTACGTGTAGCATATCCTTCAACCAAAATTTGTCCAAAAGTAACTTTGTCTCCTTTCTTCACCATAGGGCGAAGGTTGATACACATACTTTGGTTGGTCTTTCCGAATTTGCGAACGTTGTAAGACTTCGTAGCGCTGTCGAAACTAACCAACTCATCGTCTTCGTTTCTCTTGTATTTGATACGAATTTCTTCGCTATCTACGTATTCAATCACACCATCACCTTCTGCGGTAAGAAGAACACGAGAATCTTTAGCAACGTATGCTTCCAATCCAGTTCCAACAATAGGAGCTTCTGGACGAAGAAGTGGTACGGCTTGACGCATCATGTTCGATCCCATCAACGCACGGTTAGCATCATCATGCTCCAAGAAAGGAATAAGCGATGCCGCGATGGAAGCGATTTGGTTTGGAGCAACGTCCATGTATGCAACAGCTGCTGGAGCGATAACTGGGAAGTCACCTTCCAAGCGAGCTTTCACTTTTGTTCCTTGGAACTTACCTGAATCATCGATATCTGCAATTGCTTGTGCAATTACTTTAGAATCTTCGTCCTCAGCAGTAAGGTATGTTACTCCGTTGTTGTTCATTGAAACTTTACCATTTTCAACCTTGCGGTAAGGAGTTTCAATGAAACCTAATTTGTTAATTTTAGCATAAACGCAAAGAGAAGAAATCAAACCAATGTTTGGTCCTTCAGGAGTTTCAATTGTACACAAGCGACCGTAGTGGGTGTAGTGTACGTCACGAACCTCGAAACCTGCACGCTCACGCGAAAGTCCACCTGGACCAAGTGCCGACATACGGCGCTTGTGGGTAACTTCGGAAAGTGGGTTCGTTTGGTCCATGAACTGAGAAAGCTGGTTGGTTCCGAAGAACGAGTTGATAACCGAGCTTAATGTTTTTGCGTTAATCAAGTCGATAGGAGTGAAGACCTCGTTATCACGAACGTTCATACGCTCACGAATGGTACGAGCCATACGAGTTAAACCTACTGCGAATTGATTGTATAGTTGTTCACCAACTGTACGAACACGACGGTTCGACAAGTGGTCAATATCATCTACGTCTGCCTTCGAGTTAACCAACTCGATTAAGTAACGAATGATGCTTAAGATATCGTCTTTCGTTAATGTACGTTGATCAAGAGACATGTTCAATCCCAACTTGCGGTTGATACGGAAACGTCCTACTTCACCAAGGTCATAACGTTGTTCAGAGAAGAACAACTTGTCGATTACGCCACGAGCTGTTTCCAAATCTGGTGGTTCAGCGTTACGCAATTGACGATAGATATACTCAACCGCTTCTTTTTCAGAGTTGGTAGTATCTTTCTGAAGGGTGTTGTGAATCAAAGTGAAATCAGCAGCATTCGACTCTTCTTTGTGAAGAACGATTACTTTAGTTCCGCTTTCAACGATAATATCGATGTGTGCATCTTCAAGAACAACGTCACGATCAAGGATCAACTCGTTACGCTCGATAGAAACTACTTCAGAAGTATCTTCATCTACGAAGTCTTCGATCCAAACTTTCAACACACGTGCTGCTAGTTTACGACCTACAACTTTTTTCAATCCAGCTTTAGAAACTTTAACTTCTTCAGCAAGGTTGAATATTTCAAGGATTTCACGATCGCTTTCGAATCCGATAGCACGAAGTAGGGTAGTTACAGGTAACTTCTTTTTACGATCGATATAAGCGTACATGGCATTGTTGATGTCTGTCGCGAATTCAATCCAAGAACCCTTGAATGGAATGATACGAGCAGAATACAATTTGGTGCCATTCGCGTGACGTGATTGACCGAAGAACACACCTGGAGAACGGTGCAATTGAGAAACAATTACACGCTCAGCACCATTGATCACGAACGAACCTTGAGGGGTCATGTAAGGAATGGTACCCAAGTATACGTCTTGCACGATGGTTTCGAAATCTTCGTGTTCTGGGTCGGTACAATAAAGTTTTAATTTCGCTTTAAGAGGAACGCTGTACGTAAGTCCGCGTTCGATACACTCTTCTATGGTATATCTCGGAGGGTCGATGAAGTAATCTAGGAACTCCAACACGAACTGGTTGCGCGTGTCTGTAATAGGGAAGTTCTCAGAGAATACTTTGAATAGACCTTCTGATACTCGGTTTTCAGGATTGGTTTCGAGTTGAAAAAACTCTTTAAACGAGGCTAGCTGAATTTCTAGGAAATCAGGGTACTCGTAAAAATTTTTGGTCGAGGAGTAATTAACTCGCTCAGTTAGTTTCTTTAGCGTTGCCAAAGTGTTTCGTTTTAAAGGTTATAAATCCTATGCACAAAAACTGACGGGCTTTCCCGTCATGAAATAAAAAACAAGTTTAGGCCCACCCGAAGGTAAGGCCTAAACTGAGGTTCAATGTCGTAATCTTACTTGATTTCAACTTTTGCTCCTGCTTCTTCAAGTTGTGTTTTCAAGCCGTTTGCTTCGTCTTTAGAAACACCTTCTTTCAAAGGAGATGGAGCTTTGTCTACTACATCTTTAGCTTCTTTCAAGCCAAGACCAGTAAGATCTTTCACTAATTTAACTATTGCTAATTTGTTTGGACCTGCATCAGCAAGAATAACATCGAAAGATGTTTGCTCTTCTGCAGCTGCAGCACCAGCGCCTGGACCAGCCATAACAACTGCCGCAGCAGCTGGCTCAATTCCATAATCGTCTTTTAAAATGGTAGCTAATTCGTTAACTTCCTTAACGGTAAGATTAACGAGGCCTTCAGCCATTGCTTTCAAATCTGCCATTGTATTTGATATTAATCGTTTCTATTAAAATTGGAACATATTAGGCGCTATGTTCCTCTTGCGCTTCTTGTTTTTCAGCATGGTTCAAAAGTGCAGAAATAACGTTGCGAGCAGGTGACTGCAACAATCCAATGATTTCGCCAACCAACTCTTCTTTGCTCTTCAGAGCAACAAGGGTGTCTAACTGATCATCTCCAACGTATATGTCTTCACGAATAAGCGCACCTTTAAGGGCTGGCTTATTTGTACCTTTTCTGAAATCCTTAATCAAACGAGCTGGAACGTTTGCAACTTCTGCAATCATTACCGCTGTATTGCCTTTCAGCACAGGGTATAGACCAGAGAAGTCAGTTCCTTCAACACGCTCCATCGCTTTCTTCAACAAGGTGTTTTTCACCACGCGCATTTGCACGTTTTGTTTGAAGCATTCGCGACGAAGATTGCTGGTTGCCTCGGCGTTTAAGGAAACCGTGTCAGTGATATATAAAATGGGAGCATTGCTCAACATTTCCACTAACTCGGCGATTTCTGTGTTCTTTTGTTCTTTGTTCATAAAGTACAATCCTCCGATTTAACCAGCGATTAGCTCACTGATTTGGTTTCAACTTGAACACTTGGACTCATGGTTGAAGAAACATAGATGCTCTTCATATAAGTTCCTTTTGCAGCAGAAGGCTTTAATTTCACCAAAGTAGAAATTAATTCACTCGCATTTTCAGCCAATTGTTGCGCATCGAAAGACACACGACCAATACTTGCATGAACGATACCAGCTTTATCAACTTTAAAGTCGATATTACCAGCCTTCTTTTCTGTAACAGCTTTTCCAACATCCATCGTAACTGTACCGGTTTTAGGGTTAGGCATTAATCCTCGAGGACCGAGAATTCTACCTAAAGCTCCAACCTGTCCCATTACGCTAGGTGTGGTAATAATAACGTCAACGTCGGTCCATCCGCCCTTAATCTTGTCGATGTATTCCGTTAATCCTACGTGGTCTGCGCCTGCTGCTTTAGCCTCTGCTTCCTTGTCAGGAGTACAAAGTACTAAAACGCGAACGTCTTTACCAGTTCCGTGAGGAAGTGATACAGTTCCACGAACCATTTGGTTGGATTTTTTCGGGTCTACTCCGAGGCGAACGGCAAGATCCACAGACGCGTCAAACTTTGTGCTTGTAATTTTCTTAACAAGCGACGCTGCTTCGGGCAACGAGTACGTTTTTGTGTTATCGTACTGTGCCACTGCGGCTTTCATTTTTTTGCTGAGGGTTCCCATTGCTTAATTACCTCTGATTAAAAAGGGCGTTCACCGGTTACTTGTATACCTAGACTACGTGCTGTACCAGCTACCATTTTCATGGCAGACTCAACGGTAAAACAGTTTAAGTCAGGCATTTTATCTTCTGCAATAGCTTTAACTTGTTCCCAAGTTACGCTACCCACTTTCTGACGGTTAGGTTCTGCAGCACCTTGCTTAGCTTTGGCGGCATCTAACAGTTGAACAGCGGCAGGAGCAGTCTTAATTACAAAGTCGAAGGATTTATCCTTGTAAACAGTAATTAACACAGGGCACACTTTTCCAGCTTTATCTTGAGTTCTAGCATTGAATTGCTTACAGAACTCCATGATGTTTACACCTTTAGAACCTAATGCAGGTCCTACTGGTGGTGCAGGGTTAGCGGCGCCTCCTTTGATTTGCAGCTTTACAAAACCAGCTACTTCTTTCGCCATATTACTTATTTTATTTATTTTGTTCCGGTGCTTAACGGGAAGCGAAGCGTAACCTTATAAGATTACGTTAAACACCAAAAGCGCGTTTATTCTTTTTCTACTTGCATATAGCTCAACTCCACAGGAGTCTTGCGTCCAAAAATCTTAACACTAACAGTTAACTTCTTTTTGTCTTCGTTAATCTCTTCCACTATAGCGCTGAAGTTATTGAACGGACCGTCGATAACCTTTACGTTCTCTCCAACTACAAATGGAATGTTTAACTCTTCACCAGTTTCTGCTAACTCATCTACTTTGCCTAAAATGCGATTCACCTCAGATAAGCGAAGAGCGATAGGCTCACCTCTCTTCTCAGCACCTAAGAATCCGATCACGTTGGTCACGTTGCGAATAATGTGAGGTACTTCTCCGATTAGATTAGCTTCAATTAAGACATAACCCGGAAGGTAGCTACGCTCTTTGCTCACTTTCTTCCCATTACGGATTTGGAAAACTTTCTCGGTTGGAATAAGAACTTGGCTCACGTAATCTTGAAGACCACGAGCTTTAATTTCGCTCTCAATAAATTCCTTAACCTTTTTTTCCTTCCCGCTAATGGCGCGAACCACGTACCACTTTTTTTCAATGTCGCTCATTATTCCGAGTTGTTAAGTTAGGCAATAAAATCATAAATCATCTTAATGATTCCTTTGCCAAAGGCAAAGTCCATTAAGAAAATCAAAGCTCCAAATACTAGAATTGAAATGAATGTAAGCACTGTGCTTTCTTGTAATTCCTTCCAAGTAGGCCAAGTTACCTTGTTCATCAACTCATCGTATGATTCCTTCAAATATGTGATAATTGCTGCCATAACTTTTAATTTTCGCACGGGCGCCTGGACTCGAACCAAGATCAACGGTTTTGGAGACCGCTATTCTACCATTGAACTACGCCCGTAAGGTTGTTTCTATAAATGTCAAAAGTGAAGACAGAAACTTATGCAGTTTCCGTCTTCACTATGTGTAGTAAAAATTACTTAATGATATCAGTTACTTGTCCAGCACCAACGGTACGGCCACCTTCGCGGATTGCGAAACGAAGACCTTTATCCATTGCGATTGGAGCAATCAACTTAACTGTGATAGATACGTTATCACCAGGAAGTACCATTTCGCGACCAGCATCTAGAGAAATCTCTCCAGTTACGTCAGTTGTACGGAAGTAGAACTGTGGACGGTATTTGTTATGGAATGGAGTGTGACGCCCACCTTCTTCTTTCTTCAATACGTAGATCTCAGCTTTGAATTCAGTGTGAGGGTTGATTGAACCTGGAGCACAGATAACCATACCACGACGGATATCGCTCTTTTCAATACCACGCAACAACAAACCAACGTTGTCACCAGCTTCTCCGCGATCTAAGATCTTACGGAACATTTCAACTCCAGTACAAACTGACTTCAATTTTTCTTCGTTGAAACCAATGATATCAACCTCGTTACCTGTGTTGATTACACCACGCTCGATACGTCCAGTTGCAACAGTACCACGACCAGTGATCGTGAACACGTCTTCAACAGACATCAAGAATGGTTTTTCAGTTTCACGCGGAGGGATTGGAATCCAAGAGTCAACTGCAGCCATTAATTCCATAACTATAGCTACCCATTTAGCATCTCCGTTTAATGCACCCAAAGCAGAACCTTGGATAACTGGAGTGTTGTCTCCGTCATATTCGTAGAATGAAAGTAATTCACGAATTTCCATTTCAACTAACTCAAGCAATTCTGGATCGTCTACCATGTCAACTTTGTTCATGAATACCACGATACGTGGAACTCCAACTTGGCGACCTAATAGAATGTGCTCACGTGTTTGTGGCATTGGACCATCTGTAGCTGCAACAACTAAGATAGCACCGTCCATTTGTGCAGCACCAGTAACCATGTTCTTAACGTAATCGGCGTGACCTGGACAGTCAACGTGAGCGTAGTGACGGTTTTCTGTAGCGTACTCAACGTGCGCAGTGTTGATAGTGATACCACGCTCTTTTTCTTCTGGAGCGTTGTCGATAGAAGCGAAATCACGCTTCTCTGCTAAACCTGCATTAGCCAAAACAGTAGTGATGGCAGCGGTTAACGTAGTTTTACCGTGGTCTACGTGACCAATAGTTCCAATGTTCACGTGGGGTTTGGAACGGTCAAATGATTCTTTAGCCATTGGTTGTTTTTTTTGTGTTTTTTATCGCTTTAATTTAATAGCCTTTTCTATTTGTTCTATTGCAAGACTTCAATCACTTAGCACGTTTACGCTAAAATTTTCTTATATTACTCTGTAGAGCCGTTGAGGGGATTTGAACCCCTGACCTCTTCCTTACCAAGGAAGTGCTCTACCCCTGAGCTACAACGGCTGATGGGGAAGTAGAGCGGGAGACGAGGCTCGAACTCGCGACATTTAGCTTGGAAGGCTAATGCTCTACCAACTGAGCTACTCCCGCTTTTAAGTGACCGACAGTCATTCCACCCTATTAGCCGCTAAAGAGTGGGGAGAACAGGATTCGAACCTGTGAAGGTGTACACCAACAGATTTACAGTCTGTCCTCGTTGGCCGCTTGAGTATCTCCCCTTTGGAGCCGGTGGAGGGATTCGAACCCCCGACCAGCTGATTACAAATCAGCTGCTCTGGCCAGCTGAGCTACACCGGCGTAAAAACGTTTTTAGTGATTCAAAGAACTACAACAAAACACCCCTAATCCGTAAATTAGGGGTGCAAATGTAGTTATTATTTTTACATATCCAAACTCTAAAGCAATTTTTTTACTGCTTTTCCTTATTTTTTTCAATCTGACGCTTCAAAGCATCTACGGCCAAATCTACAGATTCTTCAAATGACTTGCATTGCTTTTTTGCAAAGAGCTCTGTTCCAGGGACTTTTAATAAAATCTCGGCGATTTTGTTTTCTTGGTCGGCATTTTTGTCCAGTCTTAAAATAATTTCAGCTTTGTGAATTGCAGGGTGAAAAACACCTAATTTCTTTGTTTTGTCTTCTGCGAATTCGATCAATTTAACATCGGCGTCGAAATGAATGCTTTGAACTGTGATTTGCATAGCGATTAATTTTTAGGTGGTTTATTTTCTCTTGGGTGCAGGTGAGCGTGAATTCTCTTCAAACGATCCGTGCTCAGATGCGTATACACTTGTGTTGCTGCTAAATTAGCATGTCCGAGTATTTCCTTTATGTGATTTAAGTCAGCACCATTGTTTAGCATGTGCGTTGCAAAGCTGTGACGCAATACGTGCGGACTTTTTTTCTTTTGTGTCGTAACAAGCGATAGAGCGGATTTTACTTTTCGGTAAAAACTTGATCGGCTTAAAGCTTGTCCCTTTTCATTCTGAAACAAGGCACTATCAGCGCCAATGGAATGTGACTCTACCATATGTCGTTTCAACTTCTGTATCATGTCATCATTAACGGGCACGTACCTTACTTTGTTTCGCTTCCCTAAAACTTTAATTTGACCAATCCCGAAGTCAATGTCCTTGTGCTTTAATCCCATCATTTCTGACAGACGAATACCCGTTTCATAAAACAACTGAATAAGTAGTGCATTTTCTTTCTCTGAGGAAATTTCTGTATCTTCGAGTCGATATAAATCCAAACCTTGCTGCTCTTGCAGCGTTTCAGGAAGGCGAGAGGGGCGTTTGGGTTTGGTGACACCTTTAGCTGGATTGACACTGATTTCTTTTCGCTTGAGCAAGAATCGAAACCATGCATTCAGTGCTGATAGTTTACGATGAATACTTCGTTCAGATATTTCTTGAGTCATCAACTCGCTTATCCAGCTTCTGACATGCGTAGAATTGACTGAAGCAATTTCAGCGATTTCGAAATGAAGCTGCATAAATTCTTCGAATTGACCGATGTCGCTGCGATAAGCAGAGACAGTGTGAACAGAGGATCTCTTTTCGCTGGTTAGATAATCGAAGAATGGGGTGGTGTTCACTTGGTGAAAATAAAAAAGGTCTTGGGATAACCCAAGACCTTTCATAAATATTGTTCAACTCAATTAAGAATTCTCTTCACGCTTCATAGCAGCAATGTAAACAGCATGTTTGATTTCGTCACGACGACGAACACTTGGCTTAGTGAATTGTTGACGAGCACGCAATTCTTTAACAACACCAGTTCTTTCAAATTTCTTTTTGAACTTCTTAAGTGCTTTGTCGATGCTTTCGCCTTCTTTTACTGGAATAATTAACATGTCTTTTCTGTTTCTTTAATTGGGCGACAAAAGTAATGAACTTTTTTGATTATCCAAATCTTATTTAAGAATTTCTCTAGAAATTACTAATTTTTGAATTTCAGAGGTTCCCTCACCAATGGTGCAAAGTTTTGAATCGCGGTAAAATTTCTCTACAGGGAAGTCTTTCGTGTAGCCATAACCACCAAAAATCTGAACGGCCTCAGTTGCCACACGTACTGCTACTTCAGAGGCATAATACTTCGCCATGGCTGATTCTTTGGTGAGTTTCTTTTTGCTGTTTTTTAAGTGAGCGGCTTGAAGAAGCAGCAATTCAGCAGCTTCGATATCGGTACTCATATCTGCAATTTTAAATGCGATAGCTTGGAATTGAGAAATAGGTTTTCCGAACTGTTCTCTTTCTTTCGAATACTGAACAGCGGCTTCGTACGCCCCCTTTGCTATGCCAAGTGAAAGTGCGCCAATACTGATTCTTCCTCCATCTAATATTTTCATGGCTTGAACGAATCCATCTCCAACCTTTCCTAAAATCTGACTTTCGTGAATGCGGCAGTCTTCGAAAATAAGTTCAGCAGTTTCTGATGCTCGCATGCCTAATTTGTTTTCCTTTTTTCCTCCTCGGAAACCCGGTGTATCTCTTTCAACGATGAAGGCCGTGATTCCATGTGAATCGAGAAGATCGCCCGTGCGGACAAGCACAACTGCAACTTCACCGCTAATTCCGTGAGTAATCCAGTTCTTAGTACCGTTGATGATCCAATGTTCACCGTCTTTAACAGCGGTGCACTTCATGCGCATAGCATCTGAACCTGTATTCGCTTCAGTTAGTCCCCAAGCACCAACCCATTCGCCTGAAGCTAGTTTAGGAAGGTATTTTTGTTTCTGTTCTTCGTTTCCGAATTCCAAAATGTGATTCGTGCAAAGTGAATTGTGTGCGGCAACGCTTAATCCAATAGAGCCGCATACCTTGGAAATTTCAACAATACATGAAATGTACTCGTAGTATCCCAATCCAGCCCCACCATATGCTGAAGGAACCAGGACGCCCATAAGGCCGAGCTCACCCATCTTGCTGAATAATTCTCTTGGAAAAATTTGTTCTTCGTCCCAGTGCATGACGTTCGGTCTGATCTCTTTTTCAGCGAAGTCACGTACCATTTGCGAGATCATTGCTTCGCTTTCTTCTTGTTTGAAGTTCATGGTGTAGTTATTCTAAATTTTTAAAACTGTGCAAAAGTATGGATGGCGACGTTATTCAAACCAATGATTTCTCTTCCATTTAGAAAATTTAATTCCATAAGAAAAGAAAATGCTACGAGTTGCGCTCCTGTATCTTGAATAAGCTGGGCAGCCGCATTTGCAGTCCCGCCAGTAGCAAGAACATCATCGTGCAGTATTACGCGGTCGGTCGGCGATAATGCGGATTTTTGAATTTCAATTTCAGCTTGGCCATACTCGAGAGTATAAGAAATTCCATTTACTTCACCCGGGAGTTTGCCTTTTTTTCGAATACAAACAAAAGGGATGTTAAGCTCTAGGGCCAAAGGCATTCCCAACAGAAATCCTCGACTTTCCATAGCGACTAGTGCAGTTGGATTGTGAACGCGGAGTTCGTTTGCCATTTCTGAAACGAGTTCTTTCACCAAATCAGAATGACGAAATAACGGTAAAATGTCTTTAAAGATAATTCCTTCAATTGGGAAATTCGGTATGTCTATTATGAGTTCACGGACTCTTTCCTGTAGTGTTTGCATAAGATTGGAAATCCTTTGCAAGATAAGGCTTTAATCTGTCTTTTGTTTCAGTGGCGATTGCAATTATTTTATCAAATTCTTCTTGATTTTGAATTAACCCGTTGTTCTTCCGATAGAGGGCAAGTGCTTTCGCTTCTTTGTAGCTTAGATAGGGGTGGAGCGTCATTTCTTCTTCAGATTTTGAGTTGATTCCAAGAGGTTGAATAAGATCAATATTCACTTTTAATAAAGGATGAATTCGCTCGAAAATATTTTCGGGGAAGTGATAGATTTCAAGAAGTTGGAAACTACTCGCATACCCTCCGAGCTGGTCACGGTAAAGGAGAATTTTCGAGATTAAATAACTTGGGATTTTTAGCTTAATCAAGTCGTTTGAGTCTGCACTGTTTATTTCAATCGATGTGATTTTCTCTTTTGTGAAATACTCTTGTGGATTCACAATGGAAGAGTCTGCGTTAACGGTTACGGGGGGGGCGTATTGAAAGACAATGCTACTTGTCGGATAATAGAACGCAGCAATCTCCTTGTAAGTTAAGTAGAACGCGGCTAGAGAAATCCAGATTAATATACTTACGCGTTGGTCTCTTGAAAGTACTTGGTTGTTCATGCGTTTTTTTGTTTTCAAAATTCATTTTTGAAAAACGAAAAGACAAAAAATAGCTATGGGAAATTCATATAAAAATGATAGAACTATCATTTTAAATCAACTTATTTCCCTAGAGCAAAGCGAAAAAGTATTGAAAAACTTGATATGCTGAAATTTCAAATAACCTCAACGTCCTATCTAGATAGAACGATGTGTCCGTATATGATTTCGCTGTCTCCAAATTTGGATTTATATCGTATTTTATATGCATAAGCCCCATCCGGAGCGAAATAGTCCCCGTCACGCACATTTCCGGTCCAAAAGAAGTGCTGTTTATCCCCTTCGAAAACAGGTTCTCCCCAGCGATTAAATACGGTAATTTCAATAACATCAAGTTCGTCAAACACAGGGAACCAAACGTCATTCACCCCGTCGTTGTTTGGCGTGAAACTATTCGGTACAAACAATGTGAATTCACATTTTTCATAGATGATTTCAATGTTTTCAGTGCGCGTGCCGCAGTAATTCGTAGCAGTTAAGGTGTATGTGCCAGTCACTGTCGGAGTAATTGAAGACGTCGTTTCAGAAGTGTTCCAACTAAATGATTCAGCTAAATTTTCTCCGGCGTTTAGCGTAATGGGTAAATCAGAACATTGTGTTATTGAGTCAGGAAGCACGTCAAGTGGAGCGAAGTCCATATAAATATCAATGCTGTCCAGTGAAATACAAACGCCGTCATTCACGACCACGCTATAGTTTCCGGGAGCACTTACAGGCAAAAGTGTTGTAAAGTTGCCTGTATTCCAGGTTCCGGGAGCACCTGCATCAAGGTTTAAAATTGTTCCTTCACAAATAGTAGTGTCATTTCCCAATGAAACAATTGGAGGGAATTGAAAAGTTATATTCACGGTGTCTGCGCTGATGCAGCCAAGAGTGTTTAAGGTCTGAAAATAAGGCCCTGTTGACGTTGTAGTCATTTGATTTGAAACTCCTCCGATACTCCAAAGTCCTGTTAAGTTTGAATTGATTGTCGCCGTTTCTCCAATACACAGAAATTGATCTTGTCCAAGATAAAGTGTTGGTGGAGAAACTTCATATGCGATAATGCTTTCAGCAACAGAGCAAAAGTCGTTGTAAAGAAGAACGGTATAATTTCCTCCGGAGCTCACTGTAAGTGTTGGTGAAAGAGATCCATCAAGAGCCCAGCTGAAGTCTGTAGCATTTGACAGCGGGTCAAGCACAATACTTTCACCGGTGCAGAAATAGACGCTGTCGGACCAAGTTGCAGTTGGGTAAAGCAATTCAGAAACATTAACGATATCACTCACGCTGCAATTACCGTTGAAGGCGGTATAGGTATAGGCTCCTGCACCTGAAACGGAAGGGGCAGTAGTGGTTTGTCCACTTAATATTGATCCCGTATTTGTCGACCATATCATATTCGTATACGCTCCTGTAACTTGAGCATTCAATGTCAGCACGCTGTTATCGCAAACAATTGAATCGGCGGGAACTGTGATAGTCGGATAGGGCACAGTAGTAGCCAGAACTGAATATTGATGGGGGATGCCGCAAAAATCTGAGTAGGAAACAGTAAAGGTTGTGTCTGAGGCGAGAATGGCGTTAATGGTAGACGCGTTTGGATTGTCAATAATACCGGCTGGTTCCCAAACAATGTTAGTTGCAGCATTGGAAGGTGCGTTAAGCGTCAGTATTCCTCCTTCGCATGTAGGTTGAGGGGTAAGGAGAGGATTAACGTTACTTGGAAGGCAGACTGTCTGAAGGTTATTCAGCCCACCCGTTGCCCCCGCGAAACCATAATACACAATTGGATTTCCCAGGAAGATCGAGTTGACCATGTCAATGTTTGCGCTCAACCTAAGATTACAATCGAAATAACAACTAAATGTTGTAGTAGGAGCGTCCCAAACCATGCGCACCTGGTGACTGGCATTATCCTCAATATTTGCATTAGTTGCGTTGGCTTGAACAGGACCTGCAAGATTGTTTGCAGTACCATGATTCACACTGCCGTTTTTCAAGAAAGCAATGTGGTCATACCAGGGATCGTTGTTTGGACTTCCGTTCGCATAGGAATCGAATTCAACAGCAAATCCGACAGGAATTCCTTCGAACCCCATTCCACCGCCTCCAATACCAAGAACGTTGGTGCCAGTGGGTTGTAGAATGAAACAATTTCCATCGGCACCGGCGTCATTTGCACCAAAACTCATGGTGAAGTTTAGGTCGAAACTTTGTGTTAAATCAATCGTAGACGTTGCCCATACTGAACCGAGTTGCGTATTAACAGGAGGAGTAAGGGTAAAGCAATTACTACTTGTCGCGAACGCACTACCATTCGTGACAAATTGCCCGAATGATGATATAGTTAGAAGTACAAAAAGCAGTACAGCAAGCTTTGTGCGCATTCTGCGAAAGTACGAATCAATTTTTAAATCTCCTGCTAATTAAGTTTCACTGAGTTCGCCAGCGATATTTTCCAGAAGCGCCTCTCGAAAACTCTTCCCCTGAAACCCTTGAGCCAACAGGTACATACTCTTTGTGATTGCTGCTTCGAACGTTAAATCATAGCCGAAAATCGCACCTGTTTCAGCAAAGGCTTTTCCAGTTTTGTATAATCTTTCGTCGACTCTTCCGCGTTTGCATTGAGAAATATTAATTATTGAAACACCTCGTTCAATAGCGTCTTTGAACACCTTCAGAAATTCCTCGTTCCTTGGTACGTTCCCAGCTCCAAAGGATTCTATGATACAGACCTTCATGTTAGGTCGGGCCAATGCATATTCAATTGATGATGGAAGAATTCCGGGATACAACTTCAATACGCCAACACCTTCGGTCATTTCCTTAATAAACTTTAATGGCTTATTCGATCGGAATAGGAGCTGTTCGTTGAAAATAATATGCGTTCCAATTGTTGCTAAATTCCCGAAATTAGGAGAGTCGAATGCATCAAAAATCTCCGTATTCGCCTTCCAACTGCGGTTTCCACGCATGAGGCGCTCACCAAAACATATGGCAACTTCCTGAACTAAAGGTTCATTATTCTTCCTTTTGGAAGCTATCTCAATGGCGGTTATAAAGTTCTCTCTTCCGTCAGTTCGCAATCGCCCCAATGGAAGTTGTGATCCCGTGAGAATAATGGGCTTATTCAACCCCTGAATCATGAAACTCAAAGCAGATGCTGTATAAGCCATGGTATCTGTACCATGTAGAATGACAAATCCATCAAACTCTGAATACTTAGACTCAATTATTTCAACCAATTCCGTCCATACAGTTGGAGTAAGTTCAGCGCTGTCTATCGGCGTTTTCAAAGAAATGCCTTCATAACTCACATTGAGTCCTTGTATTTCGGGCAAGTATTTATTGAGGTCTTTTAAGTCGAGTGGAATAAGAGTTCCAGTTGCAGGATCTTCCCACATACCAATGGTTCCACCAGCGTAAAGAATAAGAATGTTTGCATTCATGGGACCAAGTTAGAGAGAAAAATTATACGACTAATTGATAATTTTCTATTCGAAC
Source organism: Flavobacteriales bacterium (assembly GCA_030729695.1). Taxonomy (GTDB): domain Bacteria; phylum Bacteroidota; class Bacteroidia; order Flavobacteriales_D; family Sanyastnellaceae; genus CAIZGX01. The sequence goes on along the minus strand of JANQWV010000047.1, from coordinate 44,974 downwards.
TGATTAGATTTGCCACCATTCAAAAAAAAAGTATGGCAACAGAGTTGGAAAAAATTATTTCAGTATCCGGAAAATCTGGATTGTTTAAAGTGGTGTCAGCAGGAAAAGTTGCTGTAGTAGCAGAGTCATTAGTTGACGGCAAGCGTCAGCCAATCCTGAGTACTCAACGCGTAAGCACCCTCGCCGACATTAGCATGTTTACTTACGAGGAAGATGTTCCTTTGAAGCAGGTTCTTACTAACATGAAGAATGTTTACGGCGGCGGAGAAGGACCATCGAGTAATTTGACAGGAGCTGCTCTTCGCGAAGAGTTCAAAAAAGTACTTCCTGATTTCGATGAAGATCGCGTTTATGATAGTGATATTAAAAAATTATTTAGCTGGTACGGACTTTTGAAAAGTCGTGATATGCTTGATTTCGAGGCTTCTGAGGAAAATACCCAAGAGGAATCGGAAGAAAACGCATAATTTTTTTTGGAGAATCAAATACACTTTATATATTTGCACTCCTGAAAACGGAAGGGAGTTTAGCTCAGCTGGTTCAGAGCATCTGCCTTACAAGCAGAGGGTCACTGGTTCGAACCCAGTAATTCCCACTTCAAAAGCCCTCGACAGAGGGCTTTTTTATGCTTGTTAATTTCAGCGAGAATTAATCCAACTTAAACAAACGCTTCGCATTTTTGGTAGTCAGCGCAGCAGTTTCATCGAACGTCATACCTAAAGATTTTGCAATGAATTCAACGGTATGCGTAATGAAGGCAGGTTCGTTTCTTTTTCCTCGATTCGGGACAGGCGATAAAAAGGGAGCGTCGGTTTCAACAACGAGTTTCTCAAGTGGAATTTTTTGGATACTTCCATCTTGATTCTTTTTGTAGGTCGAAGTTCCTCCGATTCCGAAATAGAAGTTGTGGTAGGAAGAGATTTTTTTTATCTCAGTCTCATTTCCAGTGAAACAATGAAAAACGCCTCGCAATGCTGGACTGTCATGCTCATCGAGACACTCGAAAATTTCTTTAAACGATTCGCGTGCATGAATAATCAGCGGTAAATCGAATTCCTTTGCCCAATTGATTTGCTCGATAAACGACTTTTTCTGAATAGCGAGGTTGTCTTGTTTCCAATGAAGATCAATTCCCGTCTCGCCAATGCCAACAGGCTTTACAACAGGTATAAGCGCTTTCATTCGCCCCAAAACTTCTTCATAGTCGTCATTCACATCACACGGGTGCAGGCCAATCATGCTGTAGAAAAAAACAGGATAGTCTTTGCACAATGCGAGCATGGGCTCAATGCTTGCTTCGTCTATGTTCGGAAGTAGAACTTTTCCAACTTCGAACGACTTCGCGCGTTCAACAACTTCCGCTAAATCTTCCTTGAAAACATCTAAATAAACGTGGCTATGCGTATCAATTATCATTTCGCAAAAGTAGGGAGTTCCTTTTGAATGTATCTTGCACCCGAAATGAATTCTAGGGCGAAAATTTTAGTGATTCGGTTCAGCAGTATCGGAGATATTGTGCTGACTTCTCCTATCTATAGAATTTTGCAAGAACAATTACCGCATGGCGCGGAAGTGCATTTGCTTACTCAAAAGCGTTTCGCATTTGTTAACGAAGCAAATCCGTTCGTTAATAAAATTTGGGCAGTCGAAAAAAGTGGGATGGAGGTTTTCAATGAATTGAAAGAAGAGAATTTTGATTACATCATTGATTTGCAAAACAGCTTGCGTTCTCGCAGTATACTTAAGAAGTTGGGAGCGCTGTCTTTTCATGTGAACAAGCAGAATTTCCGCAAATGGATTCAGGTTAATTTGAATATGTGGAAGGGGCCAATTCAACATATTGTAGATCGTTATTTAGATACTCTAAAAACCTTCAAGTTAGAAAATGATGGGAAAGGTTTGGAGTATTTCATTCCTTCAACAACGAATGCAATTCAAGATATAGTTCCAGAGACGTTTATTGAAGAAGGATATACTGTGATCGCCGTGGGTGGGGCACATGAAGGAAAACGTTGGAGTGAAGAAAACTGGATGGAATTGTCCGGTCATTTTCATGATGAACGAATTGTTTGGGTAGGAGGAAAGGAAGATTCAATACAATTGAATCACTCACCATTTCATCTTGATTTAATTGGAAAATGTAGCGTTCATGAAAGCGCAAGATTAGTGGAGAAAGCAAAAGCGGTTATCTGCGGAGATACCGGAATGATGCACATTGCAGCTGCATTCAAAAAAGATATTATTGCTTTATGGGGATGCACAACCCCTGATTTAGGAATGGGCGTATACAGGCCGAAGCCATTAGTGGGAGAGCACATGCACACAACATACTTGCAAGCGAAAAGAAAGGGGAGACCTTGTTCGAAGTTAGGGAATCATTGCAAATATGGAATGCATAACAAGTGCATCGATGTTATCCAAGTTAATCATGTGGAAGAGGCTTATAATAAAATTAAAAACAAATGGGAATGAAACAGGTATCAGCAAAAGAAACATTAACGATTGCAACTCACATCGTTCTTCCTGAAAATACGAATACGCTTGGAAACCTTATGGGTGGACAGTTACTGAATTGGTTAGACGTTGCGTCTGCTATTTCTGCACATCGTCTTTGTAAGCGCGTTGTTGTTACAGCTGCAGTTAACAATGTGTCGTTTCAACATCCTATAAAGTTGGGCGATATTGTTGTTATCGAAGCAAAAGTTTCTAGAAGTTTTGCCACTTCTATGGAAGTCTTCATGGACATTTACGTTGAACACCATACGACGGGTGAAATGATTAAATGCAACGAGGCAATTTATACCTTCGTTGCGGTTGATCAAATGGGAAGCCCAATTCATGTTCCCGAATTACTTCCAGAAACAAAAGAAGAGAAGAATCGTTACGAAGGAGCATTAAGAAGAAGACAGCTCAGATTGATTTTAGCAGGAAAAATGAAGCCCGAAGAGGCCACTGAACTTAAAGCTTTGTTTGTGTAATGGATACGATTAAAGCACTTCATATCATTTTTGTTGTGACTTGGTTTGCGGGTTTGTTTTACATCTTCAGACTTTTTGTTTACCATGCAGAAGCCCAAGAGAAAAAAGATGAGTTAGAGCGCGAGATTTTGATTAAGCAATACAAAATCATGGAGTGGCGCTTGTGGTACATCATAACTTGGCCAAGCGCAATATTGACGCTTATTTGGGGAGTTTGGTTGTTGTATTTCAACCCGGGATACCTTTCACAACCGTGGATGCTGTTGAAACTCTTTTTTGTGATTTGTCTGTTTGCTTACCAAATTTTGGGTCAGCGCATTTTTAAGAATTTGTACGAAGATCGCAAGACATACAAGGCCTATCACATGCGCATGCTGAATGAAGTAAGTACATTGGTTTTGATTGCAGTGGTTTTCTTGGTTGTTCGAAAAGATGAGTTGAGCTGGGTATGGGGAGTATTAAGTATCATTGGTATTGGTCTCATATTAACGTTCGCTGTTCGTGCCTATGCAAACTTCAGAAAGCGGAACAATCCATAATCTCACAAAAAGTATTTTCATATCTTTATAAAAATTCAAACGGAAATGTCACGATTATTCTTTCTATTGTTCATTGCATTTCAAGCACTAGCATTCGACGCTACTGCTCAGAAAAAGAGTTTGCCAGATTGGTTAGCTGCTGAAAAGAAAAACGATAAGTTGGTTTATGTAAACGGTGTTACAATAGCGAATGACACCGATGCTGAAATGCCCACTCGTATTACGGTTGAATTGATTGGAACTGAATCAAAGAAAGCAACATTCGATACGTTTAGCGATAGAGGTAATTTTGAGTTTTTCCTCCGTCCCAATGGCCTTTATCACATTTCTTTTGAAAAGGATGGATACCTCACAAAAATGCTTGAAGTGGTAACTGACAACATTCCCGATAAAGATTGGAAAATAGGATTTGTTTTGGAGCTTCAAGTTTCAATGGAGCTTTCAGTGGAAGGTTTCAGCGAAGAGCTTCAGTCGAATCCCTATGCGCGATGCATGTACAGCTCGAAATCAAGAAAAATAGAATTCGACAAAGCATTTTCAAAGGAGTCGAAAGCCGCTTGGGAGAAAGAGCGAATTCGTTGTTTGAAGAAATAATCTAAAGGGCGTAATGCCCTTTTATTTTTTCAAATAAAACATAAGACAGTTTGTAGTAACTCTCGTTCGTCCAACCAGCAACGTGCGGAGTAAGTAAGACGTTAGAGTAGGTAAGAAGTTTTTCGAAAAGCGGGTTGTCATTCAATCCTTCTAACGATGATTTCTCGAATGGAAGTACGTCAAGTGCTGCATGCGAAACAATCCCACTATCAATCGCACTCATTAAGTCTTGGACGTTTACGTGACCTCCACGCGAAGTGTTGATGAATACAATTTTCTTTTTGAATGAATTGAAGAAGGCTGCGTTAGCGTATTCTTTTGTTTCTTCACTTAAGGGGAGGTGCAAACTAACAACATCGGCCGTTTCAAATATTTCTTGAAGTGGAACACGTTTAGCCAATGAACCGAATGATTGTTCGGTATACTTATCGTACTCGATCACGGAGGCTTCAAATCCAGAAAGTTTTTTAGCAACGCTCTGCCCCATGTGTCCGAAGCCAATCAGCGCAATCGTTTTTCCTTTGATTTCAAATCCGCGATGTTCTTCGCGAAGCCATTCTTTTCTTCGAATACTAGCGTTCGCTAAATGAATGTTATTGGCCAACCCAAGGAGCATTCCAACTACATGCTCGCCAACTGCATCACTGTTTCCTTCCGGAGAAGAAAATACTTTAACACTATTCTTTTCACAGCTTTCAAGATCAATAATTTCAAGTCCAGAACCACTTCGGGCTATGAATTCCAAATTAGTTCCTGCTTGAATAAGTTGTTCGTCGAAAGAGATGCGGCTTCGAAGCACAATGCCGTTGTATGAGGGAATCACCTCAAGTAATTCGTCGTAAGTAATTTTATAATTGAACTCACATTCAAATCCTAATTCGATAAGTTTCTCGGCAAGTATTGGATGAACTGTTTCGAGGAATAAGATTCTTTTTCCCATTAGAATAAACTATAGGGTAACGAGGTGAAATGGGTAAGGAAGTAATGTCCTACACTGAAATAGATAATCAGTCCAACAATGTCGTTCGCGGTTGTAACGAACGGACCGGTAGCCAAAGCAGGGTCGATCTTTAATTTGTCTAACATCAGAGGGAAAAAGGTTCCGCTGATACTTGCGAAAATGATTACACAGAATAATGCAAGTGATACTGTAAGACTTAACAATAATTCGAAATGAAACAGTTGGCTTGCTAAGAAAATAAGGGCACTACAAACACTTGCGTTCAATAAGCCTACTCCAAATTCCTTTACTAATTTTTGCCAAACCGTTTCGTCAAATGCGCTTTGATTAGCAAGGGCGCGAACAACAAGTGCGGCAGATTGTACTCCAACATTTCCACCTGTAGCCGCAATAAGTGGCATGAAAACGGCCATTGCTGGGTATTCAGTAATATCAAATACGCCAATGATATAGGCGCCGCTCATTCCACCTATCATTCCAATCAATAACCACGGAAGCCTTGCGCGGGTGAGTGTCCAAATGCTATCTCCCGATTCAACGTCTTCAGAGATACCACTCGCCAATTGGTAATCGCGATTGGCTTCTTCTTGCATCAAATCTACCACGTCGTCAATGGTAATTCTTCCAACTAATTTTTTCTCTTCATCGAGAACAGGAAGAACGACTAAGTCATATTTCTTCATGATGCGCATGACCTCATCGGCAGGCGTTTCAACTTCAACCGTTCTAACTTTTGATTCTTTGTATAATTCGCTAAGAGTTGTGCGCATGCTTGCAGAAGCAAATATGAGCGCTTTCATACTGAGCGTGCCAAGTAGATGATCTTCTTCGTCTACAACATAAATGGTGTAAATATTATCGATGTCCTCGGCTTGCTTCCTCATTTCACGAATCGCTTGCGCAACGGTCCAGTATTGTTTTACAGTAACCATTTCCACAGCCATCAATGCCCCTGCCGTACCTTCGGCGTAGGTCATGAGGTCCATGATATCGCTCGCTTGCTCTTCGTCTTCAAGTAAGGCAATGACCTCTTCTTGCTTTTCTTCACTTAAGCCCGCGAGTACGTCGGCCGCGTCATCAGAGTCAATGTTTTCAATTAACTCTTCCGCAATTTCTCGGCTGGTAAGATTTGAAAGTAAAGTCTCTTGAATGTCTTCATCCAATTCAAGCATTACATCTGCGGCGCTCTCTTCATCGAGAATGCGGTAGAGGTATACACCTTCTTGGGTAGGAAGCTCATTGATGATTTCAGCAACGTCTGCTGGGTGTAGATCTTTGGTAAATTCGTGTACAGCACTATCCTTCCCCTCGCCTATCCATTTGCGGAGGTCTGCCAACAACTCTTTTGTAAGTTCGAACTGCACGGGGAGGATTCCATTTAAAGGGTTAATTTTTTTACCAAGGCAAAGGTAAGTTATTTTTAACGTAACCTGATTTATATTCGCCTATCTAAATTTTGAAAATGAAAAAGCATCTAGTATTGTTTGCCATTGCCCTTTCGGGATTATTGGTACTTCCGGCATACGGAACGGTTGATCCTGTAAAAAAGAAAAAGGAGCCGGTAAAGAAAGAAGAGAAAAAGCCAGAAGATAAATTTGGCGATTTAGTGAAGAAGTGCAAGAAGAAAGAAGGTCTTCTAACTTTTTACACAGATACTGTTACAGGTAAAACATACATTGAAATTCAAAAGGCTCAATTGAATCAAGAGTTCATCTATTTCAATTACATTGAAAATGCTCCGGTTGAAACAGGCTATCACAAAGGTGCGTTCGGAGATTCGAAGATTGTCGTTTTCAAAAAGAATTATGAGCGCCTAGAAATTGTTCAACCGAACACGAACTATTACTACGATCCTTCAAATGCAATTAGCAAATCTTCTTCTTCGAACATCAATAACCCTGTTTTAGCATCTGAGAAAATTGAAGCAACAAGCCTCGATGGAAGCAAAATGCTTATCGACGGAGACGCTTTGTTGTTATCAGAAAAAATGCAATTGGTAAAAAGGCCTGCGCAACGCGGAGGAGATGCACCGTTGGGAAGTTTGAGCAAAGAAAAGTCGAAGGTGAATTCTATTCGCACCTACAAAGAGAATTCTGAAATTGTCGTGTCTTATGTATACGAAACGAGTTCTCCAAGCATTGGTGGAGATGCTGTTGCCGATGGAAGAAACGTAACCGTTCAATACCAACATTCGTTCTTATCTGTTCCGCAAAACAACTTTAAACCTCGTTTCGACGATCCGCGAATTGGTTACTTCACCACACAAGTGAACGACATGACTGTTGCTTCTGCAACACCTTGGAGAGATGTGATTCACCGTTGGAATTTAGAAAAGAAAAATCCAAATGAAAGTTTGAGTGAGCCCATTCAGCCAATCACATTCTGGATGGAAAACACCACGCCAGTTGAGTTTCGTCCATTAATTAAAGAGGCTGTAGAGCGTTGGAATGTGGCATTTGAAGCTGCAGGATTCAAGAATGCCGTTGTTTGCTTGCAACAACCCGATGATGCAACTTGGGATGCAGGAGACATTCGTTACAATGTTTTGCGTTGGACATCTACTCCAGCGCCGCCATTTGGTGGTTATGGTCCAAGTTTCGTTAATCCGCGCACTGGCGAGATTTTAGGAGCAGACATCATGCTGGAATGGGTTGCTTTAACCAATCGCGTATATGCAGACCGCACTTTCCGTCTTGGAAGTTCATTAACCGCAGAGCAAGAGCAGTTGCTGAAGGAAAAAGGAGCACGTAATCCATTCTTGTGTAATGCTGCTGCAATGAGCAACGAACAATTAATTTTCGGAACCAGTGCTGCAAACGTATTAGGAGCAAGCGATTTAGAGAAGCAAGAAATTGTTCGTCAGATGTTGTACCGTTTGGTTCTTCATGAAGTTGGACATACCCTTGGTCTTACACACAACATGCGTGCAAGTACGCTTCAATCTGTTTCAGACATTAAGAATGTGGAGAAGATTAATAAGGAAGGTTTGGCGAATTCTGTGATGGAATATCCTGCGTTCAATTATCAATTAAATCCGAAGGAACAAGCTTTGTATTGCGATGTGAAAGTTGGACCTTATGACAAGTGGGTGATTGAGTACGGATATAGTCAGGCGCTGTCTGATGAGCAAAAGGAGAAAGAACGTTTAGATAAGATAACAGCAAGAAGCATTGAGCATCAATTGGCATACGGAAACGATGGAGATGACATGCGCACGCCCGGAAGAGGAATTGATCCTGATGTAAATATTTTCGATCTTTCTAGTGACCCTGTTGCATATGGCGCAGAGCGTTGCGAGTTGGTTAAAGTTGTTCTGCCTAAACTGAAAGAACATTTGATTACGTCGAATGAAAGTTATGCTGAGTTGCTTCAGTCGTTTTTAATTGCAACGAAAGAGTATGGCACTCAAACAAGTGTAATGACTCGTCAGATTGGTGGTGTACATTACGACAGAGCATACGCCGGACAAGGTTCTTCAGTGAAGCCGCTTGAGCCAGTTTCAGAAGTGAAACAAAAAGAAGCCATGAAGGCTTTGGCGAAATATGCATTTGCAGGCGATGTTTGGAGCGAGGCTATTCCAACTTTCAATTACTTGTTGGATCAAAGAAGAGGCTTTAGTCAATATTCGAAAAGTGATGATCCGAAAATTCACGATCGTATTTTAGATATGCAATCGGAATGTCTGAATCACTTGATGCATCCGCGTGTTCATCAAAGAATCATTGATAGCTACATGTATGGAAATACATACTCCATTGATGAAGTGATGTACGATTTAACGCAGGCAATTTTTGAATCTGATTTGAAGGGTGAAGTGAATACAGTTCGTCAAAACCTTCAAATTAAATACACTCACAGACTTATTGATATGCTTGATTTGAAAAACAAATATGATTACGTTTCTCAAGGAGTAGCGTTATCTGAATTGAAGCGTATTCAAAAAATGGAAGTGGGTAATGTTGCAGGTAGCCCGTTAACTAAAGCACACAGAGCGCACGTGGTTAAATTAATTGAAGATGCGTTGAGCGCAAAATAAGAGTTAAAGTATTCTACGAATGAGGCGAAGGTTATGCGAATAACCTTCGCTTTTTTTATTGATACCCTGATGGTCCAGGATATCGATTCGAAGTTCGCCGGAGGCATGAAGTATCTCGAAGGTTCCATTGTTTTCCAGAATTATTCCAACGTGCGTAATTCTTCCGTCTGCATTATCAAAGAAAGCTAGATCTCCTGTTTTTGCTTCTGAAAGGAGCATGACATCCGTTCCTTCTGTAGCCTGCTGATACGCATCGCGTTTGAGAGAAATCCTAAGTGTTTTGAAAAAGGATTGCGTAAATCCGGAACAGTCGTATCCGAAATTGGTCTTGCCGCCCCAAACATAAGGGACTCCAATGTAAGTTTTGAATAAAGCAAGCGCTTCATTGAGAGTCAACAATTGGTTCTGAAAATCTTCGGGTACAAAAGCGCCGAGCGGCATAAGAATGTATTTGTTTTCGAATGCTTGGAGAGCACTTGGAAAAGCAAAAACACGATGTGTGTCAACCTCGAAAACTTGCGGTGAGAATTGCTTTTTGTCAATCCAACCGCGGTATTGGTCAAAGCTTGCTTCAATGAAGTACCACTTTTCGTTTTCCTCAAGAACTTCATAGGTTTCACCAAAAATTAGTTGACTAACTTGTTCACTGCGATCAGAAGATTCAGCGCGCATGGGAATGAATGAAAGAAGACATTGTCCGTTTACCATGTTTCAAATTTGGTAATAATATCCTCTCGTTTCATTTTAAATGATTGTCAATTATTCAATGTTGAATGTGAATGGTTGGAAGAAAAGTGTACATTTGGGAAAATTAAAGCACTATGTGGCGCGAATTGGACAATAAACTCGTTAGAGAATTTCGTTTCAAAGACTTCCAAGAAGCATTTACATTCTTAACAAGAGTAGCATTCTTGGCTGAAAAACATGGTCATCATCCAGCATGGTTTAACGTTTACAATTATGTTCGCGTTGAATTAAGTACTCACGACGCCGGAGATGTAGTTACCGAAAGAGATCGCAGATTGGCTGTTGCCATTGACGAAATTCTTCAATAATAGCGGAACTTTCATAGTTAAGCGCTAAATTCGCGGTTGAAAGGTAACCTTTCAATAGGAAATCATTTTTTATGACTCAACAAAACAGCTCTGCAGAAATGTCTGCAGTTACCGAAAGAATGGCGTTGCATAACCACGAACAAGTGGTCTTTTGTCAAGACAATGCAACCGGATTAAAAGCCATCGTCGCAATTCACAACACAACATTAGGACCTGCAGTAGGCGGAACGCGCATGTGGATGTATGCCTCTGAAGGCGATGCATTGACAGATGTTCTTCGTCTTTCTCGTGGAATGACCTATAAAAGCGCACTTGCCGGTTTGAACATCGGTGGAGGTAAAGCTGTGATTATTGCAGATTCCAAAAAAGATAAAAACGAAGCGCTTATGCGCAGCTTTGGAAAATTCGTAGACGGTTTAGGTGGAAGATACATTACTGCAGAAGATGTGGGTATCGGAACACGTGACATGGAATACGTGAAGATGGAAACGGATCACGTAGTTGGTTTGCCAGATTATATGGGCGGCGGCGGAGATCCAAGTCCGGTTACTGCTTACGGTGTTTACATGGGAATGAAGGCCAGTGTAAAAGAACAAACAGGAAGCGATTCGCTTGCGGGAAAGACCATCGTTGTTCAAGGTGTGGGACATGTTGGAGAATACCTTGTAGAGTATTTGGTGAAAGAAAACGCTCATGTTATCATCACTGATATTTATGAAGACAGAGTAAACGATGTTGTGAAAAAGTATGGGGTTAAGGCCATTCTTCCATCAGAAGTTTACACGACTCCAATGGACATCTATAGCCCTTGCGCACTTGGCGCAACGGTGAACAAAGAAACACTGGAGCAATTGTCTTGTGGAATTATTTGCGGTGCAGCAAACAACCAGTTGGCAGTTGAAACGGAAGACGGTCAACGCGTTTTAGACAAAGGAATTCTGTATGCACCTGATTACTTGGTGAATGCAGGTGGAATCATCAACTGCTACTGGGAAATTGTCGGGTACAACCGTCAAGCTTCGCTTGCGCAAGCAGAGCAGATTTACGACACAACACTTAAGATTTATTCAGCTTCAAAAGAAAAGGGTATTCCTTCTTACTTGGCAGCAAATCAAATGGCAGAGCAACGCATTCAATCGATTGCGAATATTAAAACTAGATATTGATTAGAGGGGGAAGAATTATGCTAAACAGAAGACACATTCGAATTAAAGTTTTACAGGTATTATTTGCCTATTACAATGACGAAGAGCCGAACGCGGCATCTTACGAGAAAATGCTTTTTGAAAGCGTGAATCGTTTCAGAGATTTGTATGTAGCCTTCATTCAGTTAATGGTGGAAATGCATTCGCTTTCAATTGAGAAAATTGAAGCCGGAATGAATAAGAAACTGCCTAGCCACGAAGATCTTCATCCGAACACGAAGTTCGCGGCGAATGCGGTATTGCGCATTTTGTCTCACAGCAAATCGTTGGAAAAAGCCATGAAGGATAACCACCTGAAGTGGACTGAAAATCGTGATTTGTTGAAGCAGATGTTCAAGGATATTCAGGATTGCGAAGAATACCAAGCCTACTTGGCGAGCGAAGAGCGCGGCTTTGAGCACGATAAAGAGATTGTGGTGAAGTTGTTCAAACGTCATTTGGTGAACTTCGAGTTAATGCATGATTATCTTGAAGATCAAGGTATTTTCTGGAACGATGATTTAGACCTTACGGCAAGTATGGTTTTGCGTTCATTGAAGTCAATTAAAGAAACAGATACCGACATTGAATTTCTTCCTTTGTGGAAGGAAGGAGACGAGGAGGAGGAGTTTTGCAGGCAGTTGTTCCGCAAGACACTTGCAACAGGCGCAGATACAAAAGAACGTGTTTCTCTCGTTACTCCAAACTGGGAAACCGATCGTATTGCAATCATGGATTTGGTGTTGTTGAAAATGGCTATTGCAGAAGCAATCTATTTTGAAAGCATTCCAACGAAAGTAACCATGAACGAATACATTGAGTTGGCGAAGTTCTATAGCACGCCGAAGTCTGCAACATTCATTAACGGCGTATTGGATACCATTATGCCGAAAATGGTTGAAGAAGGGAAGATCAAAAAGGTTGGAAGAGGATTGATTTAATCATCAATGAAAACGGTCATCGCTATTTCAGGACCCACGGGAGTCGGTAAAACAGCTTTAGCCATTTCATTAGCCAACCATTTTCAAACCGAAATTGTTTCTTGCGACTCACGTCAATTTTACAAGGAAATGTCCATAGGCGTAGCTCGTCCTTCGATGGAAGAGTTGAATGCTGCACGTCATCATTTCATTTCTTTTTTATCTGTTGAAGAAGAATACACCGCGGGTATGTTTTCACGCGATGCTAGAGCTAAAATTCAAGAGCTGTTTCAATCGAATGAAGTTGTTGTTGTTGTTGGAGGAAGCATGCTTTATATGGACGCCTTGCTTTACGGCTTGGATGAATTACCCGGAGACAAGGAAATTAGAAATGCGCTAAATCAAAGATGTGAAGAAGAAGGACTTTTCGTTCTGGTGGAAGAGCTAAAGGCGAAAGATCCCGATTTCGCGGAAAGTGTTGATTTAGAAAATGCACATCGCGTTATTCGTGCGTTGGAAGTCATTCAAATTACAGGCAAACCCTTCTCTGAATTACGCACGAAATCGAGCGACGCTATTGATGCGAAAATTATTCACGTGTTTCTTTCAGGCGAACGTGAATGGGTTTATGATCGAATCAACATGCGTGTAGATAAAATGGTAGAAGAGGGATTGTTTGAAGAGGTTCAAGGTCTTCAATCCATGCAACATCTTCAATCGTTAAACACTGTTGGGTACAAGGAGATTTTTAAATTTACCGAAGGTTCTTGTTCGAAAGAGGAGGCCATTCTTGAGATAAAGAAGAACACAAGAAATTACGCAAAGCGACAAATGACTTGGTACCGAAACAAGCCACATGTGCGTCAATTCGATGTTCAGAAGGGAGATGTTTCCGCGGAGATTATTTCTTTGCTTTCGAACTAAAGGCTTTCGCCTTTGTAATCTCTAGTTTAAGAATTAATTTCGAACTGTATCGCTTCCAGGCAGGCGTTCCAATGTCTTTCACGAGTTCAATTCCAGCAATAATTTCATCATACAATTCGGAGTAAGATTTCGCTGCGCGCAAAACCCATTGCAATGCATGGTGCCTCTCTGCTGTCTCAACATCGAACGAACTCAGCGCGCAGAAAGCTCTTTCGAGCATTCTTCCGTCTTGCTCTTCCGTAAGTTCAAGGTTGTATAAAATGCCAAAAGACTCTCTGCGAACAGAAGAGTCTTTTGATTGTGTAACCAAGTCATATATGTAATCTCGATAAGGCTGAACCGAAGCGGAATTCTTCTGCGAAAGATGATCGAGAATCCAAACGCCTTTGCGTTGCTGCGTTTTCGTCAACTCGTTGAAGTCTGAAATAAATTTCTTTATTTCAGCGGGATTCACATTCCACATTCCCACATAAACATCCACTTCATTGCGAAGCATGCCAGTGCGCAAATAGTCGAAGTGACTCACTGTTTATTTGTGAGGCGTGTTAGCGTCTTCGTATTCGGTTTCTTGAAACTTATTGGTCTCAACTTTTTCTCCTTTGTAAAGATTCTCAAGAAGTTGGTCGAGTTGTTCTGCACCCAGAGACTTCGCAATAATCTTCATGTCCTTGTCCATTAAGAAAACTTTAGGAGTGCTTGTCACGTCCCAAGTAGTGCGATAATTCAAACTCTTCAATGTCGTCACACCGCCATAGATTAATTCGGTTGCTTTTTCCTGCTTCATGATTTCAGGCGTGTCGCTTACGTTGATCCAATCAAGTTTATGCTCGTTAATGAAATCAACCCATTTGTTATTCTCATAGTCGTTGCCAATCGCATAAACTACGAATCCTCTGTCTTTGTATTTGTGGTATAATTCGAGTAGAAGAGGAACTTCTTTTTTGCAATGTCCGCATGAACTTTCCCACACAACCATGAGCGTATACTCGCCGCGGGATTTATACATAGATACCCAATTCTTTTCTGAAGTATCAGGCAGAATAATGTCAGGTGCTTTTTCACCGCAACGACAGTCACGCTTCTTATCTGCTGCTTCCTTCATCTCTTTCAACTTATCTTCTTTCACCCAATTGCACATTCCTTTTGAATAGTAATTGTCAATCATGAATACAAACAATTCGTCCATACACATAATCTTAGAAGTCTCTCCAGTATATGTTGCGAAGTGTGTGATGTACTTAAAGGTTTCCTCGTTACCGGCGGTTGCGCTTATTATTTTTTGAACTTCAGAGCATACGGTATCAGGAATTTGCGGAAGTGTTTTGGTGATGAAATCCTCAACAAGTTTGTGAAATGCTCCATCGCGGACCATGCGCGGATCTTTCAAGTCGCAACGATCCCAATAGTGATGACGGTACCAGTAGTATTGCCACTCTTGTTTTTTATCTTCTGCAATATTGGAAGGCGCATCAGGAATATCTTCTTCCATTCCCATGCGGAGATATTTCGCGAAAAGCGAAGTAGGGTTGTTTTTTATAAGTTCCTTCTGGTAATTGATTACCTCGCTGTTCAACTTGGTAAGTTCTTCAATACATGGTTTCTTATCGCCTTCTGATTTTAACGAGTCATTGATGCAATTGTCGAGAGGTATGCGAACGTTTCTTTTACCATTGATATACCTGATATAATCAAAGAAGAGTTTGTTCTCTTTAGATTGAACGACTTCAATCTTACTTAAATCCGCATCTGCAGAACAGTTCAATATGATTTGCTCGTCAGAGGCAATGAAATCAAAATAACGTGGCCCAGGCATAACCAAGGCGTATTTCCCGCATTCGTTGAAAGGCTTTCCTGCGAATTCGTAATTTCCTTTAGCATCTACATGACAAGTGTCGTTGTAATACAATTTGTTCCCGTAATAATTGGCTAGATAGATATCTACATTTTGAAGTCCCTCAATTTTTCCTTTGATGGAATAAGGGAGATTTGATTGTTTGTTTTGAGCAGATGCAAAGAAGCTTATAGAAATAAGCAGGAAGAATAAGGTTTTCGCTTTCATAAATTTCATAACTCTCTAATAGACGTTCAAAGTTAGGTATACGTTGCTTTTCACAATTGAAAACTTTTGAATGATTCAAATTGTGAGTTGCGCTTTTCAACTATTGGTCCAAAAATAAAAAGGAGCCAATGAATTGGCTCCTTTCCTTGTAAGAAAAATGTTCTATTATTTCTTAACCAGTCTGTCAGTGAATTGAACAGTACCGTTATTCATGCGAATCAAATAAATGCCGTCGTTTAAAGTGGAAACATCGATACGCTTAATCGAGCTTTGCGTTACGCGCTCTTTCACTACAACTTTACCTGTTAGGTCAATGATGCTAATTTCACCACCAACAAAGCTCTCAGGGATTTCAATGCTGAAATTTGAGTTAGTTGGGTTTGGATAAATAGACACTTTAGAGATCTTTTCAGAAGCCAAAGGCTTAACAGAAACTCCAGTAGATTCGATAACTTGAACATCATCGATGTAGTAGTTTCCACTGGTGTTTGAAGCGTTCGTTCCGTAAAAATTTACAGCAGCAAGAGTGTTTGCACCAGCATTTCCATTTGCGTTGTTTAAGCTCCATTGCCATTCGTTTGCAGGAACACCATTCAAGTAGATTCGACCAAGATCGTTATCCATATCTGCGGTTATTTGAACATCGAACCAAGTGTCGGTTCCCACAGTTACAGCACCTCCTGGAGTTCCACCTGTTGTCCAAGTTGCAACGCCAGTTCCGTCAAAGAATACATCGCATGCCCATTGGTATGTTGCCGATGATCCCGACCAGGTATGTAACGCGTTGAAATATCCACCAGAACCTGCAGGAAGATACATTTTAAACTTTATGTCATATTTCCCAGAGGAAAAGGGTCCAATGGGTAATACGAGGTCATTAGTAGTACCGTTCACATTAACGCTGTTCGCTCCGCTGCTTGCGAAGGCAGAACTAACAGTAGCATCAGATGGAGAGGCCGCACTCCAGTATGCCCAAGAGACATTTTGAGCTACAAGCCCTGATCCAGCAGTGTATGAATCAAAGTTATCTTCGAATAAAATGGTTTGCGCAGATGCCGAGAGAATCGTGCTAAATGCAAAAAGAGAGAGTAGTTGTTTCTTCATATTGAAAGAATTTGTTAAAACGAATATAGTATTCTTTTTCTTTGTTTCAAAATTATGAAGACTCATTTAAGAAAAATGCGGACGACTTTGTCGGAAAGTGGCGAGGCACATTATGTTCTTCCGCTTTATGACAATTTGGATTTAACGGGAGAGTTGAACCTGAATGAATGTGTTGGTAAACAAATTCGATTGAGGGCTACAGGCGACATTCGATGCGTTCTGCATGGAGAAAAATTGAATAAGACATTTGGAGAGGGGTTGTGTTGGAGTGGATTTCAAGATTCGTCCAATGCCTCGCCTTGCATTATTCATCCGGAGTTGTGCAAGGCACATGAGGGGGTTGCTCTTCGCGGGGATATGGAGTGGGAGCGAGCGAATCACCTTATTCCACACATAGTATACCTGTCCTTTACTTCAGGAGTTAAGGTAGGAGTTACTTCGGAACGAAACTTACTTTCACGATGGATAGATCAGGGTGCTCGTCAAGGTTTGGTTTTCGCAAGAGTGCCTTACAGACAATTGGCTGGGGAGTTTGAAGTCTTGTTGAAGGAGCATGTTTCTGATAAATCAAATTGGAAAGGAATGTTACAGCCGCTCGTCACGAGGAGTTCAAGTTTGCTTGAAGCAAAAGAAAATTTGTTGTTTGAAATTCCAGATGCCTATCAAGACTTCATAGATGACGAGGACAAAGTTTGGGATATTCAGTTTCCATGTGAGGACAGGCCTGTCAATCCAAAGACTTGGAAGTTAGCGCCAGAAAGTATTTACGAGGGAAAGTTGAAGGGAATTGTTGGTCAATACTTGATTTTAGAAAATCAGCAAGTGTTCAATATCCGCTCGCATGCAGGACATGAAGTTGATCTCGAAATCTTAATCTAAGAAAAATGTTGTTTTTCTTGCGTGTTTGAAAAATTCGTCTATCTTTGTTAAAGCTTATTCCAAACGTAGATTTGAAGTCTTCTTGAAGGAGTCAACTAAGTGAAGGGTAAGCATTAATTAATTTTTATTTTTTTTATGAACATTTTTGTTTCTGGACTGAACTACAGTCTTACGAGCGATGAGCTCCAAGCAATCTTCACTCAATATGGTGAAGTAGCTTCTGCTAAAGTGATTACTGACCGTGATACCGGTCGTTCACGCGGTTTTGGTTTTGTTGAAATGTCAGATGATGCTGAAGCGCGCAATGCAATTGACGCTTTAGACCAAGCTGAAATGAAAGGTCGCAAGATCAACGTTAAAGAAGCTGAAGACCGTCCACGTGCCTCTTCTAACCGTAGAGAAGGTGGATTCCGTCAAGGATATTGATTCAATACGCTTTTGACTTAATTTAAAAAGGGACTTCGGTCCCTTTTTTATTTTACATTAGCAATATGAAGTTGGAGTTGTTGGATTCTTTCGGGGATATGAAAACACCGTTGTATGCTATTGCTGATGGTACGCATGCAGATTCTTTTTTTACAGCTTCAGCAAATGGTTTGGTTTCCGAATGGAATACTGAATACGGCGTTTCATCAGAGATTCAAGTTAAAACAACAGGAGCAGTGTTTTCGTTGCTATACGACGAAACAACTCATTTTTTGTGGATTGGTTGTCAGCAGAACACATTAAGTGTTGTAGATATTCAAGATAAGAAGGAAATCAAGAATTACAAGGTTCACCCGGGTGGTGTATTTGATATTAAAATTGTAGAGGATAAGATTTTGAGTGTCGGCGCGGATGGCAATGTTATTGAATGGAACAGATCAGATGCGAACTATGTAAGAACAATTCCACTTTCCGATTCTAAAATCCGACGATTTGCAGTTAGCACGCACAAGCCAGAATTGGCTTTTCCATTTGCAAACGGAGAGATGGAAATCGTAGATCCGATTTTCTTCAATTCGATTGAAAAAAAGAAAGTGAATGAATTGGGTGTGGCTTCTTGTGCTTTTCATCCAAAAAAGAGTGTGCTCTTAACAGGAGGAAGAGACGGTGAGGTTTATCTCTGGAATTCAAAGAAAAATTATGATCCCGTTGTAAACTTTACAGCACACAAGGGAAATGTATATGCCATTGCCTTTCACCCTAAACGTCATGTTTTTGTTACAGGAAGTCGTGATAAGGAGATTAAAGTGTGGGACGCAGAAACGCTAGATTTCCTTTGTGGAGGCGCACACACTCGAAGCGTGAATGCTTTGCATTTTCTTAAAAACGGTCTTCTTCTCTCCGCAAGCGATGACGGGTCTATTCGTTTGTGGAAAATTCTTCGTTCGAATTAAGAGACCTTCGTGTATATTTGACACTAAGTATTTCCTTCAACATGAAAAATAAATTATTCGTTTTATTGGCAGTTGCTTTGACAAGTTGCGGTGTGACTAAAAACCAAGATTACACTTCAGAGGCTAAGCAAATTGGGTATTCTGAAACCAAAGTTGTGCGTCATCCTAGTTGGTCTAAAAATGCAACCATTTATGAAGTAAACGTACGTCAGCACACTGCTGCGGGAACTTTTGCTGCATTGGAAAAAGATCTTCCTCGCATTGATTCACTGGGAGTTGATATTCTTTGGCTTATGCCAATTAACCCAATTGGACAATTGAACAGAAAGGGAAGTTTAGGAAGTTACTACAGTGTAAAAAATTACACGGGTGTAAATCCAGAGTTCGGTACTACAGAAGATTTTAAACGCTTGGTAAACAAGGCCCATGAGTTGGGTATGTATGTAATTCTCGACTGGGTTGCGAATCATACCGCTTGGGATCATCCGTGGGTTCTTCAGCACCCGGAATGGTATACACATGATGCGAATGGAAACATTGTTCCTCCGGTACCAGATTGGTCTGATGTTGCGGATTTAAATTATGACAACGTTGAGTTGCGAAAAGAAATGATTCGCGCGATGGAATATTGGGTGAGAGATTGTGGAATAGATGGTTACCGTTGCGATGTAGCGATGAATGTTCCAACGGAATTTTGGAACGATGCGCGCGCGGCATTGGATGCTATTAAGCCTGTCTTTATGTTAGCGGAAGCTGAGCAAAAAGATCACCATTTGAAGGCATTCGATATGTCATACAGTTGGGAATTAATGGGCATTATGAACGCTGTGGCCAAAGGAGAAAAGTCGCTTTATGCTTTCGATGAGTACATGGCGAAATCAGATACTGCTTTCCAAAAGAGTGCGTATCGTATGGGATTCACCACCAATCACGATGAGAATACTTGGAATGGAACAGGAGGTGAGCGATACGGAGCGAAACGAAAATTGTTCGATGTGCTTTCGTTTACTCTTCAAGGAATGCCGTTGGTATACACTTCTCAAGAAGGAGGTGAAGTAGACGCCAAAGGAAATGCAAAGCGCTTGAGATTCTTCGATAAAGACACGGCATACTTCAACAATTATGTAAACAGTGATTTCTACAAGCGCTTGCTTGCGGTTCACCACGAGAATCCGGCCTTGTGGAACGGCGAGTTTGGTGGAACCTTCAAAAAGATAAAGACATCCAACGACGACGTGTTGTACGCATACGTTCGCACCAACGGTGATCGCCAAGTTGTTGTTCTTTTGAATTTCTCAGATAAGCCGCAGGTATTCAACTTTACAGATGATGCTCCAGATGGAGATTTTAGAAGCATTTTCAACAGTGAAACGTTTTCGCTTTACTCTAGAAATCAACGCGCTTTGGCTCCATACGGTTATCAAGTTTTTTCTAAATAGAACTGCCACTCGGAATTATCTTTGTGCTCTAAAATTACTTTATGGAAGAGCCCGAAGGGAAAGAGATTTTCGAGACATCTGTTGAAATTCGTTTCGCGGATATAGATGCCATGGGTCATGTGAACAATGCTGTATACTTCAGTTATTTCGAGCAAGCTCGTATGGCTTATTTCAAAGAGCGCGTAGCGCGAATTTGGAATTGGAATGAAGACGGAGTTATTGTTGCTCGAAATGAAATAGATTACATCTATCCTGTTTTCTTAAACGACCGAATGAACATTCGGTTGTGGGTTGAGCATGTTGGCAATAAGAGTTTTTCGGTGTGTTACCGTGTTGTTGTTGGCGAACGTTTATGCGCAACAGGAAAATCGGTTCTGGTTTGTTTCAATCACAAGGACAAACGTCCGCAAGCCATTCCAGAGGCATGGCGAGCGGTGTTTATAGGAAGTTAATATGGCGAAGGATAAGTTAAAACGGTGGGCTGAAAACAAGACGTTTCCGCATGTGTTCGAACCGAACTTAATGCCAATCATTCGCGAGAAAGCGACGTTCATGAAAGGATTGTGGCGCGATGAATTCTATAAGAACAATAATCCGCTTGTTGTTGAATTGGGCTGTGGGAAAGGGGAGTATGCGGTTGGACAAGCGCAGCGAAATTTAGATAAGAATTATTTAGGGATCGACGTTAAAGGACATCGTTTTCATAAAGGGGCAAAAGAGTCTCTTGAAATGGGGTTGACCAATGTGGCTTTTCTTCGAGCGAGAATTGAATTCATTGACGCGTTTTTCGCTGACAATGAATTGGATGAAATCTGGCTTACGTTTTCAGACCCGATGCCGAATGATCACGATGGAAACAGAAGAATCACCTCAGGCTTTTATATGAAGCGCTATGAACGCATGTTGAAGTCGGAGGGAATTGTTCACATTAAGCATGACAATCCAGCGCTCTACGAGCGTGCTTTGCGCGAGATTCCTTTGATGGGAGCAGAAATCGTTTTACATGACGACAACATTTACGAATCGGGATTTTTAGAAACGATAGACGAGAAGTTGAAAGATGTTTTGGAGATAAGAACATTCTACGAGCAAATGTGGTTGAAGGAAGGAAGAAAGATTAAATACATTCAGGCAAGAATGCCGAAAAAATAATACTATGAGTGTTTCAAAAGCAGCAATTTTAGAGGCGTTAGCGAACGTGCAAGAACCAGATTTGAAGAAGGACATTGTGACCTTGAATCTAGTAAAGATTATTCGCGCAGAAGGGAATGAGATTGAGTTGGAAGTAAAAGTGAGTAATCCTGCAATGCATGCCAAACAACGCATGCGTGAGGCTTGTGTCTTCGCTATACAACGCGTGCTTGGAAATGAATTTGAAGTTAAGGTTCATGTTGAAGCGATAGCAGGAGATGAGAGGAGCGGTGAGTTGCGCAGAATTCTTCCAGGCGTAAAACACATTATTGCTGTTGCGAGTGGAAAGGGTGGCGTAGGCAAGAGCACTGTGTCTTCGAACTTGGCTGCAGGTCTAGCAGCTTTGGGACATAAAGTAGGGTTGTTAGATGCCGACATCTACGGACCATCTGCACCAACTATGTTTGATGTGGTATTGGAAAAACCAAGACTCATAGAAGTAGATGGAAAGAAAGTAATGGCTCCTGTAGACGCACATGGTGTAAAAGTATTGAGTATCGGGTTTTTCACGGAAGGTGATCAAGCGGTTGTTTGGCGCGGTCCAATGGCTACGAAAGCTTTGAATCAAATGATCACCGATGTTGAATGGGGAGAATTGGATTATATGATTGTTGATCTTCCTCCCGGGACGGGCGATGTTCATTTAAGTATTGTACAAACGTTGCCAATCTCTGCAGTTGTTGTGGTGAGCACGCCGCAAGAGGTTGCGCTTGTAGATGCGCGTAAGGGAATAGCGATGTTCCAATTGCCGGCGGTAAATATTCCAGTATTGGGATTGGTAGAGAATATGTCTTGGTTCACGCCAGCAGAACTTCCAGAAAACAAGTATTTCATTTTTGGTGAAGGCGGAACGAAGCGCCTTGCAGAGAGTTTGAATCTTCCTGTTATTGGAGAAATTCCGTTGATTCAGAGCATTCGCGAAGCAGGGGATGTTGGAAGGCCATCGGTTCTTCAAGACAATACTACTGCAGCGCGCTATTGGCAAGCATTTTTAATTAACTTTGAAAAGGAATTGCGCTTGCTGCCATTCCGTAAACCTGCAACTCAAGAATAATATGTTACAAGATTCATTGTTTCAACGTGTGAATGAAGCGCTTAATTCAATTAGACCTTATTTGGAAGCAGACGGAGGTGGAATTGAGTTGAAGGAAGTGACTGCTGAAATGACTGCTTTAGTTGAGTTGAAAGGTGCGTGCACGAGCTGCAGCAAATCTCACATGACTATGAAAGCAGGTGTTGAAGCCGCTATCAAATCGGCAGTTCCAGAAATAAAAACAGTAATTGCGCTGTCTCAAGCATTAGAAGAACCTGCAGCTTTATAAGCCGTAGTAGTTCTTTCTCGTTTCTTTTACTTGTTCGTTTGCTAGGTATTCGTCGTAAGACATTCTCTTATCGATAACACCTTTCGGAGTTATTTCAATAATTCTATTGGCTACTGTTTCAGTGAATTCATGGTCATGCGAAGTGAACAGTGCATTGTGCTTCCAATCTTTCATGGCGTTGTTGAAGGCCGTAATAGACTCGAGGTCTAAGTGGTTCGTAGGCTCATCGAGCATAAGGCAATTCGCATTCGCGAGCATCATGCGAGAAACCATACAACGTACTTTTTCACCACCAGAAAGAACAGAACATTTCTTCATTACTTCTTCGCCGCTGAACAACATTTTTCCTAAGAAACCACGAACGTATGTTTCGTCCTTGTCTGCAGAGAACTGACGTAACCAATCCACTAGATTGTCATCAGATTTGAAGAAGTCTTCGTTGTTGTTTGGAAGGTATGCAGTCGTTATTGTACTTCCCCATTCAACAGTTCCTGTTGTTGGTTCTTCAATATTATTGATGATCTGAAAGAAGGAAGTAATAGCAGTATGGTCCTTTGAAAGAATGGCTACTTTGTCTCCTTTGATAAGCGTGAATTCAACATCTCTGAATTGCACACTTCCATCTGGATTCACCTTCGATAAATTTTCTACACGTAAGATTTGATCTCCACAATCGCGTTCCGGTTTGAAAATAATACCTGGATATTTTCTCGTGCTTGGTTGAATGTTATCGATAACAAGCTTGTCCAATAATTTCTTACGGCTTGTTGCTTGTCTCGATTTGGAAGCATTCGCACTGAAGCGCTCAACGAAGTCTTGCAACTCTTTGCGCTTGTCTTCCATCTTTTTGTTCTGGTCGCTTCTTTGACGCGCAGCCAATTGGCTACTCTCGTACCAGAACGAATAGTTACCGGTATACAATTGAATCTTGCTGAAGTCGATGTCAACGATGTTGGTACACACGGCATCTAAAAAGTGACGGTCATGCGATACAACAATAACTGTATTTTGAAAATCGGCTAGGAAGTTTTCCAACCAAGAAATGGTCTCAACGTCTAAGTCATTCGTAGGCTCATCGAGCAACAAGATCTCAGGATTGCCGAAAAGCGCTTGCGCAAGCAATACACGAACTTTCTCTTTACCACTCAAGGTATGAACCAACTCGTTATGCAAATGGTCTCCAATACCCAGGTTACTCAACAATTGGGCAGCATCGCTTTCTGCGTTCCAACCGTCCATTTCAGCAAAAATATTTTCGAGCTCAGCAGCTTTCACACCGTCGGCATCTGAAAAATCTTCCTTCGCGTAGATGGCATCTTTTTCTTGCATCACATCCATAAGCTTGCGGTTTCCCATAAGCACGGTTTGCAACACAGGAACTTGGTCGAATTCAAAGTGGTTTTGTTTCAACACACTCATACGCACACCTGCATCCATGACAACCTTTCCGGTGGTTGGATCAATTTCTCCTGAAAGGATTTTCAGAAAAGTAGATTTCCCGGCACCGTTCGCGCCAATAACACCGTAGCAGTGGCCCGGTGTGAATTTGAGATTTACTTCTTCGAATAATGCTCGTTTTCCGTAACGAAGCGAAAGGTTGTTTACTGATAGCACGGCGTATAATTTTAGCGGTGCAAAGATAGTCTTATTTTCGGAGTGTTATTTTTTTAGTTTCTTCGGTTTCGAAGTCATATCAAATTCGAGAACACCGCCTTGAACTAAATCTAAATGTGAGATTTGAAGTCCGATTTCTTTGCTATTCCATTTTACAGATTTCACATAAATGTTCTTGTCGTTCAGTTTGCTTGCTTTGATTTGTATGGTCTTTCCGTTTTCCAATTTAACGAATGCCTCGTTTACCAATGGGGAGCCGAGGTCGTAATTGACGCTGCCTGGACAAGTGGGATAAATACCAAGCGCAGAAAAGACATACCAAGCAGACATCTGCCCCGCATCGTCATTTCCACATAAACCATTGGTTTCATTGGTGTAGAATTTATTCGCAATGGCATGCACACGTTCTTGCGTTTTCCAAGGCGAAGAAGTGTAGTTGTATAAATAGGGCACGTGATGACTTGGCTCGTTTCCATGCACATAATTCCCCATAATTCCGTCGCGCGTTATGTCTTCGTTCTTTTCAATGTACTTGTCATCCAAGTGCATTGTGAACAACGAATCGAGATGCTCTTCAAATCGTTTCTTTCCACCCATTAATTCAATCATAGTTGGAATGGCGTGTGGAATGTACAGACTGAAATTCCATGAGTTCCCTTCGATGAATCCTTGTCCATGCGTGTCGAGCGGATCAAAGGGTTTCTTCCATTCACCGGTGCTGAGTTTCGGTTGTGTAAACCCTGTGTTTGAATTGAAGACGTTGCGATATGATTCTGATCGCATGAAGTATTTGGCGTAACCCATGGTTACTTCCGATTTGTTGGTGAGTGAAGAGAGTTGCGCAATGCACCAATCGTCGTAGGCGTATTCCAACGTCTTGCTCACGGAAACTCCTGACTTGTCTTCAGGTACAAAACCAATTTCAATGTAGTCTTTTAACCCTTCGAAATAATCTACACAAGCCGTTTGGTCGCATGCTTTGTATGCCTCTTTCAAATTGAAATTTCCAACTTGTTTCACTGCAGCATCTGCAATAACAGAGACCGCATGATAGCCAGTCATGCACCAATTCTCATTGGCGTAATGACTCCACACGGGTAACATGTGATGCACACTTTGCTTCTGATGTGCAAGCATAGAGTGAATCATGTTGTTGTTTCTCGTTGGCTGAATAAGGTTGAACAACGGATGCAGCGCGCGGTAGGTGTCCCAAAGCGAAAAGACGGTGTAATTTTCAAATCCTTCGGAGTTGTGAATGTTCTGATCTAGCCCTTTGTAATGGCCGTCTACATCTTCGTAAAGAACTGGCGAGAGGCAGGTGTGATAAAGTGCCGTATAGAAAACGGATTCTTTGTTCTTATCTGGAATTTGAATCGTTACTTTTTCAAGTTCATGTTCCCATTTCGCTTGCGTTTCTTTTTTCGTTAAATCGAAATTCCAATGTGGGATTTCCGCTCGAAGATTTTTCAAAGCGCCTTCTGTGCTGGTGTTCGAAAGGGCCCATTTGATTTGAAGAGGGCTGTCGCTTTTTTCGAATTCCAATAACATTCGAATTTCTTTTCCGGCAGCTTCTGGAAAATTTTTAGACTGATTGAATTTGCGATAGAAGCCTTTGTAGTCTTGCTCGCTAAGGTTTGCGGTTGTGTAATTTGAAATGGGTTGAGAAAAGGCTGCCGCGAAATAAACAGTTTTTGTTTTCGCCCAACCGCTGGTTATGCGATAGCCGGTAATGAGCGAATCGTTTTCAACGCGAATGAAAGTCCAGACATTTTTTCCATCGTAATTGTAAATGTTGTAAGTGAAATCTAGAACGACTTCCGGATTTTCATTTTGAGGAAACGTGTATCTGTGAAATCCCACCCGATCAGAGGCGGTGAGCTCTGCAAGAATTTTGTGATCATCGAGCATTACACTGTAAAAACCAGGAAGGGCTTTTTCATTTTTATGTTGAAAGGAAGACTGAAAGTTTTCTGCTTTCAAATCCACGTTTCCTGTTATTGGCATCACCAAGAAATCACCTAAATCGGAGTGTCCGGTTCCTGAAAAATGCGTGTGCGCAAATCCCTGTATAACCGAATCTTGGTATTGGTATCCCGAGCAGTAATTGTATACTTCGCTGTTGTATTCCCCTTTCTCGTTGAAGAAATTTGCCCGTTTCGTTTCAGGAGAAAGTTGCACCATTCCGAAAGGCGCAGTAGCACCGGGAAAGGTGTGGCCCATTTTATTGGTGCCGATAAATACATTGACTTTTTCAATCAGTTGACCCGAACAAAAATTTGCGAATGCAACCAATGATGCGAATGTTAAGAGGCGCATCTTTTTCATTTTATTTCAAAGAATAATTGTGTCCAACGTTTTTGAAGAAGAAGGTCCACTTGTCTGTTTGTTCCGCAATGATTTGTTCAGTGCTTTTTCCTGCGCCGTGTCCTGCGCTTGTTTCAATGCGAATAAGTGCAGGTCTTTCGTTCGTTGTGCATTCTTGAAGCATGGCTGCGAACTTGAAGCTGTGTGCTGGAACTACGCGATCATCGTGGTCTGCAGTCATAACCATGGTCGCAGGATAATTCGTGTTGGGTTTCAAGTTGTGATAAGGCGAATAGCCTTTGAGGTAGTTGAACATTTGTTCCGATTCGTCGGCGCTTCCGTATTCCGGAATCCATCCTTTTCCAACTGTGAAGTGATGGTAGCGAAGCATGTCTAACACTCCAACAGCAGGAAAAGCAACAGCGAATTTTTCAGGGTGCTGCGTCATGCAAGCGCCCACTAAAAGCCCTCCGTTTGACCCGCCTTCAATTCCTAATGTTTGTGTTGAAGTGTATTTGTTTTCGATGAGGTAATCTGCGCAAGCCAAGAAATCGTCGAAGACGTTTTGCTTGTTGTAAAGCATTCCGCCTTTGTGCCAGTTCTCTCCAAACTCGCCGCCACCGCGAAGATTCGCCATAGCGAATACGCCGCCTTGTTCGAGTAGTATTAAGCGCGAAGAAGAGAATGAAGGCGTTAATGAAATGTTGAATCCGCCGTATCCGTAGAGCAGTGTTGGATTATTTCCATCTAACACAAGTCCTTTTTTATGAACGAGGAAGAGAGGGACTTGTGTTCCGTCTTTCGACGTCACGAGAACTTGTTTGCTTTCGTAGTCATTCATGTTGAAATCGACCGAAGGTCTGTGATATTCACCGTAGGTAAGATCTTCAACATTGAACGAATAGATGACTCCCGGATAGGTGAACGAAGTGAAGGTGAAGTAACATGTCTTGTCTTGACGCTTGCCTGAGAATCCGCTTGCAGTGCCGGTTCCATCGGGAAGCGTTATTTTCTTGATGTTTTTTCCTTCATAGTCGCAGGCTTCAATTTCGGTGTTGGCCATGTTGAGGTAATGAAGGAATAATTTTCCACCGCAGGTGGAAACACCTTCCAACAAACGCTTGTCTTCGGGAATGATTGTTTTCCAGTTTTTGGGATTCGGATTAGCCGGATTCACTTTTACCAATCTGTAATTTGGCGCATCTACATCTGTGTGCACTATGAGTTCTCCGTCTATAGCTATTTCCACCACAGAACTGTGATGACTTAAGTCTGTGAATAGTGGAATGAAATTCATTCCGCCGTTTGCAATGTCTTTGTAATAGACGGCGTAGCCATCAGTTCCAGGAGCAGATGTGATAAAGAGGTAGCGCTTGTCTTCGCTTAAACCTGCATTGTTGTAGTATGTCGGATTGTTTTTGTCTTCGTAAACAAGTTTGTCAGAATCTTGACTTGTTCCTAAGATGTGATAGTAGACCGCGTGATTCATGTTGTTTCCGCTTAGAACTTCTCCTGCAGCTGGCGCTGGATAGCGGCTGTAGAAGAATCCATTTCCAAACCAAGACGCACCACTGAACTTCACCCATTCAATTGGCGCTTCAACTTCTTCTCCAGTTTCAATATTGAAAATATGAATGTTACTCCAATCGCTACCGGCCTTGCTAACTGCCACAGCCATTAAGGTGTGATCGTCGTTAGAGTCGAGTAAACTGTATGTTGTAAGTCCTTTCGGATCTAATTCATTCGGATCAATAAAAACTTTTTCAGCACCGCGCATTCCTTTTTTTACATAGCACACCGCTTGCGGTTGCAGCCCGGTGTTCTTCCAGAAAAAATAATAATCGCCATGCTTGTCGGGAGCACTTACTTTTTCAAAATTGAAAATGGAAGTGAAGCGCTCGCGAATCTCGTTGCGCATTTTTTCTCCGCTTAAATATTTTTCTGTAATCGCTTGCTCATCTTTCACCCACTGCATGGTGCGAGCGCTTCCGTCGTCTTCAAGTCCGTAAAAAGGATCGTGTACTTTGGTGCCAAAGAATCCGAAAGTGGTGTCTTGAATGTTCTTGTTTTGAGGTTGTTGAATTTGCATAACAGCGATTTCTTGTTTGCATGCAACGAGAGAAGTGAGGCATGCAATTGCGATAATTTTTTTCATTTTATTCTTCAATGAAGTTGAGGTTTTTTCCAAATGTTTCAGGCAAGTAGGCGAGGGCTATTGCCGCAATTCCTATGGTTACTCCGCCTATGATTAAGGCGCTGTTGATGACTCCGAAACTAGGCTCTATGTATTTGAAGGTTAAGACTATTGGAACAGTTGATCCACGCACGAAGTTGGGAACAGTTGAAGCAACGGTTGAGCGAATGTTCGTTCCGAATTGTTCTGCTGCGTTTGAAACAAACAATACCCAGTAACCCGTTGTTGCGCCAAGCAGTGCGGCTAGCGCATAGAATGTGTTTACAGAATGGTGATGAACCAAGAGGAAGTATAGGCTTATGATAACCGTTGTTCCGAGATAGAAGAAGATGATTTTTTTTCTGCTTTTTAGGAACTGACTAATGAAGCCTGAAATGAGGTCTCCTCCGGAAAGACCGAGGTAACAAAAGATGATGCACGTTGTGGGGTCAATGGTTCCTTCGACTTCTAATACGGTTGCGAATTTGTCAGAAAACTTAATGAGCAAACCAACGCAAAACCAAACGGGAAGTCCGATGGCAATGCATGATAAATAGCGCAGTGCTCGTTCCTTCGTTTTAAATAGCATGAAGAAATTTCCGCGTTGTACTTTTTGTTTTTCCACCTTGTCGAACATCTCACTTTCGAAAGTTTGAAAACGCATGAACAAAAGCAACAACCCTAGACACCCACCTATGATATAGGACATCTGCCAAGATTCTAATCCAAGCATGGTGAATTGAAGTTTGTGAATGCCAACAGCGGCAACGGCTCCGAGCGCGCCCATGGTTACAATAATCATGGTTCCGATGCCTCGTTTTTCCTTCGACATGGATTCGTTGATGAGCGTAACGGCTGCGCCTAATTCTCCGGCAAGACCAATGCCTGTTATAAAGCGAATGATGGAGTAGGCTTCAACATTGGTAACAAAAGCATTCGCAATGTTTGCCAAAGAATAGATAAGAATAGAACCGAAGAGTATTTTTTTTCTCCCGCGTTTGTCGCCCAGAATTCCCCAAATAAGTCCGCCTAAAATGATTCCCGACATTTGCCATAGAAATAAACTGTAGTCAAGTGTTTTGATTAGGTTCTCGTCGGTTATGCCAATGCCACGAAGACTTTCTTTGCTTACGATATTGAAGAGTTGCAGATCGTAGATGTCTACGAAGTAACCCAAAGAGGCTACAAGTATAGTAAGACCTAATTTTTTATCGAATGATTTTGGCATAACTACAAGACTTATTTGTCTTGCAAGATAGTATTGGATTGATTACGAAGTAATCTTTGATCTTCGAGAGGGAAGAAGAATTTTTCATTCCAACCTTGAGAAGTCCATTCCATCATTGAAACGGTTTCAATGGTCCAGGACTGATTCAATGAAAGTTCTAGCGCTTTTAATTTTGCTTTTTCGAAATCAGTCATGCTCCAATTGCTGCGAGCCAATGCCACTTCAGCTTTCGGGAATTCAAACGAAACAGGAGAATGTGCGAAGTTGTTCCATTCCAAAAGTACTTCTACAATTTTGTTTTGAATTTCTACGAGCTGAACACTGGGTTTCGGTTGAATGGCTATTTGTTTGAAAACAGAGTTGAAGACGATATTCTTTAGAACCAAGTTGAAGCTTGGAATGTTGTTCAAAGCCTTTTGCAAAGCGTTTCCGAGTTCAAATATTCCGTCTTCATCGGTGTTGAACTGAAAAGACAAAGGAAGATAAACGGGCTTAACAATGGACTCTAGATTGTTTGGCGCTAGCAGGTTTTCTTGTATAGCGCGAGTTTCAAGCTCTTCAGGAAGGCTTGGCTTAAGGGCTATGAAGTAAAAATTGCTAATGAACATCGTAACTCAAAGTTACAACCAAATAATTGCACAGACAATAAAAACAATAATTATCACCAAATAATACCATACGTCTACAAACCAAGGGAAGTAGCCTTTATAAAATTCTTTGAATTTTGAAAGCATCAATTAAAAACGAAAAGGTAAACGCTAACAATGGAGAGAGTTAGAAGAACCCATTTTTTAGTACGAATATCCATAGTGTTGTGATTAAGTGTTTCTCAAAAAGAATGTTTTCTTTGATTCTTTTGACAATGAATCTGAATGGTTTTCAATACAGAAGTGTTAATTGCGTGTTGTGGAAATGTCGCGAGGTCTTAACTTTGTGCGAGTGAGAAATGAAATTCGAAATATTAGGTCTTGGGCTTTGGTTGTTTTTACAACTTTTTTTCTTGTGAGTTGTTCTAGTTACAAGTCTCAGTTGCAAGACGCAAAGGAGTACGAAGACGCACGCATGTACTCCAAGGCATTGAGTCTTTATTCTGAATTACTCGTTCGAAAGGAAACAAAAGAGGCGCTTATTGGTAAGAAGCGTGTTGTTGATGTCTTAATTAGAGAAAATTACGATGGTCCTATTCGTATGCTTTGCATGCAGGAAAAGCTTCGTGACGCGGAGCAGTTGTATTCAGAGCTTTTGACATTCGTTGAGAAGAATAAGTCGTTGGATGTGAAGGAACCCAATGGCTTGAAGGACTTTATCGTTCAGTCTAAGCGAAATTACTGTGAGTCGCTATATAAGCAGGCCGAGGCAGATGTTCTGGCGTTTAAGTATAATGATGCAAGGGTTAAGCTCAACCTGATTCGTAGCTTTTTCGAAGACTTTCCAAATTTGGATTATCTCGAAAGTTTGTGTGTCTTATATCCGAACTATTATCTCGCAACAAAATCGATGAGCGAGGGACGATTTCGAGATGCCTACGAAGCACTGAAGATAATTGAATCTGTAGATCCATCTTTCAAGGATTCGAAGCAAATGTTGGAGTCTTGTCTGAAGCAAGGTCGCATTACTGTAGCCTATGTTGTGGTTGATCGTGAAAAGGTAAAAAACGATATCGAGAAGGAAATGGGCGCGCACGTGATGCAGTCGTTGTTAGACGACAAGGATCCGTTTTTGACTTTATTGGATCGCGACTATACCTCTAGACTTCTAGAGGAGCAGAAGTTAGGAATGTCGGGACTGTATGATGAACAAACGCTTATCCAAGCGGGTAAATTGGTTGGAGCTGAGTATATATTGTTGGGGGAAATTATCGAATATTCAGCGGATCAGAAATTGAATGATTATGGTTTTAAGAAAGGTTATTTAGGTAAGACTATAGGTGATAAGAAGGTCAAGTATCGTCAGTGGAACAAGAAGTTTTCACTGCAGATGAAGTACAGAATTAGCATGGTCGATTCAGAAACGGGGGAGACGCTGTTCAATTCAGTTTATCCGTTGAATGAGGTAAGCGAGATTGATTGGGCGGAGTACAACGGTGATTACAAGATGGTTTATCCGGGCGAATGGAATTGGGAGTTGATTCGCACAGGGGATGACAGGGTAGATATTACGAAGTACAATGATCTTCAAAAATTATTCATTCAGAAGCCTATCGGCAATGAGTTGAATCAATTGCGTACGAACTTCATGATTGAACTTTCGAATTTTGTGAAGAGAGGTGTGGAGACAAAGATTATTGAAGTTACGCCTTAGGCGTTTAGCTTTTCGTGAATGGCAAGAATGTCATTCAGGATACTATTTCCTTCGTTATTCTCAATTGTAAAGAGTTTGTTGGAAGGGATTTTCTCGTTTTTCTTTTGAAGCGAATCACGTTTGTTGAATTCCTCTTCTGTAAGTCGGCTTCGAAGGATAACGCGCTGAAGGCGCGTTTCTCTGTTTGCAGTCACTTCAATTAACCAGTCGCAGTTTTCGGGTTGAAACGAATCGGCTAGAGCCGCTTCGCGAATGATGTATTTTGAAGTTTGAATGGATTTCCATCGAACGAATTTGTCTTGAACAAAACTGTGAATGAGCTTTTCAAGGCGGAGCCTTTTTTCTACGTTCGAAAAAATGATGGAAGCGATTTCAGATTTCCAGGAGTCTTTCGAAAAGTCAATTTCAATTCCGAGAATCTTTTTAACTTCATTTTGAATGGAAGGAATGGCGTATGCTTTCTTGGCCTCGTCGTCGGAATTGAAAACAGGAATTCCGAGTGCAACGAAGACCTTTGCAATAGTCGATTTCCCCGACCCGATATTTCCTGTTAATCCTACTACTTCCATAGAAAAAATAATTCAAGCTAACAAAACGAAATGTATCTTTGCCGCATGTCAAAAGTAAACGAAGTTCTTATAGCACCGTCGGTTTTATCTGCCGATTTTGCAAATCTGCAGCGTGATATCGAAATGATAAATGCATCTGATGCAGATTGGTTTCATGTAGATGTAATGGATGGTGTATTCGTTCCGAATATTTCTTTCGGAATGCCTGTGATAAAGGCGTTAAAAAAGCATGCTACCAAGCCACTTGATGTGCACTTGATGATTGTTCAACCTGAACGTTACATTGCTGATTTCAAAGCAGTGGGTGCTGATATTTTAACAGTTCATGCTGAGGCATGCACACACCTGCACAGAACCATTCAGGCAATTAAAGCAGAAGGTATGAAGGCAGGAGTGGCATTAAATCCACATACACCTTTAAGTGCGATTGAAGAAGTGTTAGAAGATGTTGATTTGATCTTAATCATGTCTGTTAATCCAGGTTTTGGTGGACAACAGTTTATTGAAAACACCTATTCAAAATTGGAGCGTTTGAAGGCGATGTTAGCGAATACAACGAACAAGCCGGCTATTGAAGTCGATGGTGGTGTGAATGCCACGAATGCGCCGAAACTGAAGGCAGCAGGGGCAACAGCATTGGTTGCTGGAAACTTTGTATTTTCAAGCTCGAATCCAACAAATACAATTCAAGAATTAAAAATGTCTGTAAATGGCTAAGAAAAATAGTGGGGTGAATTTGTTCAAGTTCCGTGTAATCATGGATACCGAGCAAGATGTGTTTCGCGACATTGAAATCGAAACAGAGTCGAATTTCGATTCGTTGCACAAGGCAGTTTTAGATGCCTTCGATTTCGAGCAAGGTGAAATGGCGAGTTTTTATTTGAGTGATGAAGAGTGGAGCAAGGGGTTAGAGATTTCATTAATGGATATGGGAGGAGTAGACGAAGATTCGCTTTCGATGTCGACGACTATTCTCTCGGATATGGTTATGAAGCCAGGCGATAAAATTTTATATGTGTATGATTTCATGCGCATGTGGATTTTCTATATTGAATTGATGGAAGTGAAGAAGGATAAGCCAAGTACAATTTATCCGCGCGTTGCTTTGGCATTCGGAGATGCTCCGTCGCAAGACAGTAAGGAGTTTCAGGATATGTTTGAAGCGGATGTAGTAGGAGGTGGCGCGGATATAGATGATCTTGATGATGAAGAAGATGAGTTTGGTGAAGGTGATGATATATTTGATGAAGATGAATTTGACGGGTCTTATACCTACGACAATGAATAAATACTTCTTTTTTGCGCTATTGGTCTTCTTCGCTTCGTGTGAAAGCAAAGAGCGTAAAGTGACTTCTGATTTATTGAATTTTCCTTCCGCAGAAAACGGACAGGTGCAAGGTGACTTGCCTGAGATTTCTTTTGAAGAAGGTGAGTTTAATTTTGGGAGAGTAGCTGTCGGAGAGAAAATTACGCATGCCTATTCATTCGTGAACAAGGGCAAGGCAGATCTTCAAATTGCGCAGGTGACACCGAGTTGCGGTTGTACAACCCTAAAAGATTGGCCCAAGGAGCCTATTGCTCCCGGACAGTCCGGTGTTATAACAGTGGAGTTTAACAGCGCAGGTTTTTCAGGAAGCATAGAGAAGACCATTCAAGTCGCTACAAACGGAATACCTCGTGATTATTATTTGAAATTGAAAGGAGAAGTATCAGGTCAAGCCTTAGATGCTGCCCAACCGGGAGTTAAAATGGATCGCATGAAGTAATTGATTTCAGCGACTATAATTAAGTACATTTGCAAACTAAAATAGAAAACAAAATGATTTTATTACAAGCACAAGGAGAGCAGAGCATGATGCCTATGTTAATGATGATGGGCGGAATGTTTGTTATTATGTATTTCTTCATGATTCGTCCACAAATGAAAAAGGCGAAAGAAGCGAAGAAGTTTCAAGACGGTATTGCTGTCGGAGACAAGATTGTAACCGTAGGTGGAATTCACGGTAAGGTAGTAGAGGTTGACGATACAACTGTTGTGATAGGATTGGATCAAGGTCGCATGCGTATTGAGAAAGTTGCACTAAGCGCGGACAGAACTGTTAGCGAAGGCCAACAGAAATAAGAAAAATTAACTCATTAAAAAGGCCGCATTCGCGGCCTTTTTTGTTGTCTTATCTAAAAGTTAGTACTTCTTTTTCTTAGCACCACCTTCTTTGAATTTCCATCCACCAGCGCGTCCGCTAGAGCTTCCAGCTGAACCACCGGTTGAACTTCTGTCTCCACCGGAAGAGCGTCTTTCACCACCACCAGAACTGCGTTCTGAAGCGCTTCTATCCGATCCACCTGTGCGAGGCCCACGATCACGATTGTATCCGCCACCTGAATTGCGATCTCCACCACCAGAACTTCTTTCGCCACCGCCGCGGTTTTCATATCCGCCGCTATAACTCTTGTTACCGCGATGACGAACACGTCCGATACCTGCTTCTTGGTTGCCACGTGATTCAACACGAATAGAACGTCCGCGGTATTTTACTCCAGCATTGAATACTTCCAATACTTTGTCGTAAGACGCCGTGCGCACTTCGAACAAAGAGAATGTGTCTTTCAAATCAGACCATGGAATCTCTTGCTCACTTACTCCAGTTGCTTCAGCAATGTATGTCTTCAGTGTGTTGAAAGTGAATTGATCTTTCTTTCCAACGTTAATGTACATCTTCACAACTCCAGGAGTTGCTCCACGAGCATCACCGCGAGAAGCATCGACATTCAAGTCAGGTGCATTCTTGTAATACTCTAAGAAACGGTTGAACTCTGTAGAAACGAAGTGTTGAATCACTTGCTCTTTCGTGAAGTCTGCAAATTCTTCGTAAACAGCTGGTAAATATTTCCCAATATTTCCTTGGTTCACTTCAGTTTCTTTCACACGATTCACCAAGTGAAGCAATTGCTTCTCACAAACATCTGCAGGTGTAGGAAGTGTTCCTTTTGTAAATGTTGTTTGAATGATTTTCTCTAATTGCTTAATTCTGAAGTTTTCCTTCATGTTAATTAAAACAATGCTAATTCCTTTTTTACCTGCACGCGCTGTACGTCCACTTCTGTGCGTATAGTTTTCAATTTCGTCAGGAAGGTTGTACTGGATAACGTGTGTAACGTCATTTACATCAATACCACGAGCCGCAACGTCTGTAGCGACAAGCATTTGAAGTGTACGGTTACGGTAGCGCTTCATTACGTTATCACGTTGTGCTTGAGACAAGTCACCGTGAATTGAATCGGCGTTGTATCCGTCTTTGATTAATGCTTCAGAAACTGATTGTGTTTCAGCCTTCGTTCTACAGAATACAATCGCGAAAATATCAGGATTGTAATCGGCAAGTCTCTTTAACGCTAAATATTTATCGCGTTGGTGAGTAACATAATAAACGTGTTCGATGTTTTCGTTACCCGAGTTCTTATTACCCACAGTAATCTCAACAGGGTTGGTCATGTAGTTGCGAGCAATGCGCGAAACTTCTGCAGGCATTGTAGCCGAGAACAACCATGTTTGTTTTTCTTCTGGAGTTTCAGATAAGATTGCATCTAAATCTTCTTTGAATCCCATGTGAAGCATTTCATCTGCTTCGTCTAGAATTACAAAGTCAACAGCGCTTAAATCAATTACTCCGCGCTCGATCAAATCTAATGTTCTACCCGGAGTACCAACTAAGATTTGAGCACCGCGTTTGATTTCGCGAATTTGTGTTTCAATGCTTGCACCACCATATACTGGAACAACGTTCGCTCCGGTTGTGTGTGCTGAAAAGCGTTGAATGTCTTTCGCAATTTGTACACACAACTCACGTGTTGGTGCAAGAATGAAAGCCTGCGTTTTTTTGTTTTGAAAGTCAAGAAGCTCTAACAATGGAAGACCGAACGCAGCGGTTTTTCCTGTTCCCGTTTGTGCTAATGCAACAACGTCGGTTGTGCCTGTAAGCATGTGCGGAATAGCTTGTTCTTGAATTGGTGTTGGGTTCTCAAAACCCATTTCAGCGATAGCTGAAACTGTGGTCTTCGATAGACCAAGTTCTTGAAATGTTGTCATATATTTTATTTAGTCGCCCGATGTCGGATTGAATTCGACGACCTTATTCCCTGAGCTAAATTCTGTTTACGCCAACAGAAAAAGGAAATGTGATAGTTAAACCCGCCCCTTAAAGGCGGCGCAAAGATAGTACATTTATTAACAATTGTGAATAAAAAAGAAAAGCCCTTGATTTTCAAGGGCTTTAGAGTTTTTTTAGAGGTTGTTATTTTGCGTTTAACCCCATTTTAAGAACAGCAACACCAAATGCGCAATCTAGTTTTTCCATTTCAATCAACACTTCTTTCATACTTTCCTCTTCATTAAAAGTGTAGGCATTTTCATATTTCTTCTCAAGTCCATTTACACATTGAATGAATTCACCGTCTTCACTTTCCAACTCGGCTAAAATTTCTAAATCTGGAACGATTGCCATCATTTGATCGCTATCCAAAGCAGTCATTTTTTCTTCAATAGCTTTTTCAGGATTTTCAGCATTTGAAGATTCAACGATGATATTTACGAGCGTCGGACTAAGTTTGTTTTCGAGAGCTTTTGTGCACTCACAAGCATCTGCTGCTACCTCTTTTTCTTTGCCCATGCTGCATCCGGAAGCAACGAGAACTACCGCCGCAGCAATTATGGCTATTGAAGTTTTGATTTTCATATTCTATGTGTTTTGATTAATTTAATTTTTATTCACCTTCAGTAACCTCTGCCTCTTGAACTTCAGCGCCAAACATGAACAATGCCGCTGCAAAGTCGCATTCGATCTCATACAATTCAACCATAATGGAATTGTACATTTCTGGAGTGTCCAATTCCGTGTTGTCGTATTTCATTTCCATTTTAGAAATGCAACGTAAGAATTGTCCGTTATCGTCGTTCATGCTCTGCATCCACTCAAGATCCTTGGCGGCTTTATCTGGATTGTTCGTCACGAATGTGATCATTGCAGTATTGAATTCATCTTCTGTTTCTGCAATTAACTTGAAGTTTATGATTTCACGAAACTCCGGACTCACATTGTTTTCAATGATGTGAGAGCATTCGCAAATGTCTATCGCTGCGCGACGTTCAAGCGATTGAGCATTGATGTTGTTGCTAACTAGGCATGCTATAGCTAGCGCAAGGGTGAAGAACAGTTTTTTCATTATTCAGCGTTTTGTGTTTCTGGTTCGCCTTTGATGCGCTTCAACGCAAGTTCTTTAGCGAAGTCTACAAATACTTTGTAAGCTTGTGTAAAGGTAAAACGGTCTTCGAATGTTTTATAAATAATATTTCTTCTAGCCATACCATTCAACAAAGTTCTTCTGCTCTCATTGTCACGCAGGGTCTTGTTGCTTTCAATTAGATCTATGAATGAGCTATTTAAGAAGTAGTTGTCAATCTCTTCGAAAGTAAATTCATTGAAGTCGAAAGACTCAATAAAGTTGCGTCCATCACGATCCAATTCGTAGCTAAGAATAGCAATGAAAATGCTCACGTCACGAGAGAAATTTTCTTGAGTGTCTTTGCTGAGTAAGTAACTGAATTCAGGTTTCATGATCAATTCTAAGTCGAATGAAATCTTGAAGAATTCAGTGTAGAACGATTCGTTTTCTTTCAAACTGTTGAAGTGTTCTTCGTTGTTCAATAAGAACTTTCCACTCATGAGTTCTTCAACAATTTGTCTATGGTGCGCTGGATATACCATGTTATAATTTTATAGCGGGTTCAATTTTCAATTTAGGCACATCGAGAATCGATGTTGTGGTTTCAATGGAAACACGTTCGCTTTTCTTCGAATAATCGATTTGCAATTCTTCATCGAATAACAATCCGGTTACCGCAAAGAACTTATCTGTTTCAATTTGATCAAAGTCTTTTTTCAAAGCTTTGAAACACCATCCGAAGAAGTCGTTCACAGGCATACTCGCCGAAAGTTTTTCCTTGAATAAAGTTCTGTCGAAAATCCAACGGTCGAAATCAGCTTCTGAATTTTCCACGATAACAGGTGCTTCAATTTGAAACTGCTCGAAGAATTCGCGCACTTTGAAGTACATGTCTTTCGCGTAAACCATCGTGCGCGTTCCTTTCAATAATGGTGGTGTTTCCACTTTGTACGGATTGCGCAAGAACTCGATGAACCCTGTAAGGATAAGCGATTCTGTGCGAATGCGCTCGAGCAAAGGAAGAAGTTCGTTGGTCAGA
The DNA here is from genome assembly GCA_030729695.1 of Flavobacteriales bacterium. Taxonomy (GTDB): domain Bacteria; phylum Bacteroidota; class Bacteroidia; order Flavobacteriales_D; family Sanyastnellaceae; genus CAIZGX01. Next base: position 5,962 of record JANQWV010000047.1, on the reverse strand, counting down.
ATCTTCGATTGCTTCAATAAGTCTTGGTTGGTTTGAATGAGCTGAGTGTATAGTTTTTCATATTCACTACGCGTGGTTTCATCGGAGTAGTCGAGACGTTTTCTGTTCGCGTATTCACACACTTCAACCAACTTGCTGGTTACCGATTCACTGTGATTTACATCGAGAATTCGGTTCAAAGGAAGGATGTAATATTCAATCCAGAAGGACGCTTTGTGAACTTTTTCGCGGTATTGAACCCGATCAATGTTCGATTTCAAATCGCGAGTTTCAGCCAATAAACGGAAAGCATTTCGTTCAACTAAATCAACGAATTCGCGCACTTGTCCGGAAAGGTTTTTAATTCTTTCCTGAAGAATATCGCGATCGGAATGTTCACTTTTGCGAATCTTCATGAAAAGCTCGGCAATGGCTCCTTTGTATTTCTCAATGGTTTCAGGAAGAAGCGGTTTGAATTCAAACAACAAAAATTCCATTAACTTGAAATACACATCGCGCATTTCGAAATCACTTCCAATCGAACGAACAACACGGTATTCGCGCAAACGACTTTTCATTTGCGCACCGTGCTTATGACAAATCATATCGAATACTTCCTTCGTAATGATACCGTCTTGTTGTTGGTACTCAAACAAGTCGCGCACCACATCGAAGTAGGTGTTCAGGAAGTTTAATATGGTCCGTGGTTCGGCTTTAATCATTTTTCTTCTGATTCTAAATGGTAGCAAACTTTTACCTCTTCAATGTCTTGAATGTTTGAAGGGTAAAGCGTTGCGAAGTTTGGGGCAGTAAGTAATGTTGACATTAGTTTTCAGTTATTTTTAGGTCTTCACGACGCACAGCGTGCTGCTTGTCGTTTAAATTAATTTTTCCTTTCGAACGGAAGATGAAGTAGTACTTCGAGAATCCGTCATACGGCTGCGGAGCAGCGAAGATTGGGAGGAAGTTGTGTTCTTTACAGAACTGAACCAATTGCGGACGGTTATGCTCGTCAATGGTTCCAATCTCATCGATGAATAAGGCAATTTTATTCTCTGGCGCTGAAACAGCTAAACGGTTGATGATAGCCATAACGATAACCAAACGAATCATACGGTCAGTTCCATCAGATTCAACTTGTTCTTTCAAGTCAACTCGCTTCAGTTTTCCTTTAACATCGAGATGCAATTCAATGTCGAATAAGTCTTCGAAGTCAATGGTCTTTCCGCTGTCGAGGTATTGATTCAAGATTTTCAAATCTTCGCCTTGTTCAAACTCGAAAGCCAATTGCGAATTTAAATTTTCAATCGAAGCAATTCTCTCTAGATCGAACAATACGCGCTTGTTGTCTACGAGTTCAATGCGAAGCGACTCAATGTTCGAGATTCTTGTTTTTGCCAAGCTTTCGTTGAAGCGATTGTATACGAACGTTTTGAATTCTTCGTAACGCTTACGAAGGTTGAATGCAGGATTTGCAAACTGGGTAGAGATACTTCCCAATAGACCATCGATACTTTTTACTTTATCGTTGATACATGCAATTTCATCTTCCACATACTTGATGAATTCTTCTTCATCGGCCATTGCTGAATTCGTTTTGAAACGCAAGTGGTCGAACATACGGTCTTTGTTGCCTTTCAGCGTATCGCGATCGGCATTCGAAATTTTGATTTTTCCGTAAATCTCATCCAACGATTCTGTTGTATCGAATTCTGTAGGAATAATTCCGAAGGTTTCAATTTCAGCTTTTCTTCTTTTCAATTCAATCAAACGCTCTTCGCTGCGACGCGTCTCTTCGCGCAATGAATCGAGTAGGAGTGTTTTGTCGGAAAGTTCTTTTTTCAACTTGCTTAAATCACCCTCACACTTTTCTTTTTCAGCCTTCATGGTGCGTAGTTCTTTTCCTACCGCTTCGGCTTCTTTTTCAAGTTTTGGTTTGTTCTTCAGCTTGTTCAACTTCTCTTTTACTTCATCAATGTCAGCAAGAATCGTATTCAACTCTTTTTGCGCTTTGTCGAAGTTCAGTGCAACCGCCCATAGTTTTTCCAGTTCAGCTTTTTCACGCTTCAATTCCTGAAGTTCATCTTTCAAAGATTTTACTGAAGGGATGTCTGCAAGAACTAAATCTTTTGGCAAAGTAATTTCACCATCGAAGATGCTTAACGTGGTTCCCGCTTTGGTGATTTTTTTCTTCACCAATTTGCTTGGAAGCGCCGCGAATTCTTGAGAAAATACAGTGTTCAAGATTTTGCGAATGTCATCTTTTGCAGTGATCTTATGGATTAACTGGTCGTCGTAATTTTTAATTTGCGCTTCAAGCTTGCCGCAAGTCATGTCAATCTTTTGAAGCTTCGCTTCTAAGTTCTTCGAATCTAATTTTTGATTCTCGACCATGGTAATGCGCACTTCCGATTCGCGACGTTTTGCGTCGAGATTCAACAACGATTCTTCCAAGAATTTCTTTCCCTCGAAAGAAGCAATTTCATCTAATTGAGTTTGAAGATTGATGAATGTTTTTTCTTGAATCTCAACTTCTAACTCACGCTTTCCTATTTCACGGTTTAACTCTTCCTGCTTCGGTTTAAGTTTTTCATTCAGATTAAGAAGCGTTGTTTGATATTGCTTTTCTTTTTCTAAACGAGAACTGTCAAGTTCATTGATAACTCCGTTGTATTGTTTGTCGAAGGCATAAACCAAATCGCTAACGATGCGCGTTTTTGCTTTGAACAAATTCACCACTTCACGGAATTCTTCGAACTCCTTTTGAATGCTTTTTACGGTGCGAATTTCTTCGTTGATACGAAGCAAATCGTTGATGTCTTTTTTGTTTTTCTGTGAAAAGCTTAAGCCTTCGTTTTCACGGTTATCGGCAACAATCAAACTTTCTTTTAAGGTCTTGTTCGTGATTAACTTCGAGTTAATCAAGTAACGATAAACCTTCGAGAAGTTGTTTGAAAGTCCGTCTGTGCGAACGCTATCTTCTAACCAGATAGCAGCATCGTTCTTCCTTCCTCTTGAATAAACGGTATTGAATACTTCAGTCTTACTCTTGAATAAGTAGAGGTCTACACCTGCAGTTTTAAGTTCATCTTGAACCTCATCCCATTTGCGAATGCGTTGATGAGCGCCTTCACTCTTAAAGAAGTTATCGGAATTGTATTCGCCGGTGAAACGGAAGTACTCCAATTCACCATCACTGTCTCGTTTAACAAGGATACAATAGTTGGAATCGTTCTTCTTGATTTCGAAAATAATGTAACTCTGATTGTGAGTAGGGAAGTAGTGATGAATGGTCTCCTTGTCGCCGCGGCGCTGTCCTGAAAAGGACATCTTCGATCCATCTACAATGAACAAGAAGTTCAAGGTGTAAATAAGGGTTGACTTACCAACGTTGTTAGGACCTACCAATTGCAATGAATCGCAATCGTCTAAACGCATTTCCGCGTTCACATAGGTGCTGGTGTTTATCCCAATAATTCGGGTTATCATACGAAAAAGTTTAGGTCATGTGTTGTGCGACAAATTCGCACCGAACACACAAATCTAAACGGCTTGCGTCGCTTCGAAAAGGAATGTTAATAAATGTGGAAAAGTAGGCTTTGTGCTACTTGCGCTTGTTCTCGAAGAACTGTTTCAGAATGGAAGCACAGTCGTCTTCCATAACCCCTCCAATCCATTCAGTCTTAGGGTGTAGCAGTTTTTTATCTTCAGTTTGAAAGATGGAAAACCCTCTTTTCTGGTCGAAGGCTCCGAAGACAATCCGACCAATTCGGGTGTTGTACGCGGCACCTGCGCACATAACGCATGGCTCGAGTGTTACATAAAGGGTGCATTTATCCAAAGACTTGCCGCTCAGATATTCCGAAGCAGCAGTGAATGCTTGCATTTCAGCATGTGCAGTGAAGTCGTGCAGGCGCTCAACTAGGTTGTGTCCACGCGCAATAATTCGGTCATCGGCAACTATCACACATCCTACCGGGACTTCGTCTTGTTCTGATGCGTAAATGGCCTCTTTGATGGCCATCTTCATGTAAAATTCGTCTTTTTTAGCGTCGTTCAAAATGTGTGTTGTCGTTTAAATAATTCACGAAATCTTTGGTCGATATTTCATTTTCGTTTGCGGTGGGAAAGTTAAATTGTTCCTCCCAATATTTCGCTAAGTATTCTTGTTCGAATTGTCCTGAAGTAGGAATGAGCAGTGCCTTCTTGCCAATGGTCGCTAGTTCCATTAGCGTGCTATAGCCAGAACGACAAACGATGTGTGAAGACTCATTCATGAGTTTCTCTAGTTCAGCACTGTTGCAATAGCCCAGTTCTTTTACTAATTCTGATTTTGGAATTGACTTGCTTTCTCCGGCGACAACAATTGGAAATCCAAGCTGAAGGGTCTCTTCAACAATGTCTTTCGCGAATCGAGAACGCTGAGGTTCAGGCCCTGAAAGAATTAAGAGCAATTGCTTTTTCGTTGAAGTATGATTCTTTCTGATTTGGCTGAGTGGACCAATGAATGTGGCGTTAACGCGAGATGTTGTTCTACTCAAGTTTCCACTCAGTTTAGGTTCTTCATTAAAATCGGGTATTTCAATTTCGTTGAAACGGTTTAGATTTTTATTCAAAACCATTTGGGGTAGAAGTAAGAGAAACTTCGGTCCAGGTAAATTGAGTTGATGGGTAAGTAATACCGAATGAACGTTCGGGTGATAAAATCCGTATCGGTTGTCGGAATAAATTACGTCGTAAGATTTGCTTTCGAGATGTTTATTTAACCAATTCTTTTCTTTTTTCCAGTTGGATCTAAACTCGAAAACACGCAGACCCAATTTGAAGAACAAACCTTTGCCGCTTTCAATTTGAATGTGGTTATTGGGAAGGGTAACGTGTATTTTTAGTGACGGAAATTTTGTTTTGAAAAAGGACTCTTGATTTTCAGAGCAAGCGATTTCAACAGTATTTCCTTCTTGAATGAATTGCGAAATACGCTCGCTACCGCGAGTCATATGTCCGTACCCCCAATCGAGTGCTGCGAAAAGTATTTTCTTCGAAGTGCTCAGGCTAGGGACGAGTTATTCTGATTTCGCGTTGCATGTTATTACCTGCCTGTGCGGGAATGAAGTAACCGGTTACTTTTTTCTTTTTACCGTTGCGAAGCACTGTAATATTCGCTTCGTCACCCACTGAATACAATTGAAGGGTTCCAACCAATTCATCGAAGTCGTTTATGGCTTGTTTATTCAATTCAACAATGATATCACCGGTTTGTAAACCAAGCGCGGCTCCAAGACTAACGGGGCTGACTGTTTCAATCATAACGCCTTCACCTTTGAATGAACGTGCGGGAGTAATTCCAATTTTAGCACTATTATCTGGCGCGCCAAATCCGAAAGGCATTTCATTCGGCATTCCGAATACCATTCCTTGAGGCATTTCAAAGTTGTTGTCGAAGTTGAAATTGTTGTCAAAGTTGAAATTGAACGATGAGTCCATAATGGAAAGGTCAATGTCAGGAAATTGCTTCATGATGTCTTTCATGTTTTCCAACTGATCACCTTCAAAATTGAATATAAGTGTGTCTAATTGCCCGGTGCTGGAAGTGTCAATCTTAATAATGGTGACATGATTTTTCTTCTGTACTTGAGCGAAAGAGATTGCGCTGAACAAGCAAATGGTAACAAGTGAAAAAAGTGATTTCATGAGGTAATTATTATTTGAGTTCAAAATTAGAATGAAATTTCAATCAAAGAAAATCCTTTAGCAGGAATTGAAAGGGATTTGTCCCAAGAAATTTTTTCGTCAGTTAGAATATTCTTTCCACATTTAACCTCTTTGGTGATTTCCTGAAGAGATTCCATTGGAAAGTCGAATGCGGTCTCATTCAGATTGCACATGCAAAGGATTGCTTTTTTCCCATCGGCAGATTTTCGTGCGTATACATAGGTGTTGTCATTCGGCACGAACTGCGTGAGTCTGCTTGTCGCAAGCCATT
>JANQWV010000046.1:9021-17976 GCA_030729695.1 Flavobacteriales bacterium | reverse complement strand
TTTCGCCTTCCCAAAATCCATTCGGTAATTTTCGATCGTGTTGAAAGAAATTCGAAGTGCGTTCTTCCACACCTTTCAACACATAAACGGCACGAATGAACTCGCGCCAACCCAAGATCTGGCGAACGAATCCTTCCACATTATTCATTTCAGCATGAGAGTCCAATGCCGCTTGAACACACTCTTGCGGAGTGAGCAAGCCAGTGTTTAAATACGGAGAAATGACAGAGTGAAACAGCCACACTTCTTGCGGCACAATGGCATCTTGATACGTTCCGTATTCATTTATTTTATGTTGAATGAAATAGCGCAAAGCCGCTTTCGCTTCGTCTCTTGTAACGGCGTAAATGAAGTTCTCGGAAGTGCCCACATGCTTCGCGAAATACGCTTCTACGTAGGCTGTTGCTTCAACCACAAATTCATTTTGTGTTGAAGAGAACGGCTCTGGAAACTGCATGCCCTTCGGGGCTTTCGCGCGGTTATCGGTATCGAAGGTCCACTTGCCACCAACAGGTTCCTCGTTGGCTTCCAATAGAATTTTGCGCTTCTTCCTTTCGTGAATGTAAAAGTCATTCAAGAAGAATTTTTTCTTGTTGAAGTATGCCTTCAACTCGTCTTCTGTGTTGTAAAAATTCGGCGAATCGAATCGCTTGGTCGCAAGACTTAATCGTAGCGCCCACTTGTTTATTTTTTTTTCTAAGTTGAAATCAACCGTGTCGATCCACAACAATTCCTTCGCTCCCAAAGACTTCAATTCATTTTCAATTTGAAGGGAAGAGGCTTCGTCGTTTGAAAGGTATTTCCAGTTGGAAGAAGTTCTGGATTGCTCTTCCAGAAAGGCTTTCATGCTTGCGCGATGCAAGATTATTTTTTTCTTGTGGAAGGGGTATTGGGAAAAGAACAGGGGTTCTTCAATAAGCAAAAGACAATCGCACGAACGGAAGAGTTCGTGCTCTTCGAACAGTTGGTGCGGAAAGACCAAGCCTATCTTCATTTCCTTTTGGAAATTTTGTTGTTGGAAACGCTTCGCTGACGGGTGCATTTAAAGCGACTGTCGTCGTTCAGCGACTCTGTGCGAAGCATCACATGCTTCGTGGCTCTTCCTTGCACACGGGCGCGCCACATGCGGAAAGAGGTGGCCTTCATTTCTTTGCGCATAAGCGCAATGACTTCGGCTTCGCTAACGCCGAACTGTGCGGTAATAGCGTCGAATGGCGTGCGGTCTTCCCACGCCATTTCAATGATTCGATCAATGTCTGTTTCAGATAACATGACTTAGAAACAAGCCACGCGTTCGTTTGTTTTTACAAACTGCTTAAAATGCTCACTAATTCAGAACGAACGCGAATTAAACGCGCTTGAATAGCGGCGCCATCGGTCTCATTTACTTTCTGACGAAGCGCGTTCTTCGCGCCTTCCAGCGTGAATCCTTGCACACGCACTAACTCGTGAATCTTCTTGAACAATTCAATGTCTTTCTTCGAATACATCCGATTGCCCTTGCTGTTCTTGCGCGGTTGCAATTGCGGAAATTCCTTTTCCCAAAAACGTAGAAGAGAAGTGTTCACATCAAACATCTCGGCAACTTCAGAAATGCTGAAGTAAATCTTTTCTATTTCGAAGGTCTTAGACATAATTAGTCGAAACTTTGGTTGGCATTGGCAGCACGCTGCAATACCTCTTCGTACTGCTCTGGCGTAATGTCGTTGTAAAAGTAAAACGCCGGATCTACTTTTTGACCGTTTCTAATAACTTCATAATGCAAGTGCGGACCCGTAGATGCCCCCGTATTGCCTACAAGCCCTATCAATTGGCCTCTTTTGACTTTTTCGCCCTGACGAACGAGAATTTTGCTCATGTGAGCGTAAAGTGTCTGATACCCGTATCCATGCTGGATTACAGCGTTATTTCCATACCCCGTATAGATACTTTCGATTTTTTCAACAACGCCGTCTCCGGTGGCATAAATTTCAGTCCCAATGTCGGCTGTGAAATCCAATCCGGTGTGAAGTTTAGCCACCTTGTAAATCGGATGTATGCGATATCCGAAACCGGAAGAGATTCGTTCCAAGTCTTTGTTCGAAACAGGTTGAATAGCAGGAATACTTTGCAACATGGCGTCTTGTCCGCGCGCCAAAGAATAAATCTCTTCGTAAGATTTACTTTGACTCACAAACATTTCTTGCAATTTGCGAATGCGGAACAACGTTTCTTCAACGTCTTTGTCGGTCGCAAAGTCATTATTCGTTTTAGATGAAAGTCCCGAATACTTTCTTGCATATGGCTCTGCTCCGAAGATAGAGCGGTACACGTTTTCATCTCTGCGCTCCAAATCAGTCGCGAACAATTCCAAGGTGTCAATCTTTCTATTGAAGGTTTCAATCTGCGTTTCGAGGTAATTGATTTTTTTCTCGAGTTGCTCCGTCTCTTGATCTTTGAAGAAAGATGCGTAAAGCACAATACCAATTCCACCTAAAACAACCCCCGCAAGCACATAGCGCGTCACGATCCAGGCGTAGTCGCGAATGGTGTACGTTATAGCCTCGTAATTGAGGGTATTCGGATTGAAGATGTATTTGTACTTAAATTTCTTCATGCCTTGCGAATTTACGTCACTTTTTTTAATCGCTTCTTCCCTTGTGAGATGTAAATTTGCGCGCATGATGACAGCTCAAGAGATTCGCCAAACTTTTTTAGACTTTTTCAAATCGAAAGGTCACCACATTGTTTCGTCGGCACCCATTGTGGTGAAGGGCGATCCAACGCTTATGTTCACCAACGCGGGAATGAATCAGTTCAAAGATTTATTTCTAGGCCACGGCACCATAGAGCACAAGCGCATTGCGAACTCTCAGAAGTGTCTTCGCGTTAGTGGAAAGCACAACGACTTGGAAGAGGTGGGCGTAGATACCTACCACCACACCATGTTCGAAATGTTGGGCAACTGGTCGTTCGGAGATTACTTCAAGGAAGAGGCCATCACATGGGCATGGGAATTATTGACTGAAGTATACAAACTTCCAAAAGACAGATTGTACGTAACCGTTTTTGAAGGCGATGAAAAGGAAGGATTGGAATTCGACCAGGAGGCTTTCGACATCTGGAAACGCTGCATTGCGGAAGACAGAATTTTAAAAGGAAATAAAAAAGACAATTTTTGGGAAATGGGCGAAACGGGTCCTTGCGGTCCGTGTAGCGAAATTCACATTGATATTCGCACCGACGAAGAGCGCGCGAAAGTCGATGGAAAAATATTGGTGAACGATAGCCATCCGCAAGTGATTGAAATTTGGAACAACGTGTTCATGCAATTCAATCGCAAAGCAAGCGGAGAGTTAGAGCCCCTTCCAAACAAACACGTAGATACCGGAATGGGCTTCGAACGTTTGTGTGTTGCCCTTCAAGGCAAACAATCGAACTACGACACCGATGTGTTCTCGCCGTTGATTGAGCGCATTTCGAAAACATCGGGTGTGGCTTATACACGTAGCGATTCCAAACAAGACATTGCCATTCGCGTTATTGCAGACCACGTTCGCGCGGTGTCCTTTACCATTGCAGACGGACAACTTCCTGCAAGCGGTGGAGCGGGATATGTGATTCGAAGAATCTTGCGCAGAGCCATTCGTTACGGATACAGTTTCTTGAACAGAAAAGATCCATTCATTTTTGAATTGGTAGATGTCCTTGCAGCAGAGATGGGTGCATTCTTCCCAGAGATTGTTTCCAACAAAGATTTGGTGAAGCGAGTGATTCGTGAGGAAGAAGAAAGTTTCTTGCGCACACTCGACAAAGGCATTCAACTGTTAGACGATCACTTGAGCAAAGGCGCTTCAGTGTTAGATGGAAAGACTGTATTCGAATTGTACGATACGTTCGGATTTCCTTTCGACTTAACGTCGTTAATTGCTTCTGAAAAGGGCGTGGGCGTAGATGCAGCAGGATTCGAAGAAGAGTTAGCCAAGCAAAAAGAACGCAGTCGAAGTGCTACGAAATTAGAGACCGACGACTGGGTTGAATTGCAAGCAGGAGATCCAACATTTGTTGGATACGATTCGTTGGAATGCGAAACGAAAATTCTGAAATACAGAAAGATTAAAGCGAAAGGAAAAGAGAGTTTTCAATTGGTGTTGAGCAACACGCCTTTCTATGCGGAAGGTGGCGGACAAGTGGGAGACACCGGTGTTTTGAAAACCATTAACGAAAGCATTGCTGTCATAGACACCAAGAAAGAAAACAACCTAAGTGTTCATTTTGTAGAGCAACTTCCAGAGAATGTGAACGCAACTTTTACTGCGGTTGTAGATCGCACGAAGCGTGAAAGTTCACAACGCAATCACAGCGTAACGCACTTGCTACACGAGGCATTGCGTGAAGTGTTGGGAACGCACGTAGAGCAAAAAGGATCGCTGGTGAATGCAGATTATTTACGTTTCGACTTTTCGCATTTCGCGAAAATGACCGACGAAGAATTGAAGCAAGTAGAGCAATTGGTGAACAGCCGCATTCGCGCAGCTTTCCCATTGAATGAAAATAGAAACGCAACCATGGACGAAGCGAAAGCTCAAGGTGCCATGATGTTGTTTGGTGAAAAATACGGATCAACGGTTCGTGTAATTCAATTCGGAAACAGCGTTGAATTGTGCGGAGGAACACACGTTCAAAAGACCAGCGATATTCGTTCATTCCAGATAACTTCGGAAGCTGCGGTTGCTGCAGGTATTCGAAGAATTGAAGCCATTACAGCTGATGCGGTAGATGCGTTGTTGGAAGAAGAACGCAACGAACTGGAAGCGGTTCGCTCGTTGGTGAAAAACAAAAACGCAAGCAAGGCAGTAGAAGATTTGTTAAGTAAATTTTCTTTGTTGGAAAAAGAATTGGACGCTTTGAAGCACGAGAAAGCCATGCAAATGAAAGGCGTGTTGAAAGAGAAGTTCGAAGAGAAGAATGGAATGAGTGTCTTGATCGATCGAGTAGATTTAGACGCGAATGCGATCAAGGATATTTGTTTCCAATTGAAATCAGAAATTCCAAATGCATTTATTTTATTGGCGAATGTTCAAGGCGGAAAGCCAACCATATCCTTGGCTTTAAGTGATTCGTTGGTGAACGATAAGAAATGGAATGCCGGCCAGCTTGTGCGTGAATGGGCGAAAGCCATTAAAGGCGGCGGGGGCGGACAACCGTTCTTCGCAACGGCAGGGGGAAGCGATGAATCTGGATTGCCAGCAGTTATGCAATTGGCAAACGACTTTGTATTAAATTAGCAGCAATTATAAATAACTAGAAAAATGAAACAATTATCAATTCTATTCGCTGCATTTGCAGTGGTTCTTTTAGCATCTTGCGGAAAGTACGAAGACGGTCCAGGATTTTCTCTTCGTTCTAAGAAAGCGCGTTTGACTGGTACTTGGGTTGTTGAATCAGCTATTCAAGGTTCTACTGACATTACTGGTGATATCACTAACGGTGGATCTGTTGAGTTAACGTTTGATAAAGACGGATTGTTCACATATGCTTATGACTACGTTATTTTCGGAGTACCTGCAAGCGGTTCAGTAACTGGAACATGGGATTTCTCAGATGATAAAACTTCTATTGTTGTTACAAACGGAAGCGGTAATTCCGATTCATCTAAAATCTTACGCTTAACAAGCAGCGAATTGTGGTTAGAAGAATCAGACGGAAGTGGCGGAACTTATGAAGTTCACTACGCTTCGAAATAATATTTCAAACAATATTTTGAAAGGGTCTCTTAAGAGGCCCTTTTTTTATTTCTGCTTTTTCACAAAAGCAGCTCTTGAAAGCGGAACATACGATTCCTTTTCACCCAATTGAACTTGTTTATCGCCTTCAATTATTCTGTGCGAGTAATGCGCTAACTGTCCTGTTTCAACGCAGATGGCGTGAACCTTCGTCACGTATTCCGCAATGGCTAACAAATGCGGCATAGGTCCGAATGGCTTACCCGTATAATCCATGTCTAATCCCGCAACAATAACGCGAACACCCATGTTTGCCAACTGATTGCAAACTTCTGGAAGTCCATCGTCGAAGAATTGCGCTTCATCAATGCCAATCACTTCAGCTGTTGAAGCAAGCAATAATATTTGTGAAGAATGTTCAACAGGAGTAGAGCGAATGCTCGTCCCCACATGACTCACCACTTCTTCTTCATTGTAACGAATATCGAATTTCGGCTTGAAAATTTCAACGTTCATCTTCGCGAATTCCGCGCGCTTTAAACGTCGAATCAACTCTTCCGTTTTTCCAGAAAACATAGACCCGCACACGACTTCGATCCAGCCGGCGCTTCTTCCTCTATTTACGGTGTTTTCTAGGAACATGGGGTTCAAAGATAAGGATTCTTCGAAAGGTGTGTTACTAGTTTCTACGAAAGGTCCTGCGGAAGGTCGCTACGCGAAGCGTCCTTGCAAAGCACCTTCGTCAGACCTTGTAAAAACACCTTCCTCAGGACCTTCTTAGACCTTCCTTCGGCCCTTCCTATTAAGCGTTAAGGCATATTGAATCATAAACCCACGCGGTGCCTCTGGCTTAGCCGGACGAATGGTTACAAAGGTGTTTGTGATATTGGTGATTTGAAGGGTAAAGCGATGACCGTTCTTGATGTATCCACCTCGAATATCAATGATCGCGGAAGGTCCACTGAAGTCTTTTCTGAATTGCGCCAACCCAGGAACGAAGATTTCGAAAATAGAATCTACTTTCTCCATGTAACTGTATGCACGAATACCTGCACCAATGGTGAATCCTTCCGGAGATTGCGCGTCAATGTTGAACTTACCCATGTGGCGGTAACGATACTTCAAGATAGGCGTTCCTGCGCCCCGTTCGTCGGTTGCGAAAGACTGAATCGCATATTTAACATAGGGTGCGAATGATTTCAATTCCGGAGAAATGTTCATGTCGATCGGACAGATATACGTGTAACCTCCGTTCAAATTCACTTTCCACTTGCCAATGTAACTGTCTCCATTTATTGAAAGTTCAACACCTCCAATTTGCGCGTCGGTAATGTTTATGCTCTTGAATCCAAATCCGAAAAGCGGGTCAGAAGGAGCGCCCCACTGATCAAACGAAAACTCCAATAAGTTTTTATATCGTGTAAGGAATACTGCAGCGTCGGCAGATGCATTCCACTCGCGGATTTTAATTTTTTGCTTCACACCAATTTCAGCGCCCCAGCCTTGTTCTGGACGAAGATTTGGATTTGGATAAATGCGAATGATGTCGAGGTTTGTGTTTACGAAGCGCTCGGCCGGAGAAGGGAAACGGAACCCTTGTCCAATCGAAGCGCGAAGAAAAGTGTTCTTTCCTGCTTCGTAGTTAATACCCGCTCTTCCTACAGGAATCGAGCGGACAACCATTTGATCTAAACGGAACATTTCCATACGAGCTCCTGCACTGAATTGAAACTTCTTCCAAGGTTGATCGAACTGAACATAAGTTCCTGCGAAATTTCCAGCATGTCTTCCACCCAAATCACCGTCATCGAAAAAGAATTGCGTGCCGCTTAATCCGGCGACTAAGGTTCCTTTCGATTTCGTGCTGTGTTGAAATTGGTATTCGCTGCTTATGAGATTGGTAGCAGGGTACCAATCTTCTCCTCCCACTTGCAAGGTGTAATAATATCTTCCACGAACGGTGTGCTTGTTGGCGTTTTTATCGAAGGCCGTGAACCAGGGATCAATGTTCGCCCACAGGTCGTTTAAGTTCAATAAAGTTGTTGTGCTGTATGGCAGATAAGAATCAGCACCGGTTCCTTTCCACATAAAAAAGAATCCTTGTTTTTGATGCATGATGTTTCCATCAATACCCGCACTTCTTCTTCCGTTTTTCCAAATTTTTCTTGTGCGAAAAGAGATACGTTCGCGGTCTTCGTATTCGCCGTTTAACCAACCCACACTGCGCAATACATTTCCACCTATAACGAAATCAATTCCGTTCTTTAAACGCTCTTTGTGACGGAATTGAAGACCACTCTGATAAGGAATGCGATTGCCGGTCCACCAAGCCATAGATGCATCGCGCGGTTTATCGTAGGTAGTTCCAAACGTTGAAACAAATGTTTCAGGTTCTTTTCCGGGATATGCGGTGCGGACATGAATAACACCGTTCAATGCCGCACTTCCGTATTGCACAGACGACGCGCCTTTCACGACTTCAATTTGTTCTGCTAATTCGAGTGGAACATAGTTCCATTTAATGTCGTTGCGATCTGCTGTGATCAAAGGCTGATTGTCTACGATAAGCAACACACGTGTTCCCGCGCCGAAAGCATACCCACTTCCCCCGCGAATACTCGCTTGTCCATCTATAATGGTAAGACCTGGAAGTCGCTCTGCGGCTTTCGCCAGATCGGGAGTAATGCGTTGAATAAGTTCAGTGGCTTTAATAACATCGATACTCAACGTTTGCAATTCGAGCGCTTGCAAATATTTCGAAGAGCCAATAACAACGGTTCCTGTAGAAGAGCTTTGCACTTTCAAAAAGATACTCAATCCCTTTTCAAACATGTCATTCGAAATGGCCATTGTGCTGTCGGCATGCCCAAGGTGTCGAACGGTAATTGAATCGAGGATATCTATTTTATTCAATTTGGAAGTTCCAGATAAATCTGTTACACCAATGGTTACACCTTTCGAAAAGAGCATTGCACCGGGCAAAGGATCTCGAGAAGTCTCATCGAAAATTCGAACTTTTAAGGTCTGCGCCGAAAGCGAACTCGCAAGAATTGTTAAGAGAAGGATAAGGCCGAAACGCATCAGTCAAATATAGGAAGATTCTTCGAAAGTTGCTTCACAAGGTTCTTCGAAAGGTCCTGAGGAAGGTCTCTACGCGAAGCGTCCTTGCAACGCACCTTCGTAGACCTTCTGAAAGACCTTGTAAAACACCTTCGTAGATCTTCTGAAAGACCTTGTAATACACCTTCGT
>JANQWV010000046.1:0-8921 GCA_030729695.1 Flavobacteriales bacterium | reverse complement strand
GACCTTGTAAAACACCTTCGTAGATCTTCTGAAAGACCTTGTAATACACCTTCGTTAGACCTTTGAGTTATCACTCAAAAAGGAAATGCAAATCTCATTAAACTCCACTGGCTTCTCAATATTCACCACGTGTCCGCTTTCGGGAACAACAATGAGTTCGGAAGAGGTGAATCGCATAGCGAGTTTTTTTATAGAAGGAAGAAACATGTGATCTTCTGCGCCCATGACGTAGAGTGTCTTTGCGGGAGTTTCTTTTTTTCGGAAGGAGGAGAGAAGCGGGTTTACTTGGGAGACTAAACCGAACCATTTTTTGAATTCGGTTTGCTCAAGCTTTTTCGCTTCTTGAATGAATAAATTTCGCGCTTCAGAATTGCTCTTCTTCGGCATAATAATGAACGCGAAAAAGCGATATAAAATCAAATAGGGAATAATAGACTTGAATGTATCGCCGAAGCGCATAAGCAGTTGTCCACGTACATTCAGTTTCATAGTTGCTCCGGCGAGAATCATTGATTTCACCAATGAAGAAGCGCGTTCGCTAATGTCGCGAATGACAATGGTTCCCATGGAAATGCCAACGAAGTGGGTGCATTTGATTTTCAAATGTTTCAATACTTCAATGACTTCGTTGCCTATTTCTTCGAAGTTGTATTTCTCTTTTTTAAGCGGACGAACATTTTTCGATTGACCGTGTCCGCGCAAATCAATGAGCAACACGTTGAAGTGTTTTTGAAACGCGCGAATCTGTTTGAACCAAATGGCACTGCTTCCGCCAGCCCCGTGAATAAAGGTCACCCATTCATTCGAACTCGAGTGATTGAAAATGGAATAGTGAAGAATTTGTCCGTTTGAAGAATTGATCACGCGCCTAAAGATTGTGCAGCTTGCTTTCCAACCATTTCAACAGCTGTGCGCACCATTCCAGCAACATCGTATCCACATTCAGCATACAACTGATCTTGTGTTCCGTGCTCAATGTATTGGTCTGGAATTCCTAGACGTTTTACTTGTGAGGTGTATCCGTTGTCTGCCATGAATTCTATCACAGCGCTTCCCATTCCACCTTGAACACATCCGTCTTCCACTGTGATCACATGCTTGAATTTTCCGAACACTTCATGAAGCATTAATTCATCAATCGGTTTCGCAAAACGCATATCGTAATGAGCAGCTGAAATGCCTTGCTCAGCAAGGTTCTCGCAAGCCTTTATCGCATAGTTTCCGATAGGGCCTATGGTTAAAATAGCAACGTCTTCTCCAGATTTAATCTTCCTTCCAGTACCTACTTTAATTTCTTTCATAGGTGTTTTCCAGTCGGTCATAACTCCGTTACCTCTAGGGTAGCGAATGCTGAATGGACCTTGATCTGGAAGCTGTCCGGTGTACATTAAGTCGCGCAATTCGCTTTCGTTCATAGGGCTTGAAACAACCATGTGCGGAATGCAGCGCATGTAGGCTAGGTCATAGGATCCGTGGTGTGTGGGACCATCCGCACCTACCAATCCTCCGCGATCTAAGCAGAAAACCACATTTAATTTTTGAATGGCAACGTCGTGAATGACTTGGTCATAGGCGCGTTGCATGAAGCTCGAGTATATGTTACAGAAAGGCACCAATCCTTGTGTTGCCATTCCCGCAGAAAATGTAACCGCGTGTTGTTCAGCAATTCCAACGTCGAAGGCGCGCTTGGGCATAGCCTCCATCATCAATTTCAAGGAACATCCACTAGGCATTGCCGGAGTAACACCAACAATCTTTTCGTTCTTCTCTGCTAATTCAATAATGGTATGTCCGAATACATCTTGATACAACGGCGGTTGCGGATTTTTCGGAACCACTTTTACAATTTCTCCGGTCTCTTTGTTGAAGAGTCCTGGCGCGTGCCACTTCGTTGGAGAACCCGCTTCAGCTGGAGCGTAGCCTTTTCCTTTCTTCGTAACGCAGTGCAAAATTTTCGGGCCAGGGATATCCTTCAAATCGCGCATCACCTTCACCATATAATCTACATCGTGCCCGTCAATTGGACCGAAGTATCTCCACTTCAACGATTCGAAATAATTACTTTCTTTGATTAACGTGCCTTTCAGCGCTTCAGAAATTTTGTGTGCAATGTGTTGCGCGTTCGGTCCGAATTTCGAAACCTTTCCAAGCAATTGCCACACATCATCTTTCACTTTGTTGTAGGTGTGCGAAGTGGTGATATCAGTTAAGTATTCCTTCAACGCGCCAACATTTGGGTCAATGCTCATGCAATTGTCGTTCAACACAACAAGTACATTGCAATCCGCTGTAGACCCATGATTCAAGCCTTCGAAAGCCAATCCTGCAGTCATGGCGCCATCGCCAATGACAGCAATAACTTGACGGTCTTTTTCTTCTTTTACTTTGCTCGCAACGGCCATTCCGATGGCTGCAGAAATAGAAGTAGAACTGTGTCCAACACCGAAGGTATCGTATTCGCTCTCGCTTCTTTTTGGGAAGCCAGAAATGCCTTTGTAAATTCTATTTGTGTGGAAAACGTCGCGTCTTCCAGTTAAGATTTTGTGTCCGTATGCTTGGTGTCCAACGTCCCAGATCAACTGATCGTAGGGCGTTTCGAAAACATAGTGAAGGGCAACAGTCATTTCAACCACACCCAAACTTGCACCAAAGTGACCACCTTTTTCAGATACAATGTCAACAATGTATTGGCGCAACTCGGTGCACAAATCTTTAAGTTGTTCGTCTTTTAATCCGTTGCGAAGGGCAATTGGATTATCGAATTGAGCGAGTAAAGGGCCTGGAGTGAATGTCGACATATTAAACAAAGTTAACAAACACGAGCCAAGTTTGTTCAAGGAAAGCTTATTCGAAAATAAGTTTTCGATGTATCACAGCGTTTCCGCTTTGAATTTGAACAATGTAAAATCCAGCAGGTTGTTTCTCAATTTCGAAATTGTGAGTCCCAACGCTCAAGTTTCCGCTGAAGATTCGGTCAACTAAATCTCCGGCCGAATTGAATAAGGTTACCTCTGTTTTTCTATGAGCAGCGCTTCCCAATACTAGGGTAGTAGCGTCATTTGCTGGATTTGGAAAAAGTGAAATTTCCAACGGAGATTCGGTCAGCTCAATGAAATTTCCAAGCGTGTCAACAACAGTAATGTTTATGTCATCGAGATAAATATTATTTCCACCATAACTGATGAATTCATATTTCAATTGGAAATTTTCGGTCATGTAACTCGAATTGGTAAGTGTTAGCGTTTCACCGCTCCATTGGTCAATGCCGCTTGGAGTGAAGGCCAAGTTCGTTCCTGTTCTGGTAGGCAAGTTAGTTGTGCCTTTGCGAATTCGAGCAAGTGTCCAAGAGGTCCCGCAATCGCCCGATCCACTTATCCTTAGTCTGTCGTCTGTTTCGTTTGCTCTGTTCGCATACGCCCACTTGTAACTCACAAAAATGGTATCGATAGCGCTCATGTCGAATGTGTTCGAAATGAATTCATCTACGTGCCCAGATTCACTTGTGAAATTCGAGAGCTTCAGACCTTTCGTTCCGCTGTAGCTTGTGCTAACCACTTGCCAAGTTTCATCGCCGTCTACATTGTTTACAAACCAATTGTTGTCAGGCCAAGTTCCTTCAAAACCTTCCAAAAGTGGCGTGTTTATTCCACCTTCACCCAAAACGGTAATGACATTGGAATACGTTTTAGAGAGTTCGTCTGCACCGTTGCTAACAGTGAGTGTTACAGTGAATGTTCCCGCTGTATTGTAGGTGTGAGTAGGGTTTTGGTGAACCGCGGGATCGCTTCCAACAAGCGTTTCTCCATCGCCGAAATTCCAATTCCATGAGGTAATGCCGTGGTAAGAAACATCTGTGAAGGAAACGCTTCCTCCAGCGCATAAAATACTTTTATCGAATTCAAAGTCTGCAACACAAAGAGCAGGATTTGTAACTCCCGTCGCTAATAAATTCGCTGCTGTAATAAGACTGCTTCTAGACGCTACACTACTCGTAATTGCTGCACGCATACGTGTGCGCTGGCCCTCTGTGAACATACGAGAGCAATAGGAGTATTCCATGTAATTCTGCACGTTGTCTACTGTATTTCCACATGAACTTCCAGTAAGCGAGCAGGTGGTCCAACCAATTGTGTTTGGAGTGTCGGTTACGTTATCGTCTTGATTGCAATTCGAAGCTACTCCAGGAGAATTACCGGGTCCCCACGTGTGGTATAGATTAATCCAGTGTCCAACTTCGTGAGTAAGTGTGCGACTGCGCTGATTGGTGCTGGTTCCAATGGCTCCAACATAATCTGAACGCACAACAATACCATCTGTCGCCGCGCCCCAGAATCCGGCCACATCACCTGGAAGATTTGTGTAGCCTGCAGCTCCTGCAGCATCAAGGCAAATCCAAATGTTCAGGTATTTGTTTCGAGGCCAAATAATTAAATCTTTCATGTCTTGTCCACCGTCTGAAGTAAGGGTAGAAACAATGCGATTGATACCTCTAGTGCAGTTGCCATTTGGATCTTTTGTAGCAAGTGCAAATTGAATCCCTACATCAGCCGTTATATTTTCGAAGGCCGAAACAACCAAACTGATGTCAGCGTTTTGCAATGCAAAGTCACGATTCAAAATCGATAGGCCGTTTAATATTTGTTCGTCTGAAATATTCTCAGGACCGTTGTTGTGTATCACGTGGAACACAACAGGGATGGTGTAAATGGTCTGTGACCCGCGGTCAGGCGCATCGTCAGTGAAATTTTCGGTATAAGATTCAAGGGCTTCATTTGCTCTGCGAGCAATTCCTTCAGCTTCAGGATACATGCCGAACATGCGAACACGATTCTCGCGCTCGCCGCAATACAAGTGATCTACTTGAGCGAATATTCCTGTGCTTGCAAATCCAAGTGCAACCACCAAAAGGGTTTTCAAAATTTTCATAGTGAACAAAAATAAACGAATGTTGGCTTTAACAATTTTTGTTTTCGTCTAATTTCTTTTCATTGTTTTGTTCCTAGCTTTAGACCTACCTTTGCACCGCTTAAAAAGAACATGAAAAACATTAGAAATTTTTGCATCATTGCGCACATTGACCACGGGAAATCGACCCTTGCGGATAGAATGTTGCAAATAACGAAGACTATTGAAGATCGTAAGATGGTTGCGCAGGCGCTCGACGATATGGATCTTGAGCGTGAGAAGGGTATTACCATTAAGGCGCACGCGATTCAAATGTTGCACAAAGTGGGCAACGAGCAGTTCGTTTTGAATTTGATCGACACACCTGGTCACGTTGACTTTTCTTACGAAGTTTCTCGCGCCATTGCTTCGTGCGAAGGCGCCATTCTTATCGTAGACGCTTCGCAAGGGATTCAAGCGCAAACGATTTCAAACTTGTACTTAGCGTTGGAAAATGATTTAACCATCATTCCAATTTTGAATAAAATAGATCTTCCGAACGCTGACCCTGAGTTGGTGAAAGATCAAATTGTAGATTTAATTGGTTGCGAGCGTGATGAAATTTTAGCCGCAAGCGGAAAAACAGGTGAAGGTGTTCTAGAAATTTTAGATGCTATCTGTGCGCGTATACCTGCTCCGGTTGGAACGGTAGACGCTCCTTTACAGGCAATGGTTTTCGATTCAGTTTTCAATTCGTTCCGTGGAATTATTGCTTACTTCCGAATTAAAAACGGTGTTCTTCGCAAAGGAGACAAGGTGAAGTTCATGAGCACAGGAAAAGAATACTATGCAGATGAAGTAGGTGTTTTGGGAATGGACTTGAAGCCGCGCGACTTTGTTGCTGCAGGCGATGTGGGATATATTATTTCTGGAATTAAAACAGCAACTGAGGTAAAAGTGGGTGATACCATTACCACTCTTGCTAACCCATGTCCAGAAGCTCTTCAAGGTTTTGAAGATGTAAAGCCGATGGTATTCGCGGGTATTTATCCTGTAGATACAGACGAGTACGAAGAGCTTCGTGCGAGTATGGAGAAATTGCAATTGAACGATGCTTCGTTGGTTTTCGAACCCGAGAGTTCTGCGGCGCTTGGATTTGGTTTCCGTTGCGGATTCTTAGGAATGTTGCACATGGAAATTATTCAAGAACGCCTGGAACGCGAGTTCAACATGACTGTTATTACTACCGTTCCAAACGTTAGTTATTTCTGCTACACCACGAAAGGTGAAAAGTTAGAGATTAACAATCCGTCTGAACTTCCAGAGCAGAACTTAATTGCTCACGTTGAAGAGCCTTTCATCAAGGCGCAAATCATAACCAAGACTGAATTCATTGGCGCCATCATGACCTTGTGTATTGAAAAACGAGGTATGCTTACCAATCAGTTGTACTTAACAACAGACCGTATTGAATTAACGTTTGAGATGCCATTGGCTGAAATCGTGTTCGATTTTTACGATCGCTTGAAAACGATTTCAAAAGGATACGCTTCGTTCGATTACTTCAGAATTGGCTACCAAGAGAGCCAGTTGGTGAAATTAGATATTCTCTTAAACGGAGATCAAGTAGATGCATTGAGTGCGCTTATTCACAAGGATCACGCTTACGAATTAGGTAAGAAGATCTGTTTGAAATTGCGTGAACTTATCCCAAGACAACAATTCTTAATCGCGCTGCAAGCCGCCATTGGCGCGAAAATCATTGCTCGCGAAACCATAAACGCCTTGCGTAAAGACGTAACTGCAAAATGTTACGGTGGTGACATCTCGCGTAAACGCAAACTTCTTGAAAAGCAAAAAGAAGGAAAGAAACGTATGCGTCAAGTTGGATCTGTAGAAGTTCCCCAGGCAGCGTTTTTGGCGGTGTTGAAGTTGAATAGCTAAACTTCTGCAAGCAGAATCAATCACTTCGTGATCAATCAGTCTTCGACTGATCAATCCTTCGGATCAATTACAACGTAATCAATCACTGCGTGATCAATCCTTCGGATTAATCCTAACGGAAAAATCACGAAGTGATTGATCAGTCGAAGACTGATTGATCTGAAAGATTGATCCGAAGGATTGATCAGACTTCGTCTGATTTTACATTGTCCAATCTTCCAAAAACTTCGTCGTGAAATTTCCTGAACGGAACTTCTCGTCTTTCATAAGTTTTTGGTGGAAAGGAATCGTTGTTTTAACGCCTTCAATGATATACTCGTCCAGCGCGCGTTGCATTTTCGCAATGGCTTCTTCGCGTGTTTGAGCAACAGTGATTAACTTCGAAATCATTGAATCGTAGAACGGAGGAATCACGTATCCCGCATAAGCGTGAGCATCTATACGAACACCGTGTCCGCCCGGACAATGATAGTCTGTAATTCTTCCTGGAGAAGGAATGAAGTTCTTGTATGGGTCTTCAGCGTTAATACGACACTGAATGGCGTGCATGGTTGGGTAGTAATTTCTTCCTGAAATAGGCTCACCTGCAGCCAATTTAATTTGCTCCTTCACCAAGTCGTAATCGATAACTTCTTCGGTAATGGTGTGCTCTACTTGAATACGTGTATTCATTTCCATGAAGTAGAAATTACGGTCTTTGTCGACCAAGAACTCTACGGTACCAACACCTTCGTATCCAACAGCAAGAGCAGCTTTGATAGCAGCTTCACCCATGCGCTCGCGTAACTCGGGAGTCATGTATGGAGAAGGGGTTTCTTCAACTAATTTCTGATGTCTTCTTTGAATAGAACAATCGCGTTCTGAAAGGTGACAAGCTTTTCCGTATTGGTCTCCGGCAATTTGAATCTCGATGTGACGAGGTTCAACAACGAATTTTTCCATGTAGATACCATCGTTTCCGAAGGCAGCACCGGCTTCACGTTTCACCATTTCCCAAGCGCTTTCCATTTCGTCCTCACTGTTAACCACACGCATACCTTTTCCACCACCACCTGCGGTAGCTTTCAAGATAACTGGATAAACAATTCCAACAGCCAATTCTTTCGCGTGTTCAAGGCTTTCAATTAACCCATCGCTACCTGGAATGGTAGGAACACCAGCATTTTTCATGGTTTGCTTTGCCGAAGATTTGTCGCCCATAGAGTCGATCATTTCCGGAGAAGCACCAATGAATTTGATTCCATTTTCTTTACAGACCTTAGAGAAGGTAGCATTTTCAGAAAGGAAACCATATCCTGGGTGAATAGCATCTGCATTGGTAATCTCTGCAGCGGCAATTATGTTTGGAATCTTTAAGTAAGAGTCTTTACTAGAAGGCGGGCCAATACATACAGCCTCATCTGCGAAACGCACATGAAGGCTATCGCGGTCAGCTGTTGAATAAACAGCAACCGTTTTAATACCCATTTCTTTGCACGTGCGAATAACACGTAGCGCAATTTCGCCGCGATTGGCAATCAATATTTTGTTAAACATGGAAGTAGTGTTTAAGTGCGATTAAGCGGGTTCAACCAAGAATAAAGGTTGGTCAAATTCAATTGGAGACATATCGTTCACCAAAATTTTCACGATTCTACCTGAAACTTCAGATTCGATTTCGTTGAATAATTTCATTGCTTCAACAATACATACTTTATCTCCAACTTTAATTTCAGATCCCACCTCAATAAATGCAGGCTTGTCTGGAGAAGCAGATCGGTAGAATGTACCAATCATTGGGCTCTTGATCTCAATAAGATTTGAAGCAACCGGAGCAGCAGCGGCAACAGGTGCAGGCGCAGCAGCAGGCATAGCCATTGGAGCAGGCGCAGCCATCATTGGCGCAGCAGCAACTTGAACGAATTCTTGTTTTCCTTTTCCTGGAGTCTTAATGGTGATTTTGAAATCTTTTTGCTCGATTTCCACTTCACTTACGCCACTTTTTGCAACGAACTTGATTAAATCTTGAATTTGAGTAATATTCATCGTTTTTTGAATTTTTCGTTAGAATTGAGGGCAAATATATAGCTTTTTGGTTCGTTTTTGAGAAAAAA
>JANQWV010000045.1:29518-66726 GCA_030729695.1 Flavobacteriales bacterium | reverse complement strand
ATGAAACATGCCTAGCCTGTATATCAGCGTTTACAATTAACTTCCTTGGTACAACAGCCCACTCTATTTTCGAAAAAGCATTCGCGTCGTATTTGTCTGATTGCCCATAATAATACTCGTGATCTACATCAAAAACCAACGGATTATCAATTGCTATAACTCTGCCGTAATGCTGACCACTGTAATGATTCAAACCTACTCCTGAAGTGCTCGTGAATTTTCTCTTTCTAATCACATACGAACTTGTCGCCCCGTAAAAGTTATTGTTCAACCATCTTCTTCTTACCAAATTCGTGAGCGAAAGCGTATCTCCATTTACAATTTGTGGAAGCATGTTGTAGTTCGCAACATCCTGATCGGTCTTGAACTGTTCAAAATACCCTTCCCCATGCGTGAAGTGTAAAGCAGCTCTTAATTCATGCATTGCGCCATCTCTTTTCTTTGAAGAAAAATAATGTGCCTGCGCATGTTCTTGTCTATAATTGTCAATTTCGTTTTCGTAGAGATAAGCATTGTACGTTCTACCCGAATTCAATAAATTATCGATATCGGCTTGCGATGCACCATTGCGACTTGCAAACGCAAGTATATCGGATGTGGTTCCGTATAGTTTTTCATAAGGAGTTCCATTCCAAGCCTGATAAGTGTTTTCCTTTCCACCAAAAACAAAAAATGTCAATTCCTTTGAACGAAGATGTTCCTTGTGTAGCGTAAATTTTCCTTTGGTGAAATAAGAGAACAAATTTGTTTTAGCTCGATCGATGTATCCTTCGGATTCAATTCGACTAACGCGAATATTGTACTCAAAATTAGGTCTCGCCTTGTTTCCTATTTCAAACATTAATTTGTTGCTACCAAAAGAACCTCCACCCGTATTAATTCGAACAAAATTCCGCTCTAAATCAGTGTCGGTATCTAAGTGAATGCTTCCTCCAAAAGAACCTGTGCCGTTTGAGGAAGTTCCTATTCCGCGTTGAACTTGAATGTTCGAACTGGAAGATGCCAAATCAGGTGTATTCACCCAAAACACTTGCTGACTTTCAGGGTCATTCAACGGCACTCCGTTTATGGAAACGTTCACGCGCGTGGGATCACTTCCGCGGATCCACAAACCCGTATAACCTATTCCGTTACCAGCATCCGATGTTACGGTAAGAGAAGGTGTAAAACGCAATAGGAATGGCAGATCCACTCCGGTGTTGATCTTATCAATATCCATTGGCTTCAGATTCGTTAGCGCGAATGGCGCATCATTTTCTGCCGACCACACATCGCGAATACTGACAGGATTTAAAACAAAAGTTGGGACAGTTGTCGTGTCTTTTTTTTCTTGTGCAAATGAACTTGATGCAACAAAAAGCGCAACGCTTACAAAAACAATTTTCTTAAACATGTATTTTACTTTGAGCGCACGACAGGGGTTATGGTGCACGTTGTTCATCTTTTCCTTGGCGGCATTACCCGCCCAGGTTCCTCTTGTTCTGAAACAAGAAGGGTCTAATCTCAGCCATTATTTTTCGAATGGCACCCCTATGAGAACGGCGCAAATATAGAAAGGTATTACCTTAGACAAGTGAAAAAAGGATTGGTATTCAAAACAACGGGAAAATCTTACGACGTTTTAATTGACGGGAAGATTGTGGTGTGTTCGCTTCGCGGAAAAATTCGACTGCAAGGCCTTCGCACCACAAACCCTATTGCAGCTGGAGATTATGTAGATGTTGAAATGGACAGTGACGGGAACGGAAGTATTCATCGCATTCACGACCGCACCAATTATATTATTCGGAAATCGGTAAACCTTTCGAAAGAAGCGCAGATTATTGCGGCGAATATTACTCGGGCTTTCCTACTTATTACCATTGACCGTCCGCAAACCACGCCCGGATTTATTGATCGTTTTTTAGTAACTGCTGAAGCGTATCGCATACCTGTAACGCTTGTTTTTCATAAGTGGGATATTTTTTCTGAAGAAGAAAAAGAGAAAGCCATTGACTTGGCTTCCATCTACAAAAGCATTGGATACGAGTTGTTGTTTACGAGTATTGAAACGGGACAAGGACTTCAAGAATTGAAAGAACTCATTGAAGTAGGAACGTTTTTATTTTCGGGACACAGCGGTGTTGGAAAGTCTTCTCTTGTGAGTAAGATTTCAAACAACGAGGACATTCGTATTGGTGAAATAAGTGACTGGAGCGGGAAAGGACAACACACGACTACTTTCGCCGAGATTTTTCAGTTGAGTCCAACATCGTTTTTAATTGACACTCCGGGTATTAAAGGATTTGGTCTAGTGAATTTCGAAGAAGAGATGTTGGCGAAATATTTTCCTGAATTTTTAGAATTATTACCTGCATGCAAGTTCAACAATTGCAAGCACATTAACGAACCGAAGTGCGCTGTTCTAGAAGCATTGAGTGAAGGTGAGATTGCAGAATCGCGTTACATGAGTTATAGATCTATGTTAGAAAGCGAAACTGAAAAATACCGGTCTTCATGAAATTTCAACTGTTCACCAACGAGCACTTTTTTATTATTGGCTTAACGATTTTCCTCTCACTTTTTTTTGTTTGGGTTGGAAGGAAATATGCGAAGTCGCAAGATATTCTGCGATGGTTTTTCGGGATATTGTTATTGACAAACATGGTCGTTTATCAGACGTATCGTTATCAAACAGGTTTGTGGGAAGCTCGTCATGATCTACCCTTGGAACTTTGCAACCTAGCGAACATTTTGGCTGCATTGGCATTGTTACTGAAGCGTCGCGGTATGGCAGAAATTGCATGGTGTTGGGTCATGACTGGAACGTTGAATGGATTGATTACTCCCGACTTTTACGGCAGTTTTCCCGAAGTGCCTTACGTCTCGTTTTTCATTGGACATGCTGGATTAATTATAGCAACTTCCTATTTAGTTTTCGGAATGAAAATGTATCCGGAAAAAGGATCTTGGCTACGCGTAGTCATTGCATCGCAAGTGTATTTCGCAATTGCCTTTTCAGTCAACAAAATTATCGGCAGCAATTACGGTTACCTCATGCACAAGCCCGAAGGCGGCAGCGCCATGGATTTCTTCGGTCCTTATCCGTATTATTTAATCACCCTAGAGTGTTTGGGAGCAGTTTTGTTTTTCTTGGTGTTGTTGCCGTTTAGGAAGTTTTCTCGTAAGAATTAATACCAACTCGGAATCAGTCCGCGTAATCCCATATCAACAACCGATTCACCTGCGCCTGGCTCCCACTTTCCATCTGGATTGGTGTCTATCCATTCAAAACTATTATTGGTAGATAAAGAAAGGGTCACATAAATATCTTCTGTCTCGTTTCCGGTAATGACCAAAGGTGAAGAAAACCCTCCAGTCACTACGCAACTTCCTTGCGGAATCGGAGAAGTTGCGAATATCGGATTCGGAACTGTGGTGGCACCTGGAGGTGCTTGTCCTGACGTAACATAAGGAGTCCCTAAAACGCTCGTCTCGAATCCCCAATATCCTTGAAGTACATCGTCGTTCACAGCCACCGATTGTGTATTGATTAAGTAATTCGTGATGTACGTATTGAAGCCAACAAAGCTCGCCACGCGTCCAGTTAAATCGAACCCATTCGCCAACAAGTTCACATCGAAATTCTGATACAGCAACGAAGCACGAACGTATTCATAGGTGCCCGGTGTAAATGAACTGATGGGAACAGCTACAAAAATTTCTCCCGGAGCAGCAATTCGAGCCTTAGCAAAATCAATCGCATTCGCGCCGCCTGCGTTGGTTTCATCGGCATGATAAACAACCTCGCCAGCGCCTAATGCTGTGTACATGTTCGGAGTGAATTCGATGTAGTGCGCGGATATTTTATGGAACAACGGACTTAATGCAGCATGTCCAGCGGGCACGGTTGAAGGCACTCCCAAGTTGTTCAATCGCTCTTGTGTTGAGTCTGTCACAATTTTTATGAAGACTGTTGGAACATCCATTGAATTGGGATCATCCTTGCAACGATCGCAAGAAACCAATACCATCATCATTAACACCGCAAAAAGGAAATTCGATTTTTTCATGACGGAAAAATAAGATTTTTATCGAAACCTAACTCATGTATATCCACGCACTTTCATAAGACTCTTGCATTTCAAAAAACTGGAGCATCTCTTGATAAAATGTATCCCCACCAACAGTTGCGCTATCTCCAATCACTATCAACTTCTTCCTAGCGCGAGTAAGCGCAACATTCATCCTACGGTAGTCTTTCAAGAATCCAATTTCATTCTCGTCGTTGCTTCGCACCAAAGAAATAATAACCACATCTGCTTCCTGCCCTTGAAACGAATCCACGGTATTAATCGTCACCTCCTCTTCTTTGAACACACGCTCCAACAACTCAATCTGCGCGCGATAAGGTGAAATTAAGGCACACGAAAAAAACTGCTGCGTTTGTTCCTTCAACATCGAATACATTTTCATGGCCAATTCAGCTTCGCCTTTGTTCATGCGCGAATGGCCCTCTGCTCCTGTTTCCTCATTGTATCCCGTTCCAGCAGTATCAATGAATTGAATCGGATTCAAATCACCTTCCAACATACGACGCGCAACGGAAACATCTGCGGTGAGTTTTCCTTCATAGAAATGCTTGTTGCTGAAAGCCGCAATCTTTTCGTTCATGCGGTATTGCACATTCAGAAAATGCACGCCTTTCTCAATGCGTGCAGTTCTCTCCATTAATGAAATTGCTAAGCCCTTTTGGGCTGCTTCATTCGAAAATATTGTTGGAGGAAGCTGCAGATGGTCTCCCGCTAAAACCAATTTATTTCCTTTGGCAATCGGAATCCAACAAGCAGGCTCGAGCGCCTGTCCTGCTTCGTCGATCACAACCACATCGAACACGCGATCGCGAAGCATATCATTCGCAGACCCTACGAGCGTTGTACAAATTACATCGGCCTGATCAATGAGTCTATCCAATAAAAACAATTCCGTCTCGCGCGCTTCGCGCATCATTTCTTTTGCTTCCTTGAAAATTAATTTGCGCTGCTCCGCTTCTTCTCTGCCAAACGAACGTTTGTATTTGCTTCCCAACGAGCGCAATTCTTTCGCTCTTCTTTTCCATTCACGCACGCGCGAATAATCTTTGTCTTCAACCAACTTCACATCAACCGTAAAAGCATTTGCTTTGGAATGCACTTTCGCCGGATTCCCCAAACGTAAAACTTTCAATCCCTTCTCCCCTAACCCTTCCACCAAATGATCTACTGCAGCGTTACTCGGCGCGCAACACAAAACCTTTTTCTTCAACTTAGCCAACTCCTCCATGGCATGAATGAGTGTGGTGGTTTTTCCCGTGCCTGGAGGACCGTGAACAACGCTCACAACTAAATCATTCACAACACCGCGTGCAGCATCATTCTGTGAATCATTCAAATTCCCATGTGAGCCAGAGTATTCAATTTCTGAAAGTCGCTTCTCTTCCGAAGTAATTGCATCGCGAATTTCAGCCAATCGATTGTTCTTCGCGTTTATGACATTATTCAAAGCCGCGAACATTTCCTTGTATGACTTTTCATCGAAGGATACATTCAATCCAATCTTTCCATCGTCGGTCCAATCGGGCAATTCATCGACTCTGAATTGAATTTTCATTCTTGAGTGATCCACGAATGCGATTGTTCCTTTGATTGATTCTCCCTGATGGTTTTCGTGATTGGAAAACAACTCCACGGGTTGTCCCGATTGAAACGAATGTTTCGCAGGGCCGTTGGTTTTTTCCACTACTAAAAACGGATACGAACCAAATCCGAATCCATCTTCAACAATCTTCAACGGAAACCAAGTCAGCCCTTCTTTGATTCGTGCATTAACCGGTTGTTCTTTCAACTGTTTTTGAAAGCGCGACCAATCTTCGTCCCGCTCTATTTTCAGGAGGTCCGCAAGATTTGCGAGGTATGCTATACTTTCTTGTGATGACATGGCTAAAACAAATAAGGGGCGAATATCGCCCCTTATTTCAATATTTAAGAACTATTAGTTTCTCATTAAGTGGAAGTAACCCGTATAATCTTCAATTTTACCTGCTGGTGTTGTCACTTTCAAAATGTAGTAATATACACCATCGGAGTAATCGCTTGGCGACCAATCATTCTGGTAATCGGTGCTCTCATATACTAAGTCACCCCATCTGCTGAACACTTCCAAACTTGCATTCTGGAAATACTGCAATGCCGTTCCAAAGCTTAATACTTCATTCAGGTCGTCGCTATTCAAGGTGATGATGTTCGGCAAGAAAACTTCACAAGGAAGTGAAGTCACTTCAAAGTCTGAAGTGCTATTGAACAAACAGATCGGCTCTGAAATAGTTACACTGTATTGAAATGGTGTGAATGGCACATCTGCATTTGATGGGTAGTTAATACCAACAGCGCCTGGTACAGCTCCTGATGCATCTGACCATTGATACAAATAGGTAGGATCAATGAATGGAGCAACCAAAAGTAAGTCTTCACCAATACAAATCGAATCTGCCACGATTGGGGCAAAAGCTGGAGTTTCAGGAGTAATCAACAGAATGTTATCCGTTACCGTACATTGAATGTCGTCTATTGGATGAACTGACAAGGTTACCTCTGAAGTTCCAGATGCTCCGCTGAAACTTGGGAAAGGAATATTAGAAGCATTGAATGCCCCACCGTTTGCACTGACCACAGACCAATCGTAAACGTAGTTTATTCCAGGAACTTGACCTGAAAGATTGCTAGTCAAGTTAACCGAATTCAAACAATATGGAAGATCATCACCTAAGTCCAATACCGGCGGCGCAAAGTAGTTTACTCCGATGGTATCGGTGTATGTGCAACCAAAGTTATCCAATGCAGCAACGATGATGTAATAATCACCTGGAGTGGTTGGATTCAAAACAGCACCTCCACAATTAGCAATGGTATTCACAATACCAGGACCTGTCCAAGTAATAGAATCACATGTATAACCAAATGAGGGCAAGAAAGAAACAAGCGGTGGATAAAGCTCTTCAGCAAAATTCACAGACCAGTCGAAAATCCATCCGTCATCAGATCCCCACAAGTCACAAACTTCAACAATCCAAGCTCCATTTAATGGACAACCGATCAAGTTTGAAAAAGGTTGAACTGAGTTGTATGATCCGCTTGGTAAGGTAGCGCCAGCATTTGCCGCCCATGTTCCTGCGGTAGCTGTTGGAGACCAGTAGTAATCGTAACCTACTCCAGCAGGGTCTGCAGCACCATTGATGTCTACAGGCTCTCCTAAGAAAGTTCCGCTTCCACCTTGTTGGTGAACAATAAGCGTTTGTCCGTTTGGACACTCAAAAGAGATTACGATATCACCCATGAAGCTATGCTCAAAGTTGATAAAGAAATTTTCTATATCAGTAGCACTTTGAATGGTTTGACCAGCATTGAATCCACCGAATAAAAGAGTATCAGAGAAACATTGTGATTGATCATCTGGGATGAATAATGCACCACCCAAATTAGCTGTTGGCAAAGCAGACCAATAAGTAGGATCTATAGCCACAGCTAAATTTATCTCTTGACCTAAGCAAGCTTGAAAGTCATCGGCAGCGATACTGATAGAAGGCTCTGTATCTACAAGAATAAGCGCATCAATTAAGTTAATGTTTCCACAACCGTTCGTATCTAAAACCATTAACTCTACCATGTAGGCGCCAGATTCTGAAAAAGAGTGTGTAACAATTGGCCAAGAAGTTACATCGGTTGTACCATCGTCAAAGTCCCAAGTATGACTTCCAAGAACTGAACCTGGCGCAAAAACAGTTGGGGTTGCATCGAAAGTCATTACCTCTCCAACACAAAGACGTGTTGGTTGGAAATCTGGCTGGTCCGTTGTAACAGCTACTACAGGAGGTTCGCACGGAATACCGCATGAAATTTCAGCTCCGAAACTTCCAACACTCGCATCAGCATCCGAGGTGAATAATACTGTTAAACAATTCGATGGGTTACTTGAAGAAATAACAATACTATTTAAGTCGGTTCCTACATATGTACCTATTAAAGGTGCAGAAGCATCACCTCCGTTGAAGATTGCCAATTGGTCACCGGCACCTAGGTTGAAGAAACTAAAATCCAAATTCACTTGCCCAGGCACCGCTCCATCTGAACAGATGACAGATATAGCCACGATATTCGGGCCGTAATCAGAGGCACTTAATCCTGGATCTACCAAGAAACCACCACAATCAGAGATGAACGGAGTACCTACAGGATACTCTTGTCCCGTAGCTTGAAAAACGGACAAAGCCGCTACGAAAAGGGAGAATAATACTTTTTTCATTTTACTTGGCTTTGTTGTTTATCGTTTCTCTTTTGTACAAAGTCTCTAGACGCTTAGCTGAGAACACTGTGATTACATAACCTGTGTTTCCCCAACGGTAAGTCTTAGTTTGAACAGCATCTGGCTGCAATGCCGGAGTTGAACTCAATGCATTGAATAGCATTTGAGCTGTTGGAACTTCAACGTTGAGTGTTGTTTGTAACATGGGAGAGTCTGCAGCTTTCTCAGGAGCGAGCGTAACAGACGCCATGTTATTCTGTAAAAAATTCAACCAAGACGAATCACTGTTGTGACGACTGGTAATGTTCGACTGAGCGAACGAAAATCCAATTGTTCCAAAGAACAAAAAGAGAGAGAGCAGAATTTTCTTTTCCATAAAAACAAAAATAGGTAATGTCTTGACTATTTCATTGAGAAAATAGTTGTCCATTCTTGAAAATGATTTCAAAAAAAATAGGAATTTAAAAAATTCGTGTATATTTGCACCCGCTTTTAGAGCAAGATGATCTCGTAGCTCAGCTGGTAGAGCAATACACTTTTAATGTATGGGCCCTGGGTTCGAGTCCCAGCGGGATCACTAAAAAAGAAAAGGGGCAGGAAACTGCCCTTTTTTGTTCTAATTGCCCTGGTGGTGAAATTGGTAGACACGCCATCTTGAGGGGGTGGTTCCGTAAGGTGTGCTGGTTCGAGTCCAGTCCAGGGCACAAAGGGGAGTTTTCCCCTTTTTTTATGTCCAATAATTCTTGTGCCTCAGGATATCAAGTACTTTCGCAATGAAAAGGAAGGAAGATATGGACACGATAAAGGATAATTTCACATGGATATCAGGACCCTGCAGCGCAGAGTCAGAATCTCAGGTTATTAATACCGCTCGAGAATTAAGCGAGCGCATTCCCCTATCGTATTACCGCGCAGGCCTTTGGAAGCCGCGCACAAGTCCGAATTCGTTTGAAGGAATGGGAGCCACAGCGCTTCCTTGGATGAAAAGGGCCAAAGAAGAAACAGGTGTAAAAATCATTACTGAAGTAGCAACAGCGCAGCACGTAGAACTGTGTCTTGAATACAATTTCGACGCGCTTTGGATTGGTGCGCGGACAACTACAAATCCCTTTTCTGTCCAAGAAATTGCGGAAGCTCTTCGTGGAGTGAATATTCCGATATTCATTAAAAACCCAATCAATCCTGATCTTTCCTTGTGGATTGGCGCTTTCGAGCGCTTTCAAAAAGTTGGACTCACAGATTTAAGCGCAATTCACAGAGGTTTCTCAGTTGCGAATAAACTTCCGTATCGAAACAAACCGCTTTGGGAGATTCCAATTGAATTCAAAACTCAGTTTCCGCACATACCTCTTATCTGCGATCCGAGCCACATCTGCGGCAACAGAACTTTGCTTCGCGATGTTAGCCAACGTGCCATTGACCTCGGCATGAACGGCATCATGATTGAAAGTCACCCCGACCCAGACAACGCCCTAAGTGATGCTCAACAGCAAATCACACCTGCTCAAGTTGCTGAAATGGACAAGTCGCTGCATTATCGCTCAACTTTCCTAACGTCCAATTCTGCTCAAAAACTTCAATCGTTGCGCGACCGCGTTGATGCCTTAGACGCAGACATTATTGATTTATTGGGAAAGCGAATGGACATCTCGAGAGAAATGGGTGCTTTAAAAAAGGAAGAAGGCATTACCATTTTCCAATTGGAACGTTGGAAGGAAATTCTTGAAAGCCGCGAGGCATGGGGTAAATCGGCAAATCTCACCGAAACTTTTCTTTCCGCTTATCTTGAAGCCATTCACAAAGAAAGCATCCGCGCGCAAAATGGCGTCATGAATAAAGATTAACGCACCCGTATTGTGAATGAATGGTGAATAAAATCAATCGGTTTGGTTCAACGTCGTACGCTAATTTTACGTGGTATGCGCGGCCTATTGTTTTTCCTCTTCTTTGTTTCAAGCATTTCTATGTTTGGACAAGAACCCGCGTCGCAAGATTCGCTTTTACCCATTGTCCCTTATTCTTCTGACGGTGCCGCAAGGCAGTGGTTGAATGGCAGCGACAAATCAAGTTTACCGAAATTCACTGCAGCTCCCGTACCCATTCAACCCATTGTTATTTACTTCGAAAAATCGGGTGTTGACTTAAGCACAACAGCACAACAGCAATTGAATGAAGTCGTTGAAAAACTTGCGCGAAATGGTAAGACAGGAGTCCTTATTACAGGATATTCCGATCGAAATGGAAGCAGCGAAAAGAATTGGAAAGAATCAGAAAAACGTGCGAAAGCAGCACGGAATTTTATCGTGAATTCCGGTATAGACGCTAACCGCTGTGTGGCAAAGTTCGTAGGTGATGTTGGCTCGATTGGAAAGAATCCAGGAGATAGAAAAGTGATCATTGAATTTATAGCTCGACCGTAATGAAAATTATTTGCATTGGAAGAAACTACGCGGCGCACGCGGCTGAATTAGGAAACGCAGTCCCAGAAAATCCTGTGGTTTTTTGCAAGCCCGACTCTGCCATTATTCAAAGAGGAAATCCGTTTGTTATTCCAGCATTTACAAATGACGTGCACTATGAATTGGAATTGGTTTTCCGCATCAACAGATTGGGCAAACACATTCAACAATCATTCGCTCCACGTTACTACAATGAAGTTACTTTAGGCATAGACTTCACTGCTCGCGATGTTCAAGATGAGTTGAAGAAAAAAGGACTTCCTTGGGAACGCGCTAAAGCATTCGACGGATCTGCTTTTGTCAGTGAAAAATTCTTTGAAACAGATTCCCTTCCTTCCCCCATACTTTTTTCATTGAAGAAAAATGGTGTAACTGTTCAGGAAGGAGACAGCTCGCATATGATTCATTCCATTGATAAGCTCATTGAAAATGTATCTGAAGTATTCACCTTGAAGATCGGAGATTTAATTTTCACCGGAACTCCAGCAGGCGTTGGACCCGTAGCTTCGGGTGATTTATTGGAAGGATTTCTTTTCGATGAAAAAGTCTTTTCTCTTCGAATTAAATAAAATCACGACTTCGTATTGCTTCTTTTTTCGAGCATAGGCACGAAGGAAAATTCGCCGTAATACGTGTTTTGAAAGTTTCCATCTGCGTCTTCTTGAATAAGTGTCATCTCTTGCTTCTCCCCTTCTCCGAAAGGCATAACCAACTTCCCTCCCGGTTTCAATTGCATGAGGAGCTCCTCTGGCACAATAGGTATAGCGCAAGTGATAATGATTCTATCATAGGGCGCAAATGCTGGAATGCCCTTGTAGCCATCTCCGTAGGCCAAGTGACATTTATAGCCCATTTCAGCCAACATTTTCTTCGATGTGTCGAAAAGCAATTTCTGTCTTTCAATGGAATACACCTTCGCCCCCATTTCACACAAAACGGAAGTCTGATAACCAGAGCCTGTTCCTATTTCCAAGACCTTCATTCCCTTTTCCACATCTAACAATTGACTTTGAAAAGCAACGGTATAGGGCGCTGAGATAGTTTGTTCTGCTCCAATAGGAAGCGCCTTGTTTTCATAGGCGAGTTCAACAAAAGCACTAGTCAAAAAAGCATGCCTAGGAACCTTATTCATAGCGTCGAGCACTCGTGCGTCAGTAATTCCCTTCTCACGTAATTCATCAACTAACTTTCTTCTCAGACCCTTGTGTCTGTAATTATCCTCTATCATACCGCCAAGGTAAGCGACTATTTCATCCGCTTTTCAGTGTTGAAAAGTAAAAATCAACGAAGTGATGTAGACATCAATTTCAATCACATTTGCATAAGAAGAGAATTATTTATGTTGAAAATAGGAGTTTTAGGAACGGGCTATTTGGGGAAGATTCACATGCAAGTGCTTTCGGAGTTACCGGAATTGTTTCAATCTATACACTTTTTCGATCCGGATATTAAAGCCGCGAAAGAAGCTTCAGCTCGTTTTGGAATAGAGCCCTGCCATAGCCTTGAGGCGTTAATAAATGAAGTCGATGTCGTAGATATCGTATCAAGCACTCCTTCTCATTTTCAATGCGCCTCCAACGCGATTCGAAATTTAAAACACGTTTTTATTGAAAAGCCTGTTACCTCAACGCTAGAAGAAAGTAATAGACTCATTAAGCTCGCGAAAGAAGCGCAGGTTATTGCGCAAGTTGGACATATTGAACGATTCAATCCGGCTTTTTTGGCCATCTCTCCTTTATTAGAAAACACTAAATACATTGAGGCTCACCGCTTGAGTCAATATAAAGGAAGGAACAACGACGTTTCAGTTATTCTAGATGTTATGATACATGACATTGATTTGATTTTAGCTGTAACTAAAGCAAATGTTCGCAGAGTATCTGCGAATGGGGCATCTGTTCTAACCCCACACATTGACATTGCGAATGCGCGAATTGAATTAGACAATGGTTGTGTTGCGAACCTTACCGCTAGTCGTGTTGCAACCGAGTCTATGCGAAAAATGCGCTTTTACCAAAAAGATGCTTGTTATGTATCTGACTTTTTAAATAAAACAGCCCATGGCTACGAGCTACTTCGTGAGAACGAAGAGAATGAAATTACGAAAAAGAATCTTGCGGTACCAGATAACAACGCCTTAAAGCAAGAGCTGTCTAGCTTCGGTGAAGCGGTCTTGCATCAGACTGAGCCAACTGTTTCGCTGGAAGATGGGCATAAGGCCTTGGCTGTAGCTGAAATGATTGCTGAAAAAATTCGATTGAACGTCTTCACATCCGAGGACTGAAGGCTGTTTTTTCTTCCTTGCAATAATCTTAATTTTCTTCCGTTTCCATCGGTAACCTTTTGATGCGATTGTATATTCGCAACCCAAAACACAACGATTGAAACCATTTGCTTATTTCATAGCATTTTCCATACTTGCACTGCAAGGATGTGACATCATAAATCCAAAGGAAAAGGAGCCTGCGTATTTGTATATTCCCTCATTTACTTTTCAAGCGAATCTTAATCAAGGAACATCGAGTGAAGCCATAACTGAAGTATGGGTTTATGCAAACGATCAGAGTTTGGGGGTCTATGATTTGCCTGCAAAAATTCCAATTTTAGAGCTAGGAACTTCTAACATTCGAATCTTCGCTGGAATAAAAAACAACGGCATTTCAAACACTCGTATTCGCTATCCGTTTTACGCTCCCTTCGATACTACATTGACAATGTCAGCATTTCAAGTAGATACTATTGTTCCTGCCTTTACTTATTACAACCAAGCTGTTATTTCGGAAAAAGGATTTGAGAGCGGAAATTTCCTTGTTCAGACGGGAACGAATAACGGCTCTTTTTCAGTAACCAATCAATCTGAGCAGGTGTTCGAAGGAAACAGAAGTGGTTGGGGCCATTTAGATGTTGGGTCGAGTAAGCTCTATTATAAAGACGATGATAATCTGAACTACACGAGCGGTGATAACCTCTTTCTCGAAATGAATTACAGCAGCAACAATACCTTTTCTGTTGGCTTCATTACGACAACCGGAGGTATCACTGCAAAAAACCCTGCGCTGATAATTAACCCAACTTCGAGCGGCGATGGATTAACTCCTGTGTGGAAGAAGATATACATTGATTTTGGATTTGTTCTTCAGCAAAATCCAACCGCACAATTTCACGAATTATACATTGAATCAAACGCAACAAATTCAACTACACCGGTGAATATTTTTCTTGATAATTTGAAGTGGGTGACTTGGTAGAGTAAGCATAGTAATTGAAGAATAAAGGAATCATATTTTCATATGTCGCCGCAGACTGGATTGCTGCAGGTTGCTCGTGGGCGAGTTTGTATTTCCTGAGAAAAAAATTCGAATCCGTGAAATATGGGTATGATCTAGGTATTCATACTGACAGTAATTTCTTTGCAGCACTTGCCTTTATTCCTTTAGCCTGGATTTGCTTTTATGCCATGTGGGGAATGTACTCTGACGTTTTAAGAAGACATCGCCTTCGGGAAATTGGACAAGTATTAGCCACTTCCTTAATTGGAAATATCGTTATTTTCTTTTTATTTTTATTGGATGACGAACTGCCCAATTATCACTACTACTATACTACTTTCGGTTTTCTGTTACTCCTACATCTTGGATTAACACTGACTCTTCGGTTAATAATTACGTCAAGGACTGTAAAAAAAATTCAATCAAGAAAATGGGGGTTTCCAACAATTATAGTTGGCGGAAATGCGAGAGCCTTGCAACTTGTAGATGAAATTACTGCACTAAAAAAATCTCCTGGATTTTTATTCAAAGGTTATTTAAAAATCAACGGAGCCGACGAGCAACTCTCTGCGAGTTTGCCTCTCTTCGGAAAATACCCGACGCTACCCAGTATCATAGAAGAGCACCAAATTGAGGAAGTTATTTTATCTATCGAAAGCGGTGACCACAAAGAGTTGGAGAACATTCTTGCTCTACTTGAAAACTACAATGTTCGAATCAATATCATTCCAGACACGTTTGACATCTTATCGGGAAGTGTAAAAATGACGAGCATTTTCGGGGTGCCGTTGATTCGTTTGAATACCGTGCTAATGCCGAGCTGGCAGTTCAGTATTAAGCGAATTTTAGATGTTGTTTTAAGTGCTATTGCCTTGGTCGTTTTGTTGCCATTGCTTTTAATTATTTCAATACTTGTTAAAGCTTCCTCGAGAGGATCGGTTTTCTTTTTTCAAGAACGAATTGGGAGGAATGGCGTTCCCTTTCAAATAATAAAATTCCGCAGTATGTGCATAGATGCGGAAAAACTTGGTCCACAGTTGAGTTCAACACATGACTCTCGTATTACGAAAGTTGGACGGGTTCTAAGAAAAATGCGACTTGACGAATTACCTCAATTCTGGAATGTACTCGCTGGCGATATGGCACTTGTTGGACCTAGGCCAGAACGTCAATTCTACATAGACCAAATTTCGAAAATCAATCCGCATTACCAAAAACTTCACCGCATACGTCCTGGTATTACTTCATGGGGACAGGTGAAATACGGTTATGCAGAAGATGTAGATCAAATGGTTCAGCGTCTACGATATGATCTGCTATACTTGGAGAACATGTCTTTGGCCATGGATATCAAGATTCTTTTTTACACCGTTGTGATTGTGCTGAAAGGAAGCGGTAAATAATTGTTCTAATTTTCTTTCCATATATTCACAAAAAAAATTAAAGATGAACCGTTTACGTTGGATTCAAATACTTTTCGTTTGTGCAATAGGTTATTTCATTTTCGCTGG
This sequence comes from Flavobacteriales bacterium, assembly GCA_030729695.1. Classification (GTDB taxonomy): domain Bacteria; phylum Bacteroidota; class Bacteroidia; order Flavobacteriales_D; family Sanyastnellaceae; genus CAIZGX01. Next base: position 51,171 of record JANQWV010000045.1, on the reverse strand, counting down.
CAATAGCAATGGTCGCGCAACTGTCTCAAACTCGGGAAATACCGGCGCGCCTGGAGAAAACACTTGCGGACAATGCCACAACGGTGGAAATTACAGTCCATCTGTTACCGTTCAGATGTTTGCTCAAGGATCAACGGTGCCAACCACTCAATTCTTTCCCGGAACAACTTACACGGTAAAAGTTACCGTGAATAACGCCATGGGAAGTCCAGGCGGATACGCCTTTCAACTTACAGCCTTAACTTCTGCTGAGAACCTTCCCATTTCTGGATACAGCAATCTTGCCTCGAACGTAAAACAGAAAACCATCACCATTCAAAATGCATTTACCGGCAGAACATATTTAGAGCATAACGGGGTTACCTTGAATAATGTCTTTCAATTCAGCTGGACAGCTCCACAGAATTTGAATGAAGCAGTTACCTTCTACGCCAGTGGAAATGTTGTGAACGGTACCGGATCTACTTCAGGTGATGCGACAAATACAACGTCTTTAATTGTATTCCCTTCTCTTCAAGTGAGCAGCAATGTTGAACAGCCTTCTTGTTCAAACAACGGAATTGGATCAATAAGCTTGAATATCTCAGGAGGTCAACCACCCTACAACGTGGTTTGGCAGAATGGTGCCAACGGCACCTCGATTTCTGGCGGACCCGGACAGTACCTGGCTACAATTACAGACGACGCTGGCAACACCACAACACTTCCTATTGAATTATTCAATTTCACTTCTCTTCAAATAGAATCAACAACCACCAATGTCTCCTGCAATGGCCTGTGCGATGGAAGTATTAATTTGAACTTCATTTCAGGAACAGGGCCATATCTTATTCAGTGGAGTGATGGTTCTGTTGGTGGTAATAATCTCCCCAACTTGTGCGCAGGAATTTATACTGCGGAAGTAACCGATGCGAATGGATGCACTTTCGTGGTTCAAGATACCATTTTCGAACCGGCGCCTTTCACGAATAGTCCAGATGTTCAAGATGTTTCTTGTTACGGCTATTTGGGTGGATGGATCTTCCACAATATACAAGGTGGAACGGAACCTTATTCATACAGTTGGAATTACGACCCATTGAATATTGAGAGCAGCGCTATCTATTTGTACGCAGGAGATTATTCGACCACCGTAACCGACGCGAATGGATGCCAATACCAAGAGACTCTTACAGTAAACCAGCCAGATACCTTAAGTTACTCCGTTGAACTTTTTATTGAAGGCGGATTAGGTGTTGGTGAAGTACAAATGACAACGTACGGAGGTACACCACCCTATTCTTGGAACTGGGCGCATGGCGATACAAACGAGGACACATACATTCCTGAGATATTTACGAGCTATTGCATTATTTCAGATGCAAATGGATGTACAATTCAAACGGACGATTTCACCACACTAACTTCAGTGAATGAATTGGAATTGAGCGTTGCTATTTTCCCGCAACCTGCGCGCGAACATTTCACGATTTCTCAATCTGTGAATTTCGATGAAGCACGAGTTTTCAATTCATCAGGACAAGAAGTTAAACGTTGGAATAAAAGTCAATTGAAGCGAGAACTCTCCGTTGAAGAATTGCCTTCAGGGATGTATATTCTTCAATTGAAAAAAGGTCAGACTATTTTGAATCGAAATTTATTGATTGAACATTAAGTTCAAAGACCAATCAACTGATAAGACAATTCCATATCGGCGTGCTGGTATCTGTCTTGCACGTAATGTGGAATAACTTTTCTAATTTCAGCATGAAGAGTTTCTACCGGAATGGAAGACTTTAATGGTCTTCTAAAGTCAAGGCCCTGTGCTGCGTTCAACAATTCTATTGCCAATACAGACTGAAGATTTTTTACCACTTGGTAGCATTTCGTTGCGCCATTCGCACCCATACTCACGTGGTCTTCTTGACCATTACTGCTGTCTATGGTGTCAACACTTGAAGGCGTGCAGAGTTGTTTGTTCTGGCTCACGATAGACGCTGCCGCGTATTGAGGAATCATGAAGCCGCTGTTCAGTCCAGCGTCTTTCACCAAGAAAGCCGGCAAACCGCGTTGACCCGAAATAAGTTTGTACGTTCTTCTTTCTGAAATGCTCGCTACTTCCGCCAAAGCAATGGCTAGAAAATCCATGCTTAAAGCCAACGGCTGCCCGTGGAAATTTCCACCAGAAATAATCTGATTTTCTTCCGGAAAAATAATTGGATTGTCAGTTACCGCATTGATCTCGCGTTCAACAATGGTTAACACATATGCAATGGCGTCGTGCGATGCGCCTAATACTTGAGGAATGCAACGGAACGAATATGGATCTTGCACGTGCGCTTTTTTCTGAACTTGAATTTCACTTCCTTTCAAAGCGTCCTGCATGGCTATAGCCACAATCTGCTGGCCTTCTTGATTTCTAACACGGTGTGTTAGATCAATGAACGGTTCAGGACGCGCATCGAACGCATCTACAGACATGGCTGCAATGGTTATGGCTTTATCGAACAAATGTTCAGCGCGAATTAAATTCTCTACTGAATACGCCAACATGAATTGTGTTCCGTTGATGAGCGCTAATCCTTCTTTCGATTGAAGCGCAATGGACTTCAATCCCTCTTCTTTCAATACATCGGCTGAGTTTCTCTCATATCCTTTGTACATCACCTTTCCTTCACCAATTAACGGAAGACACAAGTGTGACAAGGGAGAAAGATCTCCGCTTGCTCCTAATGATCCCTGCGTGAAAACGATTGGTAAAATATTTCTGTGATAAAACTCCAACAACAATTCAACGGTTGCCAATTGAACACCGCTGTGTCCGTGAGACAAGCTCTTTGCCTTCAACACTAACATTAGACGGACAATTTCTTCAGGCACTTGGTCGCCCATTCCACATGCGTGTGAACGAAGCAAATTGTTTTGAAGAAGATTTAAATCTTCCATCGAAATTTCGGTGTTGCAAAGCGAACCGAAACCAGTATTGATTCCGTAAACTGGATTTTCGCTCGTCTCTAAATACGAGTCTAAAAAAGTTCTACATGCTTGAATTTTTTCCTTCGCCACATCGGAAAGTGAAACTCTCGTTTCACCCGATCTTACAGCTACTAGGTCGTTCAACACCCATTCTTCGTTCGGGCAAAGGATTAAATTATTCTCCATATTTTATTTAATCTTGAAGTAGATGGGTAAGGTATATCGAACTCTTTTCGGTTCACCATTCAAAGACCCCGGTGTAAAGTCTTTCAGGTTTTTAACTACACGAATGGCCTCATTACCTAGCATTTTTCCCAAGTCACCTTCTGGCTGACGTAAAATTATTATGTTTGAAATTTTCCCATTCTTTTCAACCACAAACTGAACAAATACTTTTCCTTGAAATTCATTCTCCAAACAGAGCGGAGGATATATCATAGCCGAGGCAATATCCTTAAACATCTGTGTCTCTCCCCCTGGATATGCGGGCATAACTTCAGGAAAAACCATGGGTTCTTCATCCTGAAATTCACCACTTACCGGAGTGGGTGGTGGCGGCATCGGAATGGGATCCGGATCGGGTTGTGCTGTGCAATAAAAAGCACTCACAACAAACAACACGGAAAAAATATATTTCACTATACCCATGATTCGCCTTTGTTCAGTTTAATGTCGTTAACGAATTGCTTGATCTTTTGTTCATCTTCTTTTTTGCAGACCAACAATGAAACACCTGTGTCTACCACAATGTATCCGTTTAGTCCATGCAATACAACCAACTTGTCGCTACCCACGTGCACAACGCTGTCTGAACAGTTATACAACATTACGTTCTCACCCACTACTCCGTTGTTGTGTTCGTCGGAAGACAATTGTGTGTGAAGAGATCCCCAAGTTCCAAGGTCACTCCATCCGAAATCGCTCAATACCACATTTACATTTTTTGCTTTTTCCATAATACCGTAATCGATACTGATGTTTTCGCAACTGCTGTACATGTTGTTAATGAAAGCCATTTCTTCTGCTGTTCCGTACTTCCCTTTTCCTTCTTCGAACTGTGCATACATTTCAGGAAGATGTGATTGGAACGCTTTCATGATTGACTCAAGATTCCAAACGAAAATTCCAGAGTTCCAATAGAAGTCTCCACTTTCAATGAAGTCCTTCGCCAACTCTAAATTCGGTTTCTCGGTGAAGGTTTTTACTTTCTTCACGCGATCGTTATCTACGTCCTTTGCATCGGCCCATTGAATGTATCCGTAACCGGTGTCAGGACGTGTAGGTTTAATTCCAAGCGTTACGAGGTTACCCGATTTGTTCGCTTGATTCATGCTGATTTGAATGTCTTCAATGAAAGAAGCTTCGCGTGTGATGAGGTGATCGCTTGGTGCAACGACAATGTTTGCATCGGGCGTGCGCTCTGCAATCCAGAATGCCGAATAAGCAACACACGGAGCTGTGTTACGCATGAAGGGTTCACACAACACTTGCTCTGGTTTTAAATCTGGCAATTGCTCTAACACAAGCGCCTTGTATCTCTCGTTCGTTACTACCAAAATATTTTCTTTCGGAACGAGCGGAAGAAAACGATCGTACGTCATTTGAATGAGTGTGCGTCCGGTTCCAAGAATATCGTGAAACTGCTTTGGAAAAGCGGTGCGACTCATAGGCCAGAATCTTGAACCAATTCCGCCTGCCATGATTACGCAGTAGTTTTTTGAAATATCAGTCATGTACTAAAAGTATCAAATTATTTTGGAAGTTTTCCAACCATTTTCGAAGGAACTACAATCTCGTCATACTCCTCAGCAGTCACATGTCCTAAACGAATTGCTTCTTCACGAAGTGTCGTTCCATTCTTGTGCGCTGTCTTAGCAATCTCAGCTGCTTTGTAGTAACCGATCTTCGTGTTCAACGATGTCACCAACATTAATGAATTGTTCACCAATTCTTCTATGCGTGTGTAGTTCGGCTCAATGCCAACTGCGCAATTCACATCGAAAGAAACGCAAGCGTCTCCCAAAAGAATTGCACTCTGTAAGAAGTTGTAAGCCATCATTGGTTTGAACACATTCAACTCATAATGTCCTTGTGTGCCACCAACAGTGATTGCCACGTCGTTACCCATCACTTGCGCGCAAACCATGGTTAATGCTTCGCATTGCGTTGGGTTTACTTTACCCGGCATGATCGAAGATCCTGGCTCGTTTTCAGGGATATGAATTTCTCCAATTCCGCTGCGTGGTCCGCTAGCCATCATGCGAATGTCGTTTGCAATTTTATTCAATGAAACTGCCAATTGCTTCAATGCACCGTGTGTTTCAACAATGCCATCGTGTGCAGCTAACGCTTCAAATTTATTTGGCGCAGTTTGAAAAGGAAGACCGCTGAATTCAGCAATTTTCGCTGCTACCAATTCCGAATATCCTTCCGGGGTATTAATACCTGTTCCTACTGCGGTTCCGCCTAAAGCCAATTCACCTAGGTGAGAAAGTGTGTTATTCAATGCACGAAGACCGTGATCTAACTGCGCGACATATCCGCTTAACTCTTGCCCCAAAGTCACAGGCGTAGCATCCATTAAATGCGTACGCCCGATCTTCACAACATTCATAAACTCTTTTGATTTCGCAGCAAGTGTGTTGCGAAGTTGAGTTACTCCTGGGATAGTTACTTTCACCACCGCTTCGTATGCCGCCATGTGCATAGCAGTTGGATACGTATCATTTGAAGATTGTGATTTGTTTACATCGTCGTTCGGATTCAATAACATTTGCCCTTCACCCAACTTTCCACCTGCTAAAACGTGTGCGCGGTTTGCTACCACTTCGTTCACGTTCATGTTGCTTTGTGTACCTGAACCTGTTTGCCAGATAACCAACGGAAATTGATCATACAATTCGCCACGAACGATCTCGTCGCACACAGCAGAAATTGCATCGCGCTTTTCAGAGGGCAACACTCCTAACTCGCAGTTGGCATGCGCTGCAGCCTTTTTCAATGTTCCAAAAGCTTTCACGATTTCTCTCGGCATGCTTGACTCGGGGCCAATTTTAAAATTATTTCTAGAGCGCTCTGTTTGTGCTCCCCAATAAACATTAGCGGGCACTTTTACTTCGCCCATTGTGTCTTTTTCAATACGAAAATTTTCCATGATCGTTATGTGTTAAATTATAAATCGTCATTATCGGAATGCTGAACTCCTTTTCCTTGTCCCATTAAAAATGCTTTCAAGAAATTATCTATTTCACCATTCATTACTTTTTCTACATCGCTGGTTTCTTCACCCGTACGAACGTCTTTCACCAATTTGTATGGTTGCATAACGTAGTTACGAATTTGTGACCCCCATTCGATTTTCTTTTTCCCTGCTTCAATCTCGTCGCGTGCAGCGTGACGTCTCGCCAACTCGGCTTCAAACAATTGTGACTTCAGCAATTGCAAAGCCTTTTCTTTATTTTGAAGTTGTGAACGCGTCTCGGTGTTATCGATAATAATTCCTGAAGGCTTGTGTTTCAAACGCACACCGGTTTCAACCTTGTTTACGTTTTGTCCACCTGCACCTCCCGAACGGAAAGTGTCCCAAGAAATATCTGCTGGATTGATGTGAATGTCAATGGTATCGTCTACAAGCGGATAAACATACACGCTCACGAAAGAGGTGTGACGCTTTGCGTTAGAGTCGAACGGAGAAATACGCACCAAACGATGTACACCGTTTTCACCTTTCAACATACCAAATGCAAACGGACCTTCGAATTCGAGCGTGCATTGTTTTACACCTGCAACATCTCCTTCTTGAAGATCGAGTTCTTTAACTTTGTAGCCACTCTTTTCACCCCACATGATGTACATGCGCATGAGCATACTTGCCCAATCGCAACTCTCTGTGCCACCAGCACCAGCTGTGATTTGAAGGACAGCGCTTAAGTTATCTTCTTCCGCAGAAAGCATGTTTTTAAACTCAAGCTCTTCGAGCTCGGTTGAAGCAAGTTTGTATTGCTCATCGAGTTCAGCCTCGTCTACTTCGCCTTCCTTGAAAAATTCATAAAGCACTTGGGTGTCGTCAACCGCAGATTGACATTTTTGATAAGCATCTGTCCACAATTTTTTATTGCGGATTTGCTTCATGGTTGCCTCGGCTTTTTTCGGATCGTTCCAAAAGTCGGGGTCTTGTGTTAGTTTTTCGTCTTCACGAATTTGGAGGAGTTTTACCTCCACGTCAAAGATACCTCCCGAGCGCTCTCGTGCGCTCTTTCAGTTCGTTGATCGCGTCAATTGTTATCGCCATCTGGAATGAAATTTTATAGCGCGAAAGTACGTCAATTAATCTAAAAACGTGTCAAAACTTTCACTCGATTCGCGAAGAACCTTAAACACTTCTTCCGTTTGAAAACCCTTGCGAATCAGGGCTTTCGCGGCATATTGATTTTTCAATCTGCCTTTCTTTTCATATTTCTTTTGTAGGGAAGGAAGTAGCGCTCTTATTTGCAACGCATCCCCTTCACTTGGAAGATTTCGAATAGCATCTTGAATGTTTCGGGAAGAAACGCGTTTTGCTTTCAAATGCAATTCAATTTTCCGTTTGCTCCATTTTCGAAATTCAAAGTGGTCGTGCGCAAAAGCTGAAGCAAATCGCGATTCGCTCAACAGGTTTAATGAAATAAGTTCCGCTATTAAGACTTGCCTGTCGTTTTGCCACACTCCATATTGAATGAGCTTCTTCTCGACATCGAAGGGCGCACGCTCTGCCTTGTCGCAATACCGCTGAATTTTCAGTCGGCATTTTGCTAAGTCTATGGGCGCGTCATTTTGCATTTTTCTAAATTAGAAATAATACTAAGCTCAGCGTGAATTGTTCAAAGGATTTATGAAATTTCTTTGTTAAATTTGTGAGAGAATCGAAGAATTAAAAATGAAAGAGGAATTAATAGGCCAGTTGCGCGACTTACTTCAAGCTGAAGATATTATGTTGGTGCGTGATCAAGTAAAAAACATTCGCAGTAATTGGAAGGCAGAAAGCGTGAAAGAGCGTCAGTTGCAATGGGAACAATTCAAAGCTGAAAATGCAAAAGGTACGGAAGTAGATTTTGCATACACTCCGCATGAATTGGAAGGTTCTCTTCAAGAATTACTGAAAGAATACGAAGACAAAATTCAAGTGGCTGGAAAGGCGCTTGCACAGGAGCGTTCAAGAAACTTCGAGATAAAATCTGACTTGTGTGATCGCATGGAGCGACTTTCCAAGAACGAAGAAAATATTGGAAAGGCCTTTTCTCTTCAAAAAGAAATTAAAGAATATTGGGACAACACCGGTGATGTTCCTGGAGATAAATACCCTGCGTTAATTGAACGTTGGCACAAAGCGAATCAAGATTTTTTCTATCACATTAACATCTACAAAGAACTTCAGGCGAACGACTTAAAAGTTAACCAGAGGTTGAAAGAAGAGTTAATGGAATTAGCGAAAGGGCTTTCAACTATTGAATCGATAAACGAGTTGGAAGTTGAAGTTCGTAAGCTTCAGCGTGATTGGATGCAGATTGGTCCTTCTCCGAAAGAAACGTTCCAAAAAATGGGCGACGATTTCTTTGGAATTCTTCGCGTTGAACAAGAGCGCATTCAAGCACACTACGATGCATTAAGTGCAAGTAGCAATGAAAACCTTTCGAAAAAGACCTTGCTTATTCAACGCATGAAAGAGATTCTTGAATTGGATCTTTCTCAAAGTAACAGTTGGAACAAGTGGACAGAAGAAGTTTTAAAACTTCAAGAAGAATGGAAAACAATCGGTTGGGTTAAGAAAAAAGAGAACGAAGAAATTTGGCAAGAGTTCCGCGGATTGTGTGATTTGTTCTTCACTAAGCGCAGTACTTATTTTGAATCTCGCAAAGAGGTTTACGAGAAAAATAAAAAAGCGAAAGAGACCATCATCAACGATGCGAAAACGCTTCAAGACAGTAGCGATTGGAAACTAGCCACTGAAGGAATTAAAAAACTTCAAGACAAATGGAAACAAGTTGGTGGTGCCGATCCGAAAGAAGAACAAAAGTTGTGGCAGCGCTTCCGGTCTGCTTGCGATGTATTCTTTCAAAGAAAGAAAGAGCATTTCGGAGAGTTAACTGGAATTCAAGAAGAGAATTTAAGATTGAAAGAAGCTTTGCTTACTGAAATTGAAAACACTCCTCTATCAGGAAATAAAAATGAAGACTTGTCTATGCTTCGTTTATTCAACGAACGTTGGCAGGCACTTGGACATGTTCCTCGTGAGCAATACGCGAAAATGCAAGCGCGTCACAAGGCTGCCTTCGACGACAAATATGGCAAGTTGAATGCTGATCGCAAAGAAGCAGATATGACGCGCTACAAGTCACGCATTGAGACAATCAAGTCTACAGGCGACAAAGGACTTAGCAGAGAGAAAATGATTTTGCGTGATAAGATTGACAAGTTGAAAGGCGACATCAAATCTTACGAAAACAACATGGGCATCTTCACTGGTAAAGGTGCTGAGAGCATGCGCAAAGAAATTGAGAAAAAGATTGTTGCTGCTAAGCGTGAGATTTCAGAAATCTTAGAAAAGATTTCTCTGATTCAAAACTAGAAATTGAATTTCAATTCATAAAAAAACCTCGGAAGTTCCGAGGTTTTTCTTTTTCTAATATTTCGAGTTAGTGCTGAGCACGATGTCTGAAATCTTCGTAAGCCAAACGCTCAACTTTCACTGAACAATTCGCTTGAACAACTTTCATTACACCATCTTCATACAACATGTCATAAACATTCTTAGCTTCTTCTTGCTTCGCAAGTGTTTGCTTCGCCAATTGATCTAGACGCTCCTCATCTACTGGCATGCCATAAGATTTGAAACGATCTACCAAAGAAGCCTTCACGTAATCCATTGCATCGTCTACAGATACTTTGATTTCGTTTTCTTTGATGATTTTATTTTCAATCAACTGCCACTTCAATCCGTTTGCATAGCCTGGGTATTCCATCTCCAACTGAGCCATTTCAATTGGCTTCTCGTTAGTCATGATAATGAAACGCTTAAGGAATTCGTCTGGTAATTCAATAGAAACCATATCTACGATATCCTTGGCGAAATCACGCTTGAACATCCATTCAGAATCCTTTTCGAACATAGCTGCTAGATCTGCTTTCACGCGATCTTTCATTTGCTCTTCTGAAGTTACTGTTCCTGGCTCGAATAACTTATCGAATAATTCCTGATTCAACTCTGCTGGTTGCATGCGCATAACTTCAGAGATGGTCACTTGGAATTTAGAATCGATGTGGTGAAGTTCGTGGTGAGTTACACCTAACATACGAGAAAGATCTTCGTGATCGCTGTTCAACATGAACGGATCAACTACCGCACTTTCACCGATATTCTTTCCAACAAACAAAGCTTTAGTCGCTTCGTCTTTGATGTATTCTAAAAAGATAGAAGTCTTGTTTGTAACACCACCTTCTTTCACTGAACCGTCTGCATTCATCTCGACAATTTCTGCCATGATCATGTCTTCAGACTCGGTTACTTCAGGTTTAGAAAGTTGACCGTGACGACGCGCATACTCTTTCATTTGACGAGAGATAAGCTCTTCGTTCACATCTACTTCCAATTTCGTGAAAGTCTTCGACTTGTCTAAATTCAAATCGAATGTTGGTGCGAAACCAATTTCATAAGTGAATGTGAAAGTTGAAGGATTATCCCAATCACCCACATCGTCACCCTCTTTTGGAATTGGGCTACCTAACAACTCAAGTTTGTTTTCAGAAACGTAGTTTCCGATTGCCTCTTGCAACATTCTGTTTATTTCATCGGCAAGCAAAGACTTTCCGAAACGTTGTTTCACTAGAGACGCAGGAACTGCACCTTTACGAAATCCTGGTAATTCAACGCGCTTACGGTAGGTCTTAAGAGCTGACTCGTAGTTTTCGTTGTAATCAATAGGGTCAAGAGTCACCTTTAACTCTCCAGTTAGAGAGCCGGTGTTGAGTTGTTCAATATTCATAACGTTAGATTGTTCTTCCTAGAAGGAAGTATTATTCAGCTAAAACCATTACTTGGTTGTTCAATACCTCTACGGTACCGCCAAGCACATCAAAAGTCAATTCTTTGCCTTGAGCATCTTTCACACGCACGCTTCCTTTTTTCAATGAAGAAATTAAAGGGGCGTGATTGTTCAAGATTCCCAATCCACCTGAACTTCCTGGAAGGAAAACATATTCTGCTTCACCTTGGAAGAGTACGGTTTCTGGGGTAATTATTTCAACGCGCATAATTGCTATTAATTCTTAGATTCAGCCAACATTTTCTTACCAGCTTCAATAGCTTCTTCGATGGTACCTTTCAAGTTGAAAGCAGCTTCTGGATACTCATCACACTCTCCGTCTAGGATCATGTTGAAACCTTTGATTGTTTCTTCAATTGGAACCAATACCCCTGGGATACCGGTGAATTGCTCTGCCACGTGGAATGGCTGAGACAAGAAACGCTGCACTTTACGAGCGCGGAATACCGACAATTTATCGTCTTCAGACAATTCGTCCATACCCAAGATCGCGATGATATCTTGTAATTCTTTGTAGCGTTGTAGAATTCCTTTCACACGTTGAGCGCAACGGTAGTGCTCGTCACCAACGATAGCTGGAGTTAAGATACGAGAAGTAGAATCCAATGGATCTACCGCAGGATAAATACCTAACTCGGCAATCTTACGGCTTAGTACTGTTGTTGCATCTAAGTGAGCGAAGGTTGTCGCTGGAGCAGGGTCAGTCAAGTCATCCGCAGGTACGTATACCGCTTGAACCGAAGTGATAGATCCTCTCTTCGTAGAAGTGATACGCTCTTGCATAGCTCCCATTTCAGAGGCCAATGTTGGTTGGTAACCTACAGCTGAAGGCATACGACCTAGAAGTGCCGATACCTCAGAACCCGCTTGTGTGAAACGGAAGATGTTGTCAATGAAGAAAAGGATATCACGTCCACCTGATTGCTCATCTCCATCACGGAAGTACTCAGCAACTGAAAGACCGCTCAATGCAACACGCGCGCGTGCTCCAGGAGGCTCGTTCATTTGTCCGAATACCAATGTCGCTTGGCTCTCAGCAAGGGCTTTCATATCTACTTTAGATACGTCCCATCCGCCTTTTTCCATTTCGTGCACGAATGCATCGCCATATTTAATAACGCCAGATTCGATCATCTCACGTAACAAGTCATTTCCTTCACGAGTACGCTCACCAACACCAGCAAATACAGAAAGACCTGTGTATGCTTTCGCGATGTTGTTGATCAACTCCATGATCAATACGGTCTTACCTACTCCGGCACCACCGAACAATCCGATTTTACCACCCTTTGAGTAAGGCTCAATCAAGTCAATTACCTTAATACCTGTTAAAAGGATTTCAGTAGCAGTAGACAAATCTTCGTAACGAGGGGCAGCACGGTGAATTGAATTCCCGTTTTCGTTGCTCACTTCTCCGATACCGTCAATCGCTTTTCCAACTACGTTGAACAAACGACCTTTGATTTGATCTCCAACTGGCATAGTGATGGTGCGACCTAAAGCCACAACCTCAGCGCCTCTTTGAAGACCCTCCGTAGCATCCATTGCGATGGCACGAACAGTGTCTTCACCCACGTGCTTTTGGCACTCTAGGATTAGATCGTCTGCGCCAGCACGCTTGATAGCAAGGGCATCTAGGATGTTAGGAAGTTTTTGACCGGCAGGGAAAGAGATATCTACCACAGGGCCAATAATTTGAACTACTTTACCATTTTGAGTTGACATAGAAAGATGTATTCAGGTTGAATTTCGGGCGCAAAAGTAATACAGGAAGTCCAATTTTCTACTGAAAAATGTCTTGAATTGCCATTTTTTATTTTTCGACTTGAAAAACGAGGGCTGGGCAATAATTCCGAGCAAACTCCTTTTAGCAGTTCGAACCGCTTGCAAAAGACCTTACTTTTGCACCATCATTGACCAAAGCATGAATAATCAAGGAAATAATTCTGAAGAATCTCTATCTTCTTCGAATCTTTTAGTTGTTGTCTTCAAGTGGAGAAAACATCTTTTTATCGTAACAGCGGCAGCAGCTATCATTTCTGCGGCAGCTTCTTTCATCATTACTGAAAAATACAAAAGCACCGTTGTGCTTTTCGCTTCGCAGCAGCACAGCTTCGGGGAACAACTTTTAGAAGACGTAAAGAAATCTGACGTCCTTGCCTACGGAGAAGAAGAAGATGCCGAGCGTCTTATGCAAATCATTAACTCGGATCAGGTTCGAGGAAGAATTATTGAAATATACAACTTGTGGGAAGTGTACGACATTGCGAAAACTGATCGCGGTGCCAATACCTTAATTGGAAAAGAATATAACGAGAACGTGTCTGCCGATTTAACGCGCTTCGGATCTATTGAAATTACCGTACTCGACGCATCCCCGGAACGCGCACGTGACATTGCGAACGACATTGCCCAGTTGACAGACTCTGTAAGCAATCAAATGCGCAGCGACCGCGCTATGTCGGCCTTCTTGTATGCTAAATCCTCATTAGAAACCCTTCAAACTGAAATAAAAATTCTTGAAGACTCTATGCAATACCTCCAAGAAAAAGGAGTGTACAGCTACAAGGACCAAATTGCTTATTTGACCGAACAATACGGAACAGCTATCGTTGAAGGACATCCGGATCGTGCGCAGGAGATTAAAGTTCAAATGGATTTCCTTTCGAAATACGGAACACGTTATAAGAAGATTGAAAGTGAAATTGATGGTGGCTACGAGAAGATGCAAATTTTGAGAAAGCGTTATGACTTGATGAAAATTGACGTTGAATCAGACATCTCTTCTCACCTCGTAGTGGATAAAGCAGCTGCAGCGGATAAGAAGTCTTATCCTATTAGATGGCTTATCGTTGTTGTTAGCGCCATGGCCACATTTGTCTTCGGTGTGGTTGTGATTTTGGTACGCGACAATATTGAAAAGTTGAAAAAGGCGTAAGCAGTGAAATCTTTCACAGCATTCATTCAAAATAAACCCATCATTTTTTGGGGAAGCTTATTCGCTTTAACGCAAGGCATTGCTGTTGCCTTTGAAATTTACCTTCTCTTCATATTGCCTGCTGCATTGTTTGCACTATGGCTTGCCATTCACAAAATTGAGTGGGTCTGGTTCTTCAGTGTAATGGCAACTCCGCTGAGCATTAACCTAGAAGAAATGGAAGTGGCGAACATTGGCATGTATCTGCCCACTGAACCTATAATAGCAGCGCTTCTGCTGCTCATGATTTTTAAAATACTTTCTGGAAAAAGTGTAGATCGAAGAATTTTCAGCCATCCGTTTACATATATCATTGGGTCCTATTTGTTGTGGATGGTTTTCACTGCGTTGACCAGTGAATATCCATTGGTGTCATTCAAATTCATCGCAACACGCCTTTGGTTTATTTCAGGCTTTTATTTATTAGGCGCTCATCTCTTCCAAGACCTTTCCAACATAAAAAAATTCTTTGCAAGCTACCTAGCGCCATTGTGCATTGTTATTCTTTACACGGTTACAAGGCACGCCCAATTCAATTTCGATAAAGAAAGTGCACACTGGGTTATGGAACCATTGTTTAAGGATCACACAAGCTACGGAGCAGTATTAGCTATGTTCTTCCCTGTTGGTATTGGATTGCTCTTCGTGAAAAAGAAAAGTCCACTTGTAACGTTCTTGAATTATTCTGCACTTTTCATTTTAACCATTGGACTGGTTTTATCATACACCCGCGCTGCATGGGTTTCCGTGGTGGTTGCATTTGTGATATTCATTGTGATGATGTTGCGCGTTCCTCTGAAGTATGTGTTTTATGGAACGGTCATCTTCGGAAGTGTACTTCTTTTTTCGTGGGACAATATTCAACAAGAACTTGGTCAGAATAAGCAAGAAAGTAGTGATAAGTTGGATGAGCACGTTTCTTCTATTTCCAATGTGTCTTCCGACGCTTCCAATCTAGAACGCTTGAATCGTTGGCACTGTGCCATGGAAATGTTTCGAAGAAGACCCATTACGGGTTGGGGACCCGGAACCTATCAATTCGTTTATGCACCATTTCAACAATCAAAAGACCGCACAATTATTAGCACAAATAACGGCGATGGAGGAAACGCGCACAGCGAATATCTCGGGCCATTGGCTGAGCAGGGTGTTTTAGGAATGTTGCTGTTCATCTCGATTTTCGTTTATACGCTTATTCTCGGATTTAAACTTTTCTACGCCGCGGTTGAAAAGGAACATCGTGTAATCATCATTAGTGCCTTCTTGGGGCTCCTAACCTACTTCGTTCATGGAACATTGAACAACTATTTAGATACCGATAAAGCTTCCGTTCCGTTTTGGGGATTCATAGGAATACTTGTCGCGATGGACCTCTTCCACGTAAAGAAAAAAGAAAATACTATTTCCAGCAAATAGCAAGAATTGCGACGTCGTCGTTGAATAGGCATTCGCCTCTGAAATTATTCGCTGCTGCTTCAACGGCCATGCACACATCTTTAGCGTGTGTTCCAATTAGATTTTTTTCAATGCCTTCCATTTCGAAATAATCTCCTTCAGCATTGTTCACTTCAACAAGTCCGTCTGTATAGCCTAGCAAGACATCTCCCGAGTGAATTTCAAGCTTCACTGAACTAACCTTTGGCAATTCAGGAAGCATTCCCAAACCAATAGCCGTCGCTCCGAAATGTTTGAATTCACTTCCTGTTTTGAAAACAGGTGCGTTATGTCCGCAATTCACGTATTCCAGCTCTTGAATTTTCGAATTATAAACAGCTAAGAAAAAGGTGATGAACTTTTCTCCTTGCGCAGCATCCCATACACGATTGTTTAGCTTGGTGGCGAGGATTGATAAATCGGGACGTTTCTCCTCGAACGCGTTTCGAACATAGGCTTGGAAATTCGACATTAAAAAAGCTGCAGGCATTCCTTTACCTGAAACATCTCCTAAACAAAATACCCATTCGTGTTCGTTTATTTGAAACACATCATAGTAGTCTCCCCCCACTTGCTGATGCGCTCTGTAGATACCTTGAACATTCCATGCCGCTGTATCTGGAAAATGACTTGGCAAAAGCAATTGTTGCATTTCGGCTGCGAGTTCCAACTCCTTTTTCAATCTTTCTTGTTGAACCAAATTCGTGAGCAACCGTTTGTTTTCGAGAGCAACACTCAACACCGACGTCAAGGTTTGAAGGAATCGCATGTGCTTTACAGTAGGACTCATTCCTCTTGCATCTTCAGCATTATCTCCGGCAAGCGCAATAGCAAGCGGTTGATCGTTGTGCATCACTGGAATAATCACGTCGAATGACTCGTGTGAAGCATCTTCCGAAAGCGCGATACCTGTATTTGAATGAAAAAAGTCGTCACTAGGGATCACGAATTCCGAAACATTCATATCACCGTATTGAAGCAAGCATTGCCAATCTTCTCGCTTTACAAAGAGGGCCAACTTCTCAATTCCAAGATGTGTTTGAACAGTGTTTTGAAATTGGAAAATTAAATCCTGTTCCGAACTATTCGCATTGATAGCTTCGGTAAGTTCTAGCAACGCGTTCAATTTGAAATCGCGTTGTTTAATTTTCGATGAGAGTCGCTCAGTATTTGACATCTTTGCAAAGTAACAACAAAGTATTCAATGCGCATTGCTTTCACGGGTCCAGAATCAAGTGGAAAAACTACCTTTTCCAAATGGCTTTCAATAGAGCTTTCAAATTCTCTCTACGTCCCAGAATTCGCACGCGAATATCTTGAAGAAAAAAACATTACCCGAGCAAGTGAAGATGACTTCAAATCAATTGTAAGTAAACAGTGTGCGCATTTCAATGAACGCAAATTAAACGTTCATGAAATTTTCGACACAGATATTTTTGTGCTTCGCATTTGGAACGAAGAAGTCTATCAGTTGAAATTAAGCGAACTTGAAATTCTTCCATTATATAAAATGGACATTCACTTTTTGTGCGCGCCAGATATTGAATGGAAAGATGATCCATTGAGAAATGTGCCCGTTCAATTTGAAAGAATGCGGCTATTCGAAAAATACAAAACCGAGTTGATTCATCATCAAACTCGGTTTGTTATTCTTGAAGGAACACGATTCCAAAAGGAATCGACTATTCTTGATTCTTTAAAAGAATTCGTTACTCAACAGACTTTATAATAAATTCTGTTCTTCTGTTCTTCTGATGTTCTTCTTCAGAACAATCGGATTTCACAGTTCCTTCACAAGGACAATTCACTTTCAATCTAGATTCACCATAACCCACACCGTTAATTCTAGATGGATTTGTGATTTTTGATTTTATGTAATCTGCTGATGCCTTCGCTCGCTTGTCTGAAAGTTTTTGGTTTGAGACCATACTCGACCTGCAATCGGTGTGTGAACCAAGCTCCACTTTCATCTTAGGATAGTCGTTCATAATTTTAACTATCTTATCAAGCTCTAAAGCTGCATCCTTGCGGATAACAGATTTTCCTAGATCAAAATAAATAGGATTTATCGCAATTAAATCAGTTAGATCACCACCCACAACAAGTTTACTCATGGATATATCCATCAACTCAGAAATATTAATAGTTCTTGCGTTCACACTAATGGTCACCTTCACAGTTTTATCTAAATAACCACTCTTACTCAACGTTATTTCCAATTCTACTTTATCACCTACGTTGAGTTTCTCGTCAAATACAGATGTGCTTCCGTTAGATGCAGTTACAACATTAAGTGTCGATTTATTTTTAGTGTCGTTAATCTTAATAGCGACTCCTTCAATTGGAGAACTATTCGATTTGTCTTTAACTAGGTATA
This sequence comes from Flavobacteriales bacterium, assembly GCA_030729695.1. Classification (GTDB taxonomy): domain Bacteria; phylum Bacteroidota; class Bacteroidia; order Flavobacteriales_D; family Sanyastnellaceae; genus CAIZGX01. The sequence continues at coordinate 33,350 of JANQWV010000045.1, read as the reverse complement.
CAAATTCTACCCCAGCTTCTTCAATTTGGAAATCTTTCACCACATTTTCATCGGCAGTAGTCACCGACGCGGTTTCATTCGTATAACCTTCCTTCTTAACTTCCATTGTGTATACCATTCCCGATAAAGCAGGGATGCTATAGTTACCTTGACTGTCTGTCATTACAGAAGCAATTTGCTTACCTTTCTCGTCTTTAATTACAACATATGCGTTTGCAATCTTTTCACCTGTCTTCTCATCGGTTACCACTCCAGCAATGAGTATGTCAAGATGACCCGTAAATGAAAAAGAATAAATATCGTCATCGCCTTTACCACCAATTCTATTTGAAGAGACATATCCGTTTCTACGATTAGCCTTTATTACAAAAGCAAAATCGTCGTTGGTGCTGTTCAACGGTTGACCTAAATTTTGAATCTCCCCACTAGACTTTCTTCTGAAAACATCTAGACCACCAAGACCAATATGTCCGTTAGAAGAGAAATACAAAGTGCCATCTTCAGCAACAAAGGGAAACATTTCATCACCATCTGTATTCACATTTCCTTCCAATTTTTTAGGAGTGCCCCATTGACCATACCCTAAAACAGGCACTTCATAAATGTCAACACCTTTTGAACCTGGCATATCTGATGCGAAATACAATGTCTTTTTATCCGGAGAAAGTGCGGGGTGTCCAACGGAATACTCTGATGAACAAAATGGCAATAACGTTTCTGAAATTCCTCCGAGTTTATCAACTGAACCAAAAAACAACGACAGGTTGCGAATTCCGTTTTCATCATACTTCATGTTACCCGCATTGTTTCGAGTAAAATAAAGTCCCGTTCCACCATCAAAGCACAACGGACCTTCGTGATACTTCGAACAAATGGGTTTTAACATTCCTGTCTCAGACAATTCACCGTCAGCTTCACTTGCAGTAAACACATCCAAAAAGCGTGTTCCGTCCCATGTCCACTCGCGCTTAACGGAAAGTGATTCGTATCTCGTTGACAAAAACAATACTTCATCGAAATATGGATAACCCCCAAAATCAGAACCTTCAGAATTTACTTTTAAATTCTTTACTGTATACTGTTCACCTCTAGATTTGATCTCGTCTAAATAATTCTGATTTTCAATCAGTGATTTCGCTCGTAAATCAGAACTTGAAAGAGAAAACAATTTCTTCAATTGCTCATCTCCCTCAGCCGTTTTGCCCACTTGCTTCAATGCCTGAGCATAGTAAAACAATTCATCAGCTGTACCTGGTGTTGTATTCAAATACTTCGAAAAAACAGCTAAAGCTTCTTGCATTCTGTTGGTGTTGTAGTAACACATAGCAAGATTGAACAACATAACTGGCGATTCATTCTTAGATCCGAGCATATCATTGTACAATCCAATAGCAGAGGCATAAGCCAAATGCTCGAACTTTTGATTTGCTCTTTTCAGTTTAAGAGATTGGCCTGACGAATTAAATCCTAAAACGAGGACTAATAATAACAGTAATAACTTTTTCATTGCTAATTTTTAAAAATAACGTGGTGAACGAACACCTTCTTTCTTAAAGTTCAAGTCATAGGATAACATGAACTCAAAAGAACCCGTATTGTAACTTCTCATTTCATTTGAGTCGAAATCTGTTGCAACACCCATTTTTAGTTGAGGTGAAAATTGGAATTGAACAAACACTCCATAAGCAGCATCTAGTCTATACAATGCTCCCAACCAAAGCCTATCGCGGTAAATGGTTGCTAAGCTTAGATCTAAGCTAAGTGGTGACCCCTGCGTAATTCTGACTTGAGCAGCAGGTTTTAACTTCCATTCAGCATTCAAACTAGCAACTCCTCCGATTATACCGAAGTAGTGTCTCTTTTCAAGGTTGGTGGTTGAAATGCCGTCATAACTCTGCTTAAGAATTTTCGGAGAGCTTAACCCTGCGTATAATTTCGAAGAGTGAAAATAAATTCCTGTTCCAAAATTCGGATTCATTTTATTCTGAACATTTTGAATCAATGCGGGATCATTTAAATCAGTTGTTACGAGCCCTGATGTATTGATGTTAATCAAATTAAAACCAGCTTTCATACCAAACGCCAATCGTGCACCTGCAGCATTCAATTTAATTGAATACGCCAAATCACCGAATATCATGGTTTGCTTTACAGGTCCAACAGCGTCATTAATCAGATTTAAACCTCCACCTAACGACTCATTGAAAATCGGAGAGTTCAAGCTAATTGCATTTGAACGTGGGTTCCCGTCGAATCCTACCCATTGCACACGATTCAGATCAGTGAAATTCAACATACCTCTACTTCCCGCATAAGCAGGATTCACGTATATCATGTTGTCAAACGACTGCGTGAACATCGGGTCTTGCTGCGCACAAACTGCAACAGATGACAACACTGTCGACAGAATAAAAATGCTCTTTAAAATATTTCTCATTTGAATACTTTTTTATTGCTCTTTTAACGTGTGAGGTAAATAAATCCTGGGATTGCTTTAATGTCATCTACTTTTGGATCAAACAAATAGTAGTAGGTTCCTGTTGGTAAATCTTCGCCTCCTACATTGAGTTTACTTGAAGACCTTCCATCCCAATCGTTCTGGTAACCATTCGCCCTAAACACTTCAACACCCCAACGATTGAAGATCACCAATTCATTGTTCGGATAGTATTCAATTCCTTCAATTACAAAAGAATCGTTGTATCCGTCACCATTCGGAGTTATGGCCTGTGGAATTGTTATTTCACAATTCACCGGGCTACATGGATCCTGCGGATCTGAATTACCACTCGACTCTTCGAGATTGGTTAAGCCATCACCATCGCAATCCAAACTGTTCCATTCAAGACTTGGTGTTACCGTTTGACTAGCAGTAAAGTATTCGCAGGGATCTAGCGCATTGGTTTCATCCAACAACTCAGTTCCGTCAATCACTCCATCGCCATCTGTATCTGGGTTAAATGGATCTATACCGCTAGTAGCCTCCAATGCATTTGAAACACCATCATTGTCGCAATCTAAGTCGCCCCATTGAGGTGATTGTGTCACTGTGATACTTGTAATCTCGAGACTGCATGGGTCTAAAGGCAATGTTTGATCTGAAACTTCTGTTCCGTCAATAACTCCATCACCATCGGTATCTGGATTGAAGACCTCGGTTCCTAAAGCCACTTCATTACCATTTGTCAATCCGTCATTGTCACAATCCAAGTTCAACCACTCTGATGTTGCAGCAACGGTTATACTTGAAACTAACAGATCACAAGGATTAGTCGGATTTGTGAGGTCATTAACCTCTGTACCATCCGTTACGCCATCGCCATCAGTATCTGGGTTGAAAACATCTGTGTTGTTTGTCAACTCATCTCCATTGTCTAGTCCATCACTGTCACAATCTAAACTCAACCACTCTATGGATGGAGTTAATGTAACGCTGGTTGTATTGAAGCTACATGGATTAAGTGGATCTGTAACATCAGCAACTTCACTGCCATCTGTAACTCCATCTCCGTCTGTATCAGGGTTAAAGACGTTTGTGTTGTTATCCAATTCAGCGCCATTATCCAAGCCATCATTGTCACAGTCTAAACCAATCCATGCTGCAGAAGGAGTCAATGTCTGACTAGCAATCAACAAGCTACATGGGTCATTTGGATTCGTTCCGTCTGTCAACTCTGTTGAGTCTGTTACGCCATCGCCATCCGTATCTGGATTCAATGGATCGGTTCCAGTCTCTTCGTCGTTAGGAATGTTATCGCCGTCACAGTCAAGGTCACCCCATGCTGCAGAAGGAGTCAATGTCTGACTAGCAATCAACAAGCTACATGGGTCA
>JANQWV010000045.1:0-29418 GCA_030729695.1 Flavobacteriales bacterium | reverse complement strand
TATCACAATCTAAGGTTGGCTCTTCATCGATCTGACCATTACAGTTGTCATCGATGCCGTTACATACTTCCGTTGCCGCAGTGTTTACTGCTGCGTTGTTATCGTTACAGTCGCCGCTTGTTCCACCAGTCGTGTTGTAGTTAGCGCCAGGGCTTGTACATGACACGCTCGTGCTTACATAGTAGCCATCGCCGTCTGCGTCTAAATACCAAGTCGATGCATACGTGCAACTTCCATCTGTTATGGTAGCTGATGCGTTGTAATTACATGCTGCTACATCGGTACAACCTGGAACAACACAAGCTAAATCAGATCCATCACAATCTTCGTCAATTCCGTTGCCGCATATTTCTGTTGATACAGTATTCAAAGAAGCGTTGTTATCATTGCAGTCGCCATTGATTCCGCCAGTCGTGTTGTAGTTAGCGCCTGGGCTTGTACATGACACGCTCGTGCTTACATAGTAGCCATCACCGTCTGCGTCTAAATACCAAGTCGATGCATACGTGCAACTTCCATCTGTTACAGTAGCTGATGCGTTGTAGTTACATGCTGTTACATCGGTACAACCTGGAACAACACACGCCAAATCAGATCCATCACAATCTTCGTCAATTCCGTTTCCGCATATTTCTGTTGAAATTGTGTAAACCGAGGGGTCATTATCATTGCAGTCTCCTGAAATCAGCACATAACCCACGCCAGGATTTACACAAGATGTGTAAACCGATCCCGCACCGTAGCCATCTGAATCTTCGTCAAAATAGTAATTTACGGTAGGAATTCCCTCATCTGTATTGCCATCACAATCATCGTCAATTCCATTACAAATCTCCACTGGAGTATCCAGAATGCCTGCGGAAGTGAAAATAACGGCGTCATCCTGAGTATCATTTGGTGTCGAAAAACTTCCAATAGAAGAACCAAATGCAATTGAGAATAATCTCGCAGAACTGACATTCGAACTATAGCCTGCTCTCATATTGAGCGTAGAAATAGGTTCAAAATAATTTGCAATAAAGGTTGCTGTATTCTCAAACGTAATGTTCGCCAGACCAGATGGAATACCATAAAACCTTGTAAAACCAGGTCGGAACTCGGGGGTAATTGTTAGTTGAGATGCGTTGTCAACAGTGTAACTGCTAATATTCTCTAATTCAATAAATTCAGTTGAAGAGGCTGAGGCACCATCAACATCAACACCAGTAACATAAAAATTCTCTAATGCAACTTGTGTAGTTGTGCCAGACAAATAAAACCTAAATTCAAAATCAACGTAACTGCCAGCTGCGGAAGTTGAATTGATCTCAGGTTGAAATCTAGCCGCATTAGTACCATCATTATCAAAAACAAAATTATTCGCACTTGTTCCCACATTCGAGCGGGCTGTTATAGTGGTTCGAACGTCAATTGCTTGGCCTGCGATCGTAATTGCGTTCGTCTTTCTGTAAACAGCATTTACTTGTTCATTTGTTCCTGAAATTAAAGTCCAACCTGACAAATTAATAGTTTGAAAATTCACATCATAAACCGGAAAGCTTGCTATGACAGAACTCACTGGAGTAACCTTTAGCTGAAAATTCTCTGTTGGTTCCGATAGGAAATCAGCTACTAAGGGAGTTCTTACTGAAAAATAGCCGGAAGAGGGAATAACAACATAGTTGGAATAATCAGCCCAAGATGACCCCGTGTTTATTTGCAAATTGTTTGCCGTGCTAGAGCCAAAATCTTGACCCAAACCAATAGCCGTTCCATTGATTAGATCCAAAGTTAAATACGTATTTGGTGCGCCTGAAACAATAAATTCAATATATCCGTCACAAGATTCCGTTGCGGCTGATGTGGTTACTGTTAATCCACCATCGTTATCAACGATTGTTACAGTTCCACTTCCATTTGAAATAGAGACATTAACAGGATCTGAAAGCAATATTTCAAATGTTTCTAGAACCTCAACATCCGTATCATTTGTAATGGGAATTACAATTGTTTGGGAAGTACTTCCTACAGGAAAATTAAGCACACCGGAAACAGCGGTATAATCAGAACTGGCCGTTGCAGAAATATCTGACGTCGTGTAAGACATTGTAATAACACTACTAGAAGTCGCTGATAATGTAACAGTTAATACTGCACTACCCGCAGCCTCATTGTAGGTTACATCAGCTACTGTTGCACTAATAAAACTTGCCAAATATCCGTTCAGCTCATCTAATAGTCCCGAAGTAGCAGCATTACCAGTTACAGTCCCTGGCACAGGACTGATTGACAAAACCTGTCCATTAAAAGTTAATCCTATATAACTCGATGCTGTAATTGTATAACTCGAAGAACCGTTGAAACTATTTGTGCTTAATGCTAAACTCGCACCTGCCGCTGGCTGGAAAACCATTGTAGTTACTTGTCCCGAAGGTGCACGCCATTTGATAAAACCCGGAATAGTATGTTCCACTCCAAGCGCGTCAGTTATTACTACTGAACCAATAATATCATTTCCCTGCGCAACAAAAATATTCGTTGGCGAGTTTTGCGTAAATTGAACGTTCGTCCAACCTAATCCACCCGTGCCGCTGAAATAATAGCAACTTGTAGCAGAGTTATTACCACCACTCAACCCTACAAAACCATTATTGAATGGAACGGTAATAAGGTTTTGGGCTGATAGATTTGTTGCAACTAACATGCTGGATAAAACAGTTAGGAATAGCAACAACGATTTAGAAATATTGGATAGAGCCCAATTGTTCTTTGAACGAAACGACAAATTTTCCATTAATCTTGATTAAGCCCGCGAAAGTAATGCTCAATAAACTCTTTTACAAACTATTCGACCTACTTATCAACCGATGCATTTTGTTTAATTAAAAAATAAACATTAGCTAACAAAACACCCAGCCCATCGCAAAACACATCAAACCAATCGAAAGAACGATCCGCTGTAAAAAAGAATTGGTAATATTCCAAAAGCACTCCTGCACTTATCCAAACGAAAGCCGACTTCATTCTGCCCCATCCTGAAAATATCGCCAAGGCTGAACCAACGAAAAACATGAACGCATGAACAATTTTATCTGGACCTAAATTTTCCCAAAAAGAAATTTTCGGAAATGACTTACTCGACATGGCGTGAAGGCCAAAAACAACAACTGCCCACAAGATGTGAGCAGCTGTTCTATATTTTTTTGGAAGTTTAACCAACCAAAGCTTCATAAGCCGCAGCGTCCATTAATGAACTTAAATCTGCTCCTTCTGATAATTTCACTTTAATCATCCAGCCTTTTCCGTATGGATCGTTGTTTACGTCTGCAGGGTCAGCTTCCAATCCAGCGTTCACTTCAACCACAGTTCCTGAAACAGGCATGAACAAATCGCTCACGGTTTTAACAGCTTCAACTGTTCCGAAGATTGCATGTTCCTCAAGGCTCTCACCTTGTGTTTCAATTTCAACAAATACGATATCACCCAATTCGCTTTGTGCGAAATCTGTAATGCCAACAGTAGCAATATCGCCTTCGATGCGAACCCACTCGTGGTCTTTTGTGTACTTTAATTCAGCTGGAAAATTCATTGTTTTCAATTTATGTGGAACAAAAATAAGGGAACTTTGAAGTGGAACAATTAAAAATAAGCCTAACTTTCACCCACAGTTTATGAAAATGGAAATTACTGCATATGTTGTTTTCTTGCTTCTCGCTATTGGCATGGCCTCGGGAATGCTAAGCGGATTTGTTGGTGTTGGCGGAGGGCTCATAATTGTGCCTGCCTTAGTATACTTCCTAGGTTACACGCAGCTGCAAGCGCAAGGAACAAGTCTCGCTGTACTATTACTTCCGGTTGGGTTCTTAGCCGTAATGCACTACTACAAGCAAGGCAACGTGAACACCACAGCAGCTTTGCTTATTGGCGCCGGATTTATTTTAGGTGCTATGTTCGGGAGCAAATTTGCTCACAACATTCCAATAGCAAAAGTAAAATTTGGCTTTGCGCTCATTATGCTTGTAGCAGCCTTGAAACTCCTTTACGAATCAAGTAAAGTATTGTTCAGCTCGAATTAATTCAAACCGTAAATCCGCTCCATAACTTTCCCGAAGGCATAGATGTCTTGGAATGAATTGTACATCGGAACTGGTGCCATGCGAATGATGTCTGGTTCGCGCCAATCAACAACTACCCCTTCCTTAGCTAACACACCCACAAAATCTTTTGTTCTTCCTTCGAGGCGAATAGAAAGTTGACAGCCTCTTTCATTCGCGTTGCGCGAAGTCAATTGTTCAACAGGTACTCCTTTCGCTTTCAACTCATCGAAAATAAATTCTAAATACGCAGTTAACTCCTTCGATTGCGCGCGCAATTCATCCATTGACGTGCGATCATAAAGATCTAACGCTGCACGATGAGCAGCCATGCTCAATACCGGAGCGTTGCTCATTTGCCATGCTTCGGCTGAATGTGTTGGATCGAAATTTTTCTGCATCAAGAATCTTGTCTCAGCTTTGTTTCCCCACCAACCCGCAAGACGCAATACTTCTTCTCCGTGATGGCGCTCATGAACGTATACTCCAGACACTCCGCCTGGACCGCTATTCAAGTATTTATAACTGCACCAACAAGCAAAGTCAATGTCCCAATCGTGCAATTTCAAATCGATATTTCCTGCCGCATGCGCCAAGTCTAATCCAACTTTAGCACCTACTGCATGTCCTGCTTTTGCGAGCGCTTCGCAATTAAAATATTGTCCACTGAAATAGTTCACGGCACCGAAGCAAACAACAGCAAGCTCTTCACCCAACTCGCTAATCTTCGAAAGAATATCTTCCTCGCGAATCAAAACTTCTCCTTCGCGCGGTTGCATTTCAATCAATACCTCATCTGGATTTAATCCGTGGAACTTCGCCTGCGATTCAAATGCATATCTATCGGAAGGAAATGGCTTGTGCTCGAATAAGATCTTGTTGCGTTTTCCTGAAGGACGGTAGAAACTAATCATCATCAAATGCAAATTCACAGTGAGTTGATTCATTGCAACTACTTCTGATTTTTTTGCTCCTACTATTCGAGCTAAAGAATCAGTCAACACTTCATGATAATTAAACCACGGACGCTTCGCATCGAAATGCCCTTCTACTCCAAACTTTTCCCAGTCGCTTAATTCTTGAAGCAAATATTCTTTCACGCCTTTTGGCTGAAGTCCCAATGAGTTACCTGTGAAGTATAGCATGGGAGCTCCGTTATGTTTCGGAATGAAGTATTCGTCGCGCAAAGATTTTAACGGATTCGATTCGTCTTTCATTTTCGCGAACTGCTCTGTGTTCTCCCAAGCTCCCATAGTTTGAATTATTTGAACGCAAATTTAGTGGAAGGTTCGTGACTATCTTTGTATGACTTCATGATAAAAGCAAGTTCTTACATATTTCTTTGGTGCCTATGCACTTTGCTCTTTCATTCATGCAAGCATGCCTCTGGCGAAAGCTCTAATTTGGAAAATCAAAAAACAATTACAACTAAAAAGGAAATCAGCTATTTCACTTCAATAGTCGATTCAAGTTTTTCCATTGAATCGAAAAACGATTCCATTCAAAATATTCAAGATTTATATTTCGAAATAGACGAAGAAAATCCTGAGGGTATCTTCACCTTTCGTGGAGGGAATCAGCGCAACTCTCCAGTTCGCGGAAGTCTTTCCTTCCAACCAAAAAAAATAATTAAAAGTTGGTCGTTTCAAACTGCCATTGATACCTTAAATGGCCCCTTCGGTTATTGGGGAGGCGGGGCTGGATGGACAGGACAGCCACTTGTTGTGAATTGGAGTAAATCGGAAATCGCTCAACTAAGTAATCTGAATCCGACATTTCTTTCGAAGAATGAATTGAAAGAAATCATTCAAATTTCTTTGTCTGGAAAAATCTACTTTCTCGATTTTGAAACAGGTGCAGAAACGCGTCCGCCTCTTTTCATTCGAAACCCTATTAAAGGTACTCCGAGTATAGACCCGAAAAACAAAGATTTACTTTTTGTTGGACAGGGCATCCCGCATCGTGGTAATATGGCATGGAGAGTCTTTCACTTGAAAAAACAATCGCTTCTTCACGAAGAGATTTTACCTTCTGCCTTTTCGCTCAGAAAATGGGGTGCGTGTGATGCTTCGCCGTTGCTAGACACTTCGAGCACGACCCTCATTTGGCCGACAGAATCGGGCGTGATTTATAGAACCAACTACAGCGACACTTCGTTCAGCGCCATTGATCAATTCAGATATAGACTGAAAGCTTCTGCCCACCAAGGCATTGAATCGAGTCCTTGTGCTTACAAGCAATTGGGATATTTCACCGACAACGGAGGCAATGTTTTTTGCGCCGATTTACGTACCATGCAACCGCGCTGGCATTTCTTCAATACAGATGATTCAGACGCATCACCTGTGCTTTCAATTGAAAAAGAAGATCCGTTTATTTTTATTGGAAATGAAGTTGACAAGCAAGGTCCAAAAGGCTTCGGATACTTGAGAAAATTAGACGGATTAACAGGAAAGGAAGTATGGCGTTTCGAAAAAGAATGTTACTCTTCTGTAGGAGAAAAAGTAAACAATGGCGGTGTCCTTGCAACAACGCTTATCGGAAAGAATCAGGCTTCAAACATAGTCTACACTATTTTCTCTAGAACAACTGTAAACGGAGCTGGTGAGTTGCTTGCCTTAAACAAAGAAACGGGAGAACCTATTTTTAAAGTTCCGTTCAAACAATACAGTTGGGTTTCTCCAATAGCGCTATACGACAAGAATGGTTACCCTACTTTATTCGTGCCAACCGTTGGAGGTGTTATTTATTTAATTGATGGAATGAATGGAAGTGTACTTTATTCCGAGAACTTCGGATGTACGTTTGAATCTTCACCAATTGCTTGGGGAAACAGAATTATTCAACCCGCCAGGGGCAACAAAATTTTTAGTTTTATTCTCGAATGAAAAAGTTAACAGCGCTATTCTTTTGCTTATCCATAATTGCAATTTCTTTCGGACAGAAATCGAAATTATTTAAAGTTGAAAACTCAAGAGCACCTTACCATTACTGGTGCTACGAGCCTGAAAATTACAATGCAAAAAAGGACAGTGCTTGGCCCGTTATTGTGTTCTTGCATGGAAGAAGTTTGAGCGGAACCGATTTGGAAATTGTTCGTTCGTATGGACTTGTCCACGAGCTTGACAAAGGAAGAAGTTTTCCTGCTATCATCATTGCTCCGCAAGTCAAGAAAGGAGAATCATGGGAGCCTTCAAAAGTTGTTGCATGCATTCGTGAGTTGGAAAAAACGCATCGCGTAGACACCTCTCGAATTGCAATCACCGGAATGAGTTTAGGCGGATACGGAACCTTGCATACAGCAGGTAAATATCCGGAAATATTTTGCGCCGCAGCGGCATTTTGCGGAGGTGGAAGCGCGAAAGACGCTTGCCGACTTTCAACGATTCCTGTCTGGGTGGCGCATGGAAAACGTGACAAGGCCGTTCCTTTTGGAGAGTCCTATGAAATTGTTGAGCGCATTAAATCATGCGACGGTCAAAACGTTAAATTCACTGTATTCGAAACACATGATCACGGTGCATTGGAGCGCATGTTTAGAACCGAAGAACTTTATGATTTTCTTTTAGCCAATAAAAAAGGGAAGCCAACTTACTTCCCTCCTTTCAATAAGAAAACGTTGAATTAAACCAACGTGTTTGTTTCAGTATTTGGGAAAATAACCCAAGGTTTAAACGTCTTTGCTTCTTCGAATTCAAGATGAGCATAAGAACAAACAATTACTATATCGCCGACTGTACATTTCAATGCAGCAGGACCATTTAAGCAGATAACTCCGCTTCCTCTTTCACCTAAAATGATGTACGTTTCAAGACGCTCACCGTTAGCGCAATTCAAAACTTGAACGCGCTCACCCTCGATCATATTCGCAGCCTCCAATAGAATTGGATCTATTGTTATGCTACCTATATAATTCACATCTGCCTCAGTTACAGTTACTCGGTGAATTTTCGACTTTAAAACCTGAATAATCATAGGCGGCAAATTTAATCTTCATTTTTCATCTTAGCGCCATAATTATGAGAAAGATTTCGAATATTCTATTGAACTGCTGGTTCCCTCGTGTATGCAGCGCATGTCATCGCAGCCTTTCAGCCAAAGAAGAAGGGGTTTGTTTCTATTGTCAACAATACCTTCATTTAACCAATCACTTCATCCGAAAAAACAACATGCTCTATGTACAATTAGGCTATCGCATGAACCTTCATAGCGTCCAATCGCTGTACTTCTTCCAACCGAAAAGCATTGAGCAACGGGCCATTCATGAATTGAAATACAAAAAGAACATGCAAGTGGGACATTTCTTTGGAAGAGAGATGGGCAAACGAATCGCAACAACGAAATGGCTTCAAGACGTGGATATATTAGTCCCCATTCCCATTCATTCTATAAAAGAAAGAGAACGTGGCTACAACCAAGCACAAGTATTGTGTGAAGGAATATCCGATGAAACCCATCTGCCAATTCTGAAAATTCTGAAAAAGCAAACGTCTGGAAAAGGCGCCACGAAAGGCAATCGCATGGAGCGAATGAATAGTCGGAAAATAGATTTTCAAATAGGCGCACCTATTCCTTTGTCTGCTAGGCACATTCTTATTGTTGACGATGTAATTACAACAGGTGCAACGCTTGAAAGCGCTTTTCATATTCTCCGAAATCAGTTTCAAGGCAAAATTTCAGTTGTCTCTATTGCTCATACCTTTTAATCCTATCTTTGAATGCTTTTAATCCTTTAGCCATGAACCAAATTTTGAGACGTGTATTGATTGTTTTTCTCGCAGTTCTTCCATTTGCTATGCATTCACAAGTGCAGCAGGGAAAAGTATTACTCATGAACGGTTCAGTTGTAGAGAATACACTTTGGGAAGAAAAAGATGGGATGATTTACATCTACGATCAGAGAAAAAACTTGTTTGGAAAAGAAAAAACACGTGCAGTTGAATTGAATAAGAGTGAAATTTTCAGCTTATCAAACGGAAGCAAAGAACAAGTGCTTTACTACCAAGATACCATGCTTGGCGATTATTACACACCTGAGGAAATGCGCATGTACCTTGCCGGAGCAGGTGACGCAAGAAAAAATTACAAAGCAAGACACATTAGTGCCATTGGATTTGGGTTATGCACGGTTGCTGGATATTTAGTAGGAGACGGTTTTATGATTTTGATAGTACCACCCATTACTTATGCCGCTATTCAATACGTTGGCAAAATAAAAATTCGTGAAAAATACATGTCAGACGTTAACTACAAATACAACGATCAATATGCCGAAGGCTTTGAGCCTCCAGCTCGTTCTCGAAAAATGATTCGAGGCGCCCTTAGCGGAGTTGTAGGTTCTGTAACGGGTGTCGTTCTTTACATTATTAAAAACCAATAAAGTGTTCATTAGTTTTCTTCAGAGTTTGTGCCTGGGAGGCGCGTCTTTCTTTTTACTTGCAAGTGCAAATCCAAATACACTGTTCGAAAACGCGATGCTTTCATTAGCGGTGTTTTATAGTTATTGGATTTCAAGAAAACTTCACAAAGCTGCTATCTGGCTTCCTCTTTTGGTTATCGCCGGAATGCTTTCTATCTCACCGAATATTCATTCGGTTTTAATGTTATTGATTTCTTTGTTCACCGTTTTCTATTTCCTTCAACACAAATTTTCATTTCGCCAAACGCCATTACTTAAAAACCTAACGGTTGCTTTTTGCTGGTCGATACTTGTGGCGATACCAGACACCAAAGAAATTTTCGAAATTGGCGGAAGTGTGTTTTTCACCACACTTGCATTATCACTTTGCATTGACTTTGTTCAACGGAAGGAAGACGCTGGAAAAGTTGAAACTGTTCCGCACCTCATTGGAAATAACCTAACCTTGTTCTTCGCATTGATATTTATTCTTCTCGGACATCTTTTCCTTCCTACTACTTTCTACGTTGGATTCGTTGCGTTGGCTATTCAAGCAGGGCTAACTTATCTTCCAAAAGAATCGCAAAGAGAAGCCCTTCGTGAGCTTCCCTTTCTGGCTTATGCGATTGGAATTTACTTGTTGTAGACGTGGTCTAAAGCGTCGCAAAAATCGACAATTGCTTTATCAATATCTGCATCTGTATGCGCCGCAGAAACGAAGCCTACTTCGTATCCGCTCGGGCCTAGATAAATTCCGCGTTCCAAAAGGAAACGATGGAATGGCGCAAACAACTGTCCGCTATTCTCCGGAATTTCATCCATTCTTCGAATAGCCTTTTCTTTCGAAAAAGAAACCCAAAAAATACTTCCCATATTGAAAATTCGGAAGACATAATTCTTTTGATCAGCATGCGCTTGAATGGCACTTACCATCTTCACTGTTTTTCTTTCCAGCTCTTCGTAAAATCCTGGCTTCACCAATTCTTTCAATTGAGCCAAACCAGCTGCCATGGCAACTGGATTTCCTGAAAGCGTTCCTGCCTGATAAACGGGGCCATCTGGTGCAATTTGAGACATGATCTCTGCACTTGCACCATACGCACCAACAGGCATTCCTCCACCTATGATTTTTCCGAAAGCCAGCACATCGGGCTGAATTCCGTAATATCCAGACGCTCCTTCAAATCCTAGACGGAATCCGCTAATAACCTCATCAAAAAGCAACACAATTCCTTCACGCGTGCAAACTTCACGAAGGTGTCTTAAGAAAACACCGTCTTGAATAAGCAGTCCGTTATTGGCAGGAACTGGCTCAATAGCTACAACTGCAATTTGTCCACGGTACATTTCAATTGCTGCGTCGAAAGCTTCAATATCGTTCAATGGAACCACAATGGTTTCCTTCACATAAGACTCTGGAATTCCCGCACTGCTCGATGTTCCGAGCGTTGCTAATCCGCTTCCGGCTTTCACCAACAAAGCGTCTACGTGTCCGTGGTAACATCCTTCAAACTTCAAGACCTTATCGCGACCGGTATACCCACGTGCCAAGCGAATAGCACTCATAGCCGCTTCTGTTCCACTGCTTACAAATCGAATTTTCTCTAAATATTTGTGATGTTGTAAAATGAAAGAAGCCAACTCGTTTTCTTCACGCGTTGGTGCGCCGAAACTAGCGCCCTTAGCGGCTGTCGTGCATATAGCCTCGGTAACAGCATCATTTGCGTGACCTAAAATAAGCGGCCCCCAAGAGCAACAAAAATCAACAAATTCATTCCCATCTGCATCCCAAACATGAGATCCTTTTCCACGTTCAAAAAACAATGGATTTCCACCTACCGACTTAAATGCACGAACGGGAGAATTTACTCCGCCTGGAAAATATTTCTTCGCCTCTACAAAAAGTGCTTCACTGTTGCTCTGTTTCATGGTGCAAACTTACGCTCGAACGAGAAAAACAACGTACTTTCGCATCCCACATTTTTTCAACTTGAAATACAGTTTAACCCTCCTGCTGTTTTTGGTCGCTTCACTCGTAGTTGCGATTGATTTTCCCATTGAATCAATTCAAAAACTAAAAAAACACGGGATTACTGTTTCTCCAGAATGTGGCGTATACACAAACGGAATTTCAGTTTCTTTCGAAAACAAGTCTTCTTTCAACATATCATATCGACTTGGAGCCACCGATTCCACTGGGTTTCAGCGATACAAAAACCCCATTAACATTCAGCAAACAGCGTATATTCAAGTAAAGCTTGAAGGTGCTGGCGCCCCAAATACCATTTTCATAGGAACATTCATTGTTGGTCGAAATCACACGCTTCCTGTTGTTTGCTTGAAGGTGGAGCCCAGAGCATTTTTTCCTCCAACCGGAATCTATGATGGAAAAATTCTAATGGGTGGAGGAAATGCCGACGGCACTCCAGGGAATGGAAACAAATTCATTGGTAACTCTTGGAAGAAGACTCCCATCTCCTGCTTTGCTCAATTCTTTTACAACAATAAATTGGTAGAAGCAACGGCGTGTCATGTCAAGACATTCGGGGGTTGGACGTTGGGACTGCCTGAGAAGTCGCTTCATTTATACACCGATACGCTGATAGGAAAGAAAGAGTTCGAGTATACGTTTTTCAAGAACAAACCTTACAACGAATTTGAACATCTCGTTTTGCGAACAAGTGGAAGTGACCAGAACTTTACACGATTCAAAGACATCAGCATTTCAAGTTTCGCAGCTGAGCTCATGGTCGATTACATGGACTATCAGCCCGTAATCTTATATGTAAATGAAAAGTATTTCGGAATTGTCAACCTTCGAGAAAAAATCAATAAAGAGTACCTCGGGTATAACCACAACGCAAACAAAGATTCCACTCAATTGCTAGAGCAAGAAGGAAGAAATTCCAAAGACTATCAATTCCTGAAAGACTTTGCTGCTGCGCATTATGCCGATGAAAACTTCCCTCAAGAAATTCAGAAGCTCATGGATCTTGAAGATTACTTCAACTACAGCTTTTTAGAAATCTATATTGCCAACGTGGATTCACGCGGCAACATTCGTTTTTGGAAAGACGCTTCATCTGAAAACAAATGGCATTGGATCTATTATGATGGAGATCTTGGGTGCGCGAGCAATTTCCACAAACAGAATTTTTTAAAAGAACGCATTAGTCCTGTGCAAACAGATTGGTACAATCCAACTTGGACAACACACCTTCTTCGTTACACGACAATGAATCCCGAACTACGCAACAGGTTCGTTCAGCAGGCGTGCTTACTCATGAGCACTGTTCTTCAAAAAGATTCTGTGGTTAATCGAATAGACCACTTTGCAACAGACATTGCTTTTGAAATTCCTTACCACGTTAATCGATTTCCAATTACACAAAAAGAAAGTGAAAAAGGTTGGCGCAATCACGTAAGTAACTATAGAAAATTCTGGGAATTACGTCCAACATCAATGATGCGACACATTCAAGAAGCATACGGCCTTGGCGATTCGATTCACATGACGTTCACTTCAAACATTCCGAACGAGAAACTAATTATTGTCAACGATTCAAAACTTCATTTTAAAAAAGTTGAAGGAGAATTCTTTGTAAATATTCCGCTTCCTCTTGCTGTTCCTGAGAATTCCTTTCCTTATGTATTTAATCAATGGAGCGACGGAAACAAGGACAAGCGGAGGGTATTGGATTGTTCTTCACCGCAAACATTGGAAGCTTCTTTTATTCATGCTCCTATTTCAGAATTGAAGCAAAAGCTACACATCAGAAGATTCGGTAGTGAAATGAAAGCCAAACATTCAATGAAATGGATGGAAATTGTAAATCAAAGCGATGAACCTGTTGCGCTTAATGGAATTGTATTGTACGACTCTCCCAATGGCGTTATTGACACTTTATTCAACGAATCTTATACTGAAACCCTCGCTCCGCTTAGCTCTGCAATATTTGTCAGCGCTAAGTATTCGGGCGATATTGGTCAAAGCCTCAACTTACCGCAAGGCACTCGCATTTACCCAATTGATTTTCCAATTGAATTTTCGACCAAGCATTCTTTCTATTTGGGCGATAACGAAAATGCGGTTATTGACAGCATGCTCGTGAATTTTCCTGACACCCTTTTCACCCATGGAAAGCATTTCGTTTGTTTCTTTGATGAAAATGGAAATCTCAAATACGATCGAGTAAATCAAAAAACAGAATTTGATTGGACCGTTAAAGAGGTAAAATCCACGAATGCAATTATGAGTAATCTAAGTGAGCTTCCCTTGTGGATCTATTGGAGCAATGGTTTTGCGTTGTTGCTTTATGTGCTGTTGGCCTTTTTCAAAAAAATAAAATGGCGTGATGCTATTCGCTATTTCGCATTTACAGCGCTTGCCATTGGCCTGCTTTACTGGGCATACAAGGGAGTTTCTATTCAAGAAATTGTAGGACAAATAATAAACACCAATTGGATTTGGATTGTGGCAGCCCTTGCGATTGAATATGTATCGGTTATTTTCAGAGGAATTCGCTGGAATCAATTGTTGAAACCTCTCGGACATAAAGCAAATACATGGAATGCTATTCATGCCGTTGCCTTCGGTTATTGCATGAACGATTTAGTGCCAAGAAGCGGAGAAGTTGCACGTTGCACTTTGCTTTTCAAATCAGATAAAATTCCAGTTTCCACTTTAGTCGGAACGGTAATCGTTGAGCGTGTGATAGACATGGTGATGTTTGGATTGCTTCTTCTTTGGGGAATTTTACTCTTGCCTTCGACATTGTCTTCATTAATGAATGAAACAAAAAGTCCAGGATTCTCAATGGAAATAGGAATAGCCTTAATCGTTCTAGCGGTTATAGGAATTTTGGTGCTGCGCTATATTTTGAAACACACGTTCAAAAATAAATTCATTGAAAAATTCGCTGAATTTATCAGAGGCACTTGGAAAGCATTTTTAAGCGTTGGAAAAATTGAAGGCAAATTCAAATTCATTTTTCTAACCGTTGGAATTTGGGGCGCTTGGTTGCTTATGACTTGGTTCAATCTTCTGGCTGTTCCAGGTTGCGAACACATGGGCTTAAATGAATCAGTTTTCTTAATGATTTGCGCGAGCTTGGCCATGCTTGCACCAACCCCTGGTGGACTGGGTGCATTTCATTCCATAACAATCATTGGGTTCATTGTCTTGGGCTATGCAGATGAAAACAACGCATCGACCTCCCTACTTGGATTAACGTTCGCGACAGTTTCTTGGTCAACCAGAACATTGATGGAAATTCTATCTGGATTCGTTGGTTTCCTTATTGTATCGTATCGCATTAAATATGGAAAAACTACTGCAGCAAATTAAAGCATGGCGTGAAGCTGGCGATACCATTGTTTTTACCAATGGTGTTTTCGATATTTTGCATGTGGGACATGTCACCTACCTCGAGCAAGCTGCTGCGCAAGGCAACAGGCTTATTATAGGCGTCAATAGCGACGCTTCTGTTCGTAGTTTAAACAAAGGTCCTGAACGTCCCATCAATCCAGAATGGGCTCGCGTGAGAGTGCTTGAAGCACTCAGATGTGTCGACGCCGCAATCGTATTTTCAGACCACACTCCTCTTGAATTAATTCTAGCCATTCACCCCGACATATTAGTTAAGGGCGGCGATTACAATCCAGATGAAACCGATGAGTTGAAAAAGACCTACATGGTTGGCTCAAAGGAAGTAAAAGCATCTGGAGGAAAAGCCATTGCTATTCCTTTGGTTGAAGGATTTTCAACAACGAATATTCTAAGTAAACGTTAGGCATTGGAAATTCTTGCCATACTCACAAGTCTCGCCTACACCGTTCTCTATCTCTTAGAATCCGCGTGGTGCTGGCCTTTGGCTATTGTCGGTAGCGCAATCTATTTCTATTTATGTCGAAAAGCCAACCTACAAGGAGAGAGCTGGCTGCAACTGTTCTATGTTGGCTTCGCAATATTTGGTTGGATGAATTCAGACTCGTCCTTTGAACATCCTGTATGGGATTTCAAACAGCATCTAATTTTTCTGCTTGGATCTATTATTCTCTGGCAATTGTTTTTTCTTGTCTTGAAAAAACGAAACTCAGCACTGCCTCAACTCGACGCATTTGTGTTAGCTTTTGCCCTAGCCGGAACAGCTCTACAAATTTTATATATCGAAAGCAATTGGTACTACTTCATCGCAGTGAATTCCATTTCAATCTACACCTATTGGATGCGCGGATTGAAGAAAAGCATTGTGCTTTACTTGGTTTATTTGGGATTAAGTATTTACGGAATTATTCAGTAAAATCGTCGAAGAGAAAATCGTTGTACGGAAAACGAACAATGTGAATCTCACGTGCACGATCGTATAAAATTTCCCGAAACTCTTCAATCTGAATCTTCTTAGCTGCACTCATGAAAACAACATCTTCAGAACCCATGCGCGCCATCCAAGATTCTTTTAATTCTTCCAAAGAAAAGTTAGCAGCGGTCTTAGGTGTAAGATCGTCTTCATCCTTTTCAATGAAAGAATATGCATCTACTTTGTTGAACGCTAATATCATTGGCTTATCGCCCGCTCCAATCTCTTGAAGCGTTTCCATAACAACCTTGTAATGATCTTCAAATTGTGGATGTGAAATGTCTACAACATGCACCAACAAATCCGATTCACGAACTTCATCCAACGTACTCTTAAACGATTCAATTAATTGGTGAGGAAGCTTGCGAATGAACCCTACTGTATCGCTTAACAACAAAGGTAAATTCTTCACAACTACCTTACGAACAGTGGTGTCTAGCGTAGCGAACAATTTGTTTTCAGCCAACACTTCACTCTTGCTCATCATGTTCATGATGGTAGACTTTCCAACGTTGGTATAACCTACAAGGGCAACACGAACCATGGCACCGCGATTTCCGCGCTGCGTAGTTTTTTGACGATCAATAATTTTCAAGTCTTCTTTCAACTTGGCTATTCGATCGCGAATAATTCTTCGGTCAGTTTCAATTTGAAGTTCACCCGGACCGCGCATTCCAATACCACCCTTTTGTCTTTCTAAGTGCGTCCACATGCGCGTTAAGCGCGGAAGTAAATACTCGTATTGCGCCAATTCAACTTGCACTTTCGCATGAGCTGTTTGCGCGCGAGCCGCGAAAATATCGAGGATCAAATTGTTTCGATCTAAAATCTTCACCTTGTGATCATCGTCGTTGAATAAGTTCTCGAGGTTACGCAATTGCGAAGGCGAAAGTTCATCGTCGAAGATGACCATGTCCACTTCATTCTCGAAAACAAAATCTTTGATCTCCTGAATTTTACCAGAACCCACAAAGGTTCTATTGTCTGGATGATCGAGGTTTTGCCAATAGCGCTTCACACAAAACGCATCGGCTGTTGTGGCTAGAAAAGCCAACTCATCTAAATACTCGGTAAGGACATCAATGTTTTGACGCTTGTTCACAATACCCACGAGCACACAGGTCTCTTGGGGTTTCTTGGTCTCTTGTAGTTTTGCCATTTTTATCTTCCCGACAACTTCATGCAGTATGCTGTCAGCGCATCAATTTCTTGAACGGTTAACATACTTTCAAAAGGAGGCATTCCTGCTTTTCCGTGTATAATCTGATTTTTTATTTCATCGGCGGAAAGCTGACTCACCGTAATGTTCTTCGCTCCACTTAACTGAAGATTGCCTTCACTTCCATGACATGTTGCGCAACGCTTAATGAACAACGCTTGCGCATCGACAGGTCCCTGAACTTTTGGTTCATCTGAACATGCTTCGAAGCAGAGCGAAAAAACAAACGCTACGAAAGAATATAGCAATACGTAAATAACCTTCTTACTCATTCTCAATGCATGAATGCCATTTTAGACCAGTAGCCCATGTAGCTCATAGCAACAATGCTAATCAACAAACCCAATCCGTAGAAAATTGCAATCTTCTTCGCGCGATCACGTCCGTTTGTAGCACGCTTTGCTTTTGAATATCCAATCGTGATAAACACAACCGCTAAGATCATCATTGCAGGGTGTTCAACTAATTTCTTACGTAGCTCTGGAGTCTTCATGATGTTGCTGTTGCTCATGATGTTCATCACCAACAAAACCAATCCTACAACTAACTGGATGTGAGAAAAAATTAATGAAAACAAAACCAACTTGCTTGGCTTGCCTGAAACGGTTTCGTTCTTCTCTTTCACCAATGAAACAACGATGGCTAATAATGGAAGAAGCAACAATAAATAAGGAAGTAAAATGTGTAAATGTTTGAAACCCGTTTGCATAATTATTAATTTTCTTCAAATCTAATCTTCTTTTTGAAAAACTCCACATCTTTGTTCCCAAGAAAACACCATGAATAAGATTGTATACAACGTTACCGTAAGCGTAGACCCCGAAATTCACCAAGAATGGATTACCTGGATGAAAGACATTCACATTCCAGACGTCATGAATACGGGCAAATTTCTTCAAAACCGCATTCTACGTGTTCATGGGGAAGAAGAAAATGGTGTTACCTATGCCGTTCAATACACTGCTCTTAATCGCGGAGAGTTAGATAGCTACTTCGCGGAACATGCCCCTCGACTGCAAAAAGACCATGTCGACAAATACGGCAATCGCGCTGTGGCTTTTCGAACAATCCTAGAAATTCTTCATGAAACCGGAGAATAGCTGAATTAGTCCTAAAAAAGACTATTTTTGCTCCACTAATTACTGAGAGACAATTTATTGAAATGAGTGCTACCCTTCAGCAAGAAAAGCTAAACTTGCGTGTTTCGCAAATGGCAGAGAATCTTATTGGTTCTGAAATCATTAAACTAGGCGGAGAAATTCGCGATCGTATTCTTCAAGGAGAAAAAATACACAACTTCACCATTGGTGATTTCAATCCACAAATCTTCCCGATTCCTGCTGAACTGAAACAGTTCATCATTGATTGTTACAACGAAGATTTAACCAACTACCCTGTTGCGAATGGTGTAGTTGAACTGCGCAACGCTGTTGTGCAATTGCTAAAAGAAAAACAAGGTCTTGAATATTCTGCTGAAGAAATTTTAGTAGCCGGAGGTGCGCGTCCTATCATTTACGCCATCTTCCAAGCTATCGTTGATCCGGGAGACAAAGTTGTTTTCCCTGTTCCGTCTTGGAATAACAACCACTACACACATCTTTCTCACGCGCATCAAGTGTTCGTTGAAACACTTCCTGAAGACAACTTCATGCCGAATGCAGATATGTTGAAGGAACACATTCAAGGTGCTTCTTTGTTGGCGTTATGCTCACCATTGAACCCAACAGGAACTGTGTTTTCAAAAGCACAACTTGAAAGCATTTGCGACATGGTGTTGGAAGAAAATGCGAAACGTGGGGCAAACGAAAAACCGTTGTACGTGATGTACGATCAAATTTATTCGTTGCTTACTTTCGGAGATACACAGCACTTTGACCCTGTTACACTTCGCCCAGAAATGAGAAAATACACAGTCTTCGTAGACGGTATTTCGAAATCACTTGCCGCTACTGGCGTTCGCGTTGGATGGGGATTTGGTCCAGAGTTTATCATTGATAAAATGAAGAGCATTCTCGGTCACGTAGGTGCTTGGGCGCCGCGTCCAGAGCAGATTGCAGCAGGCAGATACTTGCAAAACATTTCGTTGCTCGACAACTATTTGACGTGGATCAAAGAAGAATTGCAAACACGCTTAAACGGATTCTACGCTGGCTTTGAAAGCTTGCGTGAAAAAGGATTTGCGGTTCGTGCCATTCCTCCAGCAGCTGCTATTTATCTAACGGTTCAATTCAATTTAATTGGAAAGAAAACCGCAGATGGAAACACACTTAAAAACACGGGCGACATTACTTCGTATATCTTGAATGAAGCGAAAGTGGCTATTGTTCCTTTCCGTGCGTTCGGCGCTTCTGACGATTCTACTTGGTACAGATTAAGTGTAGGAACAGCTTCGCACGAAGATGTAACGCAATCGATTGCTTCATTGGAAGCAGCGCTTTCGAAGTTGTCTTAATTAAATATGATGATATCCTTCACCACGAATAATGGTGAAGGCTCTGTACAATTGTTCCACCAAAACAATTCGCACCAAGTCGTGCGGAAAAGTCATGTCAGACAATCGAACTTGTTCGTTCGCTCGAGCATAGACATCGTCTGAAAATCCATGTGCACCACCAATCACAAGAACCCATGATTTGGTTCCTGCGAGTTGCTTCTTCTCGATGTGTTTCGCGAAATTTACTGAAGTGAAGGCCTTACCTTTTTCATCTAGCAAGCACAAAAAATCTTCGGGCTTGAGTTGCTTTAGAATAAGTTCCCCCTCTTTGTTCTTTTGAATATCTGGCGTTGAACTCTTCGACGAAATATCCTTCAATTCAACATATTCGAACGTGCAGTAATGTGGAAGTCTCTTGGTGTAACGCGCAATACCTTCCTTGACGTAAGGTTCATGCGTATGCCCAATAACCAAGACTTTCACTCTCATTCGCGACGGTCTTCTCTATTCTCTTTAATGTCTTGCTTTTGTAAAGGGTTACTCGAAAAACCACGATACTCTTTGCGCTTGAGGAAAACATCAGTTGCAGTAAAAATAGCAGCACGCAACGACGATTCATCTGCTGTTCCCTTTCCCGCTATGTCATAAGCAACACCGTGATCTGGAGAAGTTCTTACAATAGGAAGTCCAGCAGTGAAGTTTACCCCATTATCGAAAGCCAATGCTTTGAATGGTGCTAAGCCTTGATCGTGATACATTGCCAATACAGCATCGAACTGCTTGTAAGCACCTGTGCCAAAGAATCCGTCGGCACCGTAAGGTCCGTAAACTTGAAATCCTTTTTCCATTTGCTCACGAACAACTGGAAGAATAATTTCTTTTTCTTCAGTTCCAATTAAACCGTTGTCGCCAGCATGCGGGTTCAACCCTAAAACTGCAATACGTGGAGTTGCCACTCCAAAATCACGTTCAAGACTTTCGCGCATAAGCACCAACTTCTCCGTGATTTTTTCTTTTGTAATACTTGCGCTTACGTCCTTCAATGGAACATGTCCGGTTACAATACCAATTTTTAAAGCCGGGCTAACCAAGAACATTAAAACCTTTTCTGTACCTGCCATTTTCGCTAGATATTCGGTGTGTCCTGGAAATTTAAACTCTGCATTTTGAACATTGTCTTTATTGAAAGGAGCAGTTACTAAGACATCGATTTTATTCGAAGCTAAATCACTTGCTGCCATTTCTAAACTTCTACGCGCCATTTCACCACCAATTGCGGTTGGCTTTCCCCATTCGATATCTCCTTTAAACTCTTTCCAGCAATTAACCAGATTCACCTTTTTGGCAACTGCTTCTGCTGCGGTTGTAGCATTCTGATAGGTGAATTCTTCCATTCCACCAATGCGCTTCGTTTGCTTAATAATTTCAGCGTGCGAATAAATGACTGGAACAATGTGTTCAAGCATGCGCGCATCGCAGAACACTTTCAGGATTGTTTCCAACCCCACGCCGTTCATGTCGCCGCAGCTAATACCAACTTTCACTCTTTCCATTTTCAAATGGTTTTCAAACCGAATGATTATTCGGTTTAGTTAGCGTAATTCTTTTTAATGAAATCGTATAACAAACGAACACCTACTCCTACTCCGCCTTTCGTGCGGTAGGCATCAACCTTGTTTTGGTATGCTGGACCCGCAATATCAATGTGAATCCATGGGTAGTCTGTGAAATGCTCTAAGAATTTCGCAGCAGAGATTTGCCCAGCAAATGCACCACCTAAATTCTTCAAGTCAGCTACATCGCTCTTCATCTCTTCACCGTATTCCTTCCACATTGGGAATTGAATTAATCTTTCCCAAACTTCGAAACCGCTATCCATTAAGTTGTTTACCACCTTTTGATCGGCAGTAGCCATAACCGCACTTGCGTAGGTCCCAATTGAACGCACAGCAGCACCGGTTAATGTTGCCAAATCTATTACCAATTCTGGTTTGTATTTCTTAGCATAAACCAACGCATCTGCAAGAATCAATCTTCCTTCAGCGTCTGTGTTCAAGACCTCAACAGTAGTTCCATCGCTGATGGTGATTACGTCTTGCGGACACAATGCATTTCCACCCGGACGGTTGTCCGTTGCAGGCACAAGCGCTACAACGTGCACAGGAAGCTTGTTTGCAGCAATTGCATAGATCGCACCTATTACTGCAGCACCACCCGCCATGTCGCATTTCATTTCATCCATTGAACCTGGAGTTGGCTTCAAGCTTAATCCACCCGTATCGAATACCACACCCTTACCAACTAAAACAATTGGCTTTTTGTTTTTCGCATTCTTTGGTTTGTACTCCATGATTGTGAAAGTAGGCGGATCAATACTGCCCTTATTCACACCAAGAAGTCCACCCATCTTAAGTGCTTCAATTTGTTTCTTGTTCAAAACTTGCGTTTTGAATCCAGCTACTTTTCCAGCCTTCGTCATTTCTGATGAGAACTGAGTTGCTGTTAAATATGACACTGGCTCGTTAACCAACGTGCGCGCCAATTCTGTTCCTTGTATGATGCCTTGTAATTCTAGCCACTCGCCTTCACTAATGGTAGCATCGGTTACAAAGATTTTTGAAAGGGTGTTCTTCTTGTTTTCCTTTTCCTTGAAATACTTCAAGAATTGATAGTTACTCAAGGCAGCACCTTCAGCCAAATACCAAGCTGCTTTTTCGAAAGAACTTTGATTCACAATGTGCAAAGACTCAAGATTGGTTTTGTTCACCGCTGCTTGAATTTCAACACCTGTCTTGCGCATAGCCTCTTTCGCGTCTGCGTTCCAAGTGCCTTCAACTGCAACGTAAAAATGCTTTTCAGTTAATGAAGGCATTAATACAGTATTGCGATTCACATTGATTTCGCTTTCAAGGAAAACCAATTGAGCTTTTTCAAGCTTTAATTTTTTTACTTCTTTCTTATTGAAAAGAGTAACAACCACATCTGCGTTTTTCGGCGCTTTGTTGCTAATTTTTGCCATAGTCTTTTGCTTTATAATTCTGAATAAAAAAGAGAGCCTTTTCGGCTCTCTTCTGTTTTTATAGTGTTTGCTTTACTTCAACTTCTTCGAAGGCTTCTACTAAGTCTCCTTCTTTGATGTCGTTGAATTTATCGATGTTCAATCCGCATTCGTAACCTTTCACTACTTCCTTCACATCGTCTTTGAAACGTTTCAAAGAACCAAGGTGACCGGTGTAGACAACAATACCATCGCGAATTACACGAACTCGGCTGTTGCGACTCACCTTACCTTCTAACATGAAGCATCCTGCAATGGTTCCCACTTTCGTAATCTTGAATACTTCACGAATTTCTGCAGTACCAGTGATCTGCTCTTCAATGCGTGCAGACAACATACCTTCCATGGCCTCTTTAATTTCTTCAATAGCCTTGTAGATAATCGAGTATAGCTTGATTTGAATTTCTTCGTTTTCTGCAATCTTACGCGCACTCTGGCTTGGACGTACCTGGAAACCAACGATAATCGCATCGGAAGCCGATGCCAATAGTACGTCTGATTCCGAAATCTGACCCACACCTTTGTGAATAATGCTTACTTGAATCTTCTCTGTACTCAACTTTTGCAATGAGTCTACCAACGCTTCTACAGAACCGTCCACGTCTCCTTTTACAATCAAGTTCAATTCTTTGAAATCTCCAAGAGCTATACGACGACCAATCTCTTCGATGGTCAAGTGCTTCTTCGTACGAACACTTTGCTCGCGTTGAAGCTGTTGACGCTTCGTTGCAATTTCACGCGCTTCGCGCTCATCTGCTAATACGTTGAAACGATCACCTGCATTTGGTGCGCCTTCAAATCCCAAGATTGAAACTGGCGTAGCAGGTCCAGCCTCTTCGACCTTTCCACCACGTTCGTTGAACATAGCACGAACTCTACCGCTGTATTGTCCGGCAAGAATTGGATCTCCAACACGAAGTGTTCCCGCTTCAACCAACAAGGTTGCTACGAAACCACGCCCTTTATCTAACGACGATTCGATAATTGTACCTATTGCGCGTTTCTTCGGATTCGCTTTAAGATCTAGCATTTCTGCTTCAAGCAATACTTTTTCAAGAAGCTTGTCTATGTTCAATCCTTTTTTAGCTGCAATTTCTTGTGTTTGGTATTTTCCACCCCACTCTTCCACCAAAATATTCATTTGAGAAAGTTGTTCTCTCAAACGATCTGCATTGGCTTCTGGCTTATCCATTTTATTGAATGCAAAAATCATTGGAACACCAGCCGCTTGAGCGTGACTAATCGCCTCTTTTGTCTGGGGCATTACGCTGTCGTCAGCTGCAATTACAATGATTGCAACGTCAGTTACTTGAGCTCCACGCGCACGCATGGCGGTAAACGCTTCGTGACCAGGAGTATCTAAGAATGTTATTTTCTTTGCATTTGGAAGGGTAACGGTATACGCACCAATGTGCTGCGTAATCCCACCAGCCTCTCCAGACAACACATCGGCTTTACGAATGTAATCGAGAAGGGAAGTTTTACCGTGGTCAACGTGTCCCATAACCGTAATTACTGGAGGACGTGACTGAAGATCTTCTTCGTTGTCTACCTCTTCGGTAATTGCATCGGTTACTTCAGCTCCAACAAATTCAACTTGATAGCCGAAATCTTCTGCAACGATTGCAATGGTTTCTGCATCTAAACGTTGGTTAATAGATGCGAAAATTCCTAACTGCATACATGCTGCTATAATCTCGGTAGCATTCCGCGACATTAACGTAGCCAACTCGCTTACCGTTACGAACTCGGTTAATTTCAATACCGCATTCTCTTCAAGCATACGCGCAGCTTCTTGCTCACTGCGACGAGCTACTTGAGAACGCTTATCTCTTCTGTTCTTCGAAGATTTAGATTTTCCACCCACACCTAATCGTGCAAGTGTTTCTTTAATCTGATTTTGAATATCGGTTTCCGTAGGTGCTGCTTTTGGTTGAGCAACATAGGGAGTGCGTGTAGGCTTGTTCGCATTGCGCTTATCAATTTCCTGCTGACGTCCAATATCTACTTTCGAAATGCGCTTACGCTTGCGCTTTTCTTTGTTTTCCGCAGCCGTAGCTGCAGGCGATTTCTTTTCAGGTGTTGTAGGTAGAACAATCTTGCCCATCAACTTTGGTCCCGCAAGTTTCTCAACGTTTACGCGAATCAATTCTTTCTCTACAACCTCAGGCTTAACCTCTTCCGTTTCAGGAGTTGGCTCAGGCTTGGCTACAGGAACTTCAACTTTCGGTTCTTCCTTCTTAGACTTTTTAGGCTCTTCCTTCTTAGGCTCTGCAGCCTTCTTGCCACGCTTTGGTTTTTCAAGGGCCGAAAGATCAATCTTTCCAACAACCTTTACTTCATTGCCACGTTCTTCAGGTTGAGCCTCAACAGGCGCTTCAACCGCTGGAGCAGGAGTCTCAACAGGAGCCTCAACTACTTTCGCTTTTACAGCTTTCACAGGCTCTTCAGCCTTCGGAGCAACTGGTGCTTCAACTGGCTTAGCCTTTGCCTTTGGTTTTTCAACCACGGCTTCTGGACGTTTGAATTTTGCCAAATCTATATCTGACAACTCTTCGCTTTCACCGTCCTTTCTTTTCTTATTGTCCGAGATGCTTAACGACTCGCGTGACTCACGCAATTTCGTGGCAGCTGCTTGAACAACCTCTTTCGCTTTTTGGTCCGTAGAAAATTCAGCGCAAAGCATATCATATACTTCACCCTCAATTTTCGCCATTGGATTGTTATCCACTGTAACTCCCTTTTTCTTAAGGAATTCAATAATGGTATCCTTACTAACATTTAAGTTAGTGGCGGCCTTACCTAAGCGTTGTGGTCCTTTTGTTTCTGACATAAATCTATTTCCCGTTCCTTATAAAATCTATTTAACACATTGAATGTGTGCAAGCACACCTGAAAATTGAAACGAATTATTCGAATTCAGATTTCAAAATACTCAACACCTCTTCAATGGTCTCCTCTTCTAAATCTGTACGCTTAACTAAATCTTCTTTCGGAATCTCAAGAACTGAACGAGCGGTATCGCAACCGATCGATTTCAATTCGTCGATGATCCAACTGTCGATTTCGTCTGAGAATTCTTCCAAATCCACATCGTCGATATCAACATCTGTTTCGCGGTAAACATCTAATTCATATCCACACAATCTACCTGCAAGACGAATGTTATGTCCACCCTTTCCAATCGCTAAAGACACTTGGTCTGGCTTCAAGAATACGTCTGCCTTCGCGTTGTCTTTGTCAATGCTGATACTCGAAATTTTCGCTGGAGCCAATGCACGAGCGATTAACAAGTTCTCGTTCGTTGTGTAGTGAATAACGTCGATGTTCTCGTTACGTAACTCACGAACAATTCCGTGAATACGTGAACCCTTCATACCTACGCAAGCACCCACTGGATCAATACGATCGTCGTAGCTTTCAACAGCAACTTTCGCACGTTCACCTGGTTCGCGAACAATTTTCTTAATGGTAATTAAACCGTCGAATACCTCTGGAACTTCTTGTTCGAATAATTTCTCTAAGAATTCTGGAGCTGTACGCGAAAGGATAATTTGCGGGCTGTTGTTACGTAAGTCTACGCGATAAACAACCGCACGAATGGTATCTCCCTTCTTGTAGAAGTCTGAAGGAATCTGTTGGTCCTTCGGCATAATCAATTCATTGTTCTCGTCATCGAGTACAAGAATCTCACGCTTCCACACTTGGTATACTTCACCAGAGATGATTTCTCCAATGCGCTCTTTATACTTCTGATAGATATGATCTTTCTCAAGCTCTTGAATACGGTTCTTCAACACTTGGCCCATAGCCATAATGTTTCTGCGACCGAAATCTTCGATTTTAATTTCTTCGATTAATTCTTCACCAACTTCAAGATCGTCTACAATCTTTTGAGCCATGCTCACTTCGATTTCAGCAACCTCGTCATCAAGTTCTCCGTCTGGAACAACTTGACGTGTGCGCCAGATCTCTAAGTCTCCACGCTCTGCGTTAATAATGATGTCGAAGCCATCTTCAGCGCCCCAGCGCTTTACAATCATAGCTTTGAACATTTCCGCCAAGATGTTTGTGATCGTCTCGCGGTCGATGTTTTTGAATTCTTTAAAGTCTGCAAAAGACTCTATCAGGTTTAGTCCTTTCATAATGACAAGGTTAATTAAAACGTATTACTACTTTGGTTTCTTTTATGTTATCAAATGCAAGGGTGACTGTTTTTTCCACCCATTCTTTTTTCTTTTTTCCCGGAAGTGCCTCTTTTTCTTGGTACTTCAATACAATTCCCGTCTCACTTACTTCAGCTAATTCACCCTCGTATTTTTCTCCATCATCTGCTTTCACTTTCACTGTTCTTCCTACGTTCTTCACATATTGTCTGTGAACCACCAACGGTTTTCCGACTCCTGGAGAAGAAACTTCCAATGAAAAATCTTCTTTCTCGCGATCCAAAGACGATTCAACGTGGCGACTCACTTTCTTGCAATCTTCCACATTCAATCCAGAATCTTTATCGAGTAAAACCTCAATGGCGTTACCCGGACGAACGGAAATAGAAACAATAAACGCGTCGGATAAAGTATCCGTTTCGGCTATCTTGGTTTGAACCAATTGTTCTATTTCTGCTACTGTTATCATAACTAAAAAAAAGAGGGGTTAAGCGCCCCTCTCTCATTGTTCAATTACTTAATTTCAAGTGCAAATATAGGCATTTTTCAACAATAAACCCAAATATCTTCGGCCCAAGCCTTTTTTCTGTTAGTAAGTTGAATTGAGAGAGCCGTCAATGCATTGTTTCTTTGCAAAAAACTCAGAGCATGAATGTATTGATATTAGGTTCCGGTGGTAGAGAGCACGCTTTCGCGTGGAAAATTTCACAAAGTTCGCTTATACACAATATATATATAGCTCCCGGTAATGCGGGTACCGAAGCGTTCGGGACCAACCTACCTATTGACCCGACAGACTTCAAATCTATAAAGAAAGCGGTTATTGAACACAGCATCAAAATGGTCATTGTAGGTCCAGAAGATCCCTTGGTAAAAGGAATCGTTGAGTTTTTTGAAAAAGATAAAGCGCTTACGGGCATTTCAGTAATTGGCCCAAACTCCATTGCTGCCCAATTGGAAGGAAGCAAAGACTTCGCAAAGCAGTTCATGGTGAAGCACGGTATTCCAACAGCGAAATATGCTTCATTCACAAATGGAACTTTAAAAGAAGGACAAGCGTTCTTGGATACTTTGAAGGCACCTTATGTCTTAAAGGCATCTGGATTGGCTGCTGGAAAAGGAGTTGTTATACTCGATGACCTTGCTCAAGCGAAGAAAGAATTGAAAGCCATGCTTTCAGATAAAAAATTCGGAAATGCATCGAGTACCGTTGTTATTGAAGAGTTTTTGAAAGGAATTGAATGTTCCATCTTCATTATGACCGATGGAAACAATTACAAAATTCTGCCGGAAGCAAAAGATTACAAGCGTATTGGTGAAGGCGATATGGGATTGAATACAGGTGGAATGGGTGCTGTTTCACCAGTTCCCTTCTGTACTCCAGAATTCATAGACAAAATTGAAGCGCAAATCATTATTCCAACCATGAAAGGATTGAAGGCCGACGGAATCGATTACCGCGGATTTATATTCTTTGGAATTATTAAAGTTGGAAATGAACCGTACGTAATTGAATACAACTGCCGCATGGGCGATCCGGAAACGGAAGTGGTAATCCCAAGAATTAAAAGCGACCTGCTTCACTTGTTCGAAGGCATTGCTACACAAACCCTTGGCGAATGCGATGTTCAAGTAGACCCGCGCTACTGCACAACAACCATGTTGGTTTCGAAAGGATATCCAGAGTCTTCAGAAAAAGGAAAGGAAATTTCAAATCTTGAAGATGTTCGTGACTGCATCGTATTTCACGCAGGAACTAAAAAGAATGGGCCAAAGGTGGTTACCAACGGCGGAAGAGTCTTAACAGCAACCGCATACGGAAGTTCACTTCACGAGGCCATTGGAAAAAGTAACGAGGCAGCCGACACCATTTCCTTCGCTGGAAAGTATTTCAGAAAGGACATTGGAAATGATTTGAAAAAACTGATTAAGGAAAAGTAAGCGTGTTGCAGCCTGCTGCAATTCCATTTACATAATCACGAATCATCTCTACCTCTTTTGCAGTCTGACAGCCTGCAAAACCGTTAATCTTTTCAGAACCAATTTTTGCGTTGTATTGATTCAGCAATACTGTTGAAATGGGCATGTATGAATAATGCCATTTCTCTTCGGAATAACCAGATCTTCCCGAATTCGATTTGTTATCGTAAGTCTGACAAAAACCAAATCTGGCCGCGTTCTTTTGAAGCCAATCGTATTCCTTCTTACCCTTTCCACTTGCGAAGTAACTTGGCTCAAGTGAATTAATATCCAAGTCTGTTCCCCAATGGTGACGAGAAGTACCGGGCATTGAACTGTATTTCAAAATATCTAGAGCGGTTTCTTTATCTGATTTGAAATTCGGACGTCGGGCATTCCACTTCTTTTCCCAAATGGCTTTTTGCATGTTGAAATTTCTTCCTCCTGAAATGACTTTCAACACAATCCCCTCCTTCTCGGCAGCAGCAGCCATTTGTTCAAATGCCCAATTCACTTCAACCAATAAATAGCACGATTTAGTCGAGCGATTCGTTGCTACCAAATT
Source organism: Flavobacteriales bacterium (assembly GCA_030729695.1). Taxonomy (GTDB): domain Bacteria; phylum Bacteroidota; class Bacteroidia; order Flavobacteriales_D; family Sanyastnellaceae; genus CAIZGX01. The sequence goes on along the minus strand of JANQWV010000045.1, from coordinate 187 downwards.
AAAACGACCATCTTTCGCGAAATCAATTTTCCCTAAAAGAAAATTCTCATCCACTTCAAAATACCACGGAACAATCTGCGACTTTCCTGGCATTGAAAAAAGAATTGCGGCAATAAATAAGACTATCGCTTTTTTAATCATGTTCCCAAAGTTAACTATTCGAAGATTGGAATTCATAACTTCGCGA